>CATWKM010000128.1:0-2501 GCA_958351385.1 uncultured Collinsella sp. | reverse complement strand
TCTCGGGGTGCTCGTCGTTCTCGTCGGCAACAAAGGCGTCACGGTCGGCGATCAGCAGCTTGTGAGCCTCGTCGATATCAACGCCCTGCTTGGCGATGATGTCGGCAAGCTGCATATAGCGCGTGCTGATGGAGTTGCCGAAGGTGTTCATCTGAGAGCCGTGGTCATTGATGTAGAACTCACGCTGGATCTCATAGCCGGCGTGGTCCATAACGCGGCAGAGCGAATCGCCCAGCGCGGCCCAGCGGCCGTGGCCGATGTGCATGGGGCCGACGGGGTTGGCGGAAACGAACTCGACCTGGGTCTTCAGGCCACCACCGACGTTGGACTTAGCGAAGTCCATGCCCTTCTCGCGAGCCTCGCCAAAGATGGCATTCTTGACGGCAACGGAGAGGTAGAAGTTGATGAAACCGGGGCCTGCGATCTCAACCTTCTCGATCGCGGGATCCTCGGGCATATGGGCAACGATGGCCTCGGCGATCTTGCGCGGGGCGCAGTGGGCCAGCTTGGCGGACTTCAGGGCCATGGTAGAGGTCCACTCGCCATGAGAAGTGTCAGCCGGTCGCTCGATAGCGCAATCGTCAAGTTCAAATGCGGAAAGGTCGCCGGCCTCCTGGGCCGCAGCAAGCGCAGCGCGTACCAGCTCTTCAATCTTCTCGGGCATAGATCCTCCTTGTGTTAAAGCCCCCGAGCTCTTGGTCACTCGTAGGGCAAAAGCCAGAGTTTGTAGCACTCTATCACAAGCGAGGGGCACTGTCGCAGGGTAAAGCCAATCGAAATTGCATATGCACAAAATTGACTACAGCTTGTATGGAGTCACTCAAAGATGCCAGTCTGCCTGCAGATTATGCACGCGTTGAAAATGCATAAAGGTGTGAATGAGCTGTGTCTTTTATCGAATACTCTTACCTATCAGAGTTGTGTGCTTTTCCTGCATAAAGCGAGGATTTGCGCACGTCAGCGTGTTATTCTAGACATACGTAAATTCGTATAAGTTGGAGGTAGCATGTTCTCAATCGGTCAACACGTCATTCATCCGGGTCAGGGAGTCTGCACCGTCGTCGGTTTTAGGGACGACACGCCGCAGCCCATGTTGTTGCTCGAGGCCAAGCAGGGGCATGCGCAGACGATCCTTATGTACCCCGTGGCGCAGGCCGACCGTCTGCATGCCGCCATCTCTCAGCAAGATGCCGAGCATCTGCTGAGCCACTATGACGAGCTGGAGTGCGACACCTTTACCGAGCGCAACAGCTCGCTTGAAGAGACACACTTTAAGCAGCAGCTCAAGCTGGGCGCGCCCGAGACGGTCCGCGTGGCAAAGACCATGATGCACCGCATTCGCCAGGCCGAGGAAGCCGATAAAAAGCCCAGCTCTTACTATATGCGTGTACTCAAGGAAGCCAAGCGCCGCTCCATCGAGGAGTTCGCCGTGGCATTGGGCGTCACCGAGGAGGCCGCCGAAGCCCGCCTAGCCCAAGCCGCCCTCAACTAACCCATCCGCGTCAAAAACCACCACAAAGGGGACAGGCACCTTTGTGGTGGTTTTTTCGTTCTAGTCGTTCTAGTAGTATTCATTCTTAGCGATACCTGCGAGCACAAGGAGTCTTTTATGGCAGAGCCACTTTCCGCCGGAATCACCCGCGACCGTGCGTTCGAATTGCTCAACGAGCACAATAAGGACCCGTTCCACATCACCCACGGCGAAACGGTCGAGGGCACCATGCGCTACTTTGCGCGCGAGTTCGACCCCGAGAACGAGGAGTTTTGGGGCATCGTCGGTCTGCTGCACGACCTAGATTGGGAGGAGCATGAGGACGACCCCATGAACCACACCATCTATGCTGCCGAGATTCTTGAGGGCGAAGGTGCGTCTCCCGAGCTCATTCGCGCCATCCAGACGCACACGTCGGACTTCAACACCTCGCTGCCCAAACCCGAGCTGCAGATGGAAAAGATCCTGTTTGCCTGCGATGAGCTCACCGGCCTGATCGGCGCTGCAGTCATCATGCGCCCGAGCAAGAGCGTTATGGACTTTACGACCAAGTCGCTCAAGAAGAAGTTCAAGGACAAGCGCTTTGCCGCCGGCTGCTCGCGCGACGTGATTTCGCAGGGCGCCGAGATGTTGGGCTGGGAGCTCCCCGAGCTCTTTGACCGCACCATAGCGGCCATGCAGTCCTTCGCCCCCGACCGCGACACCTTTCAGGCTTAATTCCAAAACCATCACAAAGGGGACAGGCACCTTTGTGGTGGTTTTTATTTGCGCGGGCGTTAGGGGCGGACCTGGCCGGTGCCTCGGAGCTTGTATTTGTAGGTGGTGAGGGCCTCGGCGGCAAAGGGGCCGCGGGCGTGGAGCTTTTGGGTCGAGATGCCGATCTCGGCGCCCAGGCCAAACTCGCCGCCGTCGGTAAAGCGCGTGCTGGCGTTGGCGTACACGGCCGAGGCATCGACCGCGTCCAGGAAGCGCTCGCAAGCATCCGTATCCTCGGCAACGATGGCCTCGG
>CATWKM010000127.1:0-2502 GCA_958351385.1 uncultured Collinsella sp. | reverse complement strand
GAGCTCAGCGCCGTCCTCGGTCTCCTCGATGCCGTCGACGATCACCTGGGCGCGTTCGCCCACATGGGCCGCCGTGGCGGCAAAGCCGAGCGACTCGGCCAGATCCATAGCCTCCTGGGCGCGCTCGAGCTTAACCTCTTCATCGACCTGACCTTCCATCTTGGCGGCCAGGCTGCCCTCCTCACGCGAGTAGGCAAAGACGCTCGTGTAGTCAAAGCCGACGGTGTCCATAAAGTCGATAAGATCGCGGAACTCGTCGTCAGTCTCGGTCGGGAAGCCGACCATAGCCGTGGAGCGGATCACGATACCGGGGATACGCTCGCGCAGGTCGCGGAACAGGTCCTCGAGCTCATGACGGGAACCGGAGCGGCGCATGGCCTTGAGGATGCGCGCGTCGCAGTGCTGCACGGGAATATCGATATAGGGCAGCACCTCGGGCGTATCGCGAATGGTTTCGATAAGCTCATCGGTCATGCCCTCGGGCTGCAGGTAGAGTACGCGGACCCACACGTTATGAGGACGCACCGCCTCAGCAACGGCCTGCAGCAGCTGCGCCAGATTGCGCGGCGAACCCTCGGCGAGGTCCTCGTCGGCAAAGTCGGTACCCCAAATGCCCGTGTCCTGACCGATAAGAACGATCTCGCGCACACCACCGGCGACCAGGTCGCGCACCTCGGAGATAATGCTCTCGGCATTGCGCGAGTGATAACGACCGCGAATATAGGGGATCATGCAGAAGCTGCAGAAGCGGTTGCAGCCATCGGAAATCTTGACGTAAGCAACGGCGCCCTCGACAGTGCGCTTGACTTGCGGAATATAGGCGGCAATCTCGCGCTCGACACCCAGCACGCCATCGATGACCGCCACGATGCCGTCCTCCTCGTCGGCCTTCACAAAGGCAGCGACCTCGGGCAGCTCATCGGGCAGGTCGTCGCCATAGCGCGACGGCACACAGCCGCACATGACGATGGGACAAGAACGAACGCCGTCCTGAACCTCGTTGGCGAGCTCGAGCGTGGTCTCGATGCTCTCGGACGTTGCGGAAGCGAGGAACGAGCACGTATTGACGATGGCGATATCGGCATCCTGCGGGTCGAAAGCCTCCTCGTAGCCTGCGGCGGTCAAAAGAGAACGCATGCGGTCGGTGTCAACCTCGTTCTTAGCGCACCCGAGGGTGATGTAGAGCACGGAGCCCAACGGTGTATCCATGTTGGAGAGCAGTCCTTTCGAATGATATTACCGGTAGTTGGTGAACTGCAGCGGCTGGCCGTAGTCCTGGTCGCGCAGGAACTGGATCACGGTCTGCAACGCGTCCTTCGAAGCAGAGGAAACACGCAGCTTGTCGGCCTCGATGGTCACCTTGACCTTGAGCTTTTGGTCCTTGATGTCCTTGTTGATCTTCTTAGCGGTCGCCTGGTCGATACCCTCAACGATATGACCGAGCACGCGCACGGTGCCGCCCGATGCCGCCTGTGGAGCATCCCACGAGACAGCCTTGAGGTCGATGCCGCGCTTGATGAGCTTGGAGCTCAGGACATCGATGATCTGCTTGGAGACAAAGTCGGCCGGGGCGTTGATCGTAAAGAGCTTGTCGCCCTTCGAAAGCTCAATCGTGGCGCCAGAATCCTTCAGGTCATAGCGCTGGGAAATCTCGCGCGTGGTCTGCTGGAAGGCGTTATCGACCTCTTGCATGTTGACCTCAGACACGACGTCGAAGCTGGAATCTTTAGCCATGATGTTTCCTTTCGCGTACGAGTGACTTAGTAGCTATCGTACGAATAGTCGGTAGAATCGGTGGGCGTCTGGCCGTCAGTTGCGGTATCGGCGCCATCCGTGGACTGGGCATCGGTGCCGTCGGTGGTGTCGGTACCATCGGTGGTGTCGGCACCATCAGAACTTTCACCATTCTCGGAATCAGTCGTCTCCTTCTTGGGAACGGTGATCGTCACGCGCGCCACGCCCGAGGTCTTGGTATCGTAACGGACCTTTTCGCCGTTCTTGGTAACGGTGACATCGGAAGGCTTAGACGTGGTGATCTCGATCGAGGACTCGGGCGTGTACTCCTGCTCAAAGGGGCCAGTCGCCTGGGCGCCATAGACCGACTTACCGTCGACCTTGACCTCAATCCAAGCAGTCTTGCCCTTGGCAACGGAGATCTTGACCTTCGTTACCTCGTTCTCTTCCTTTTTAGCCGTCGTCTTGGAGGCGTCCGAATCAGTCGACTCGTCAGTCGGCTCATCGGTGTCCTCATCCTCGTCGACGATTTCGGTCTTCTTAGAAGACTTCTTGGTCGTCGTCTTGGTAGCAGTGGGCGTCTCGGGCGTGGTCTCGGGCGTCGAAGATGCGCAGCCGAGCAGAAGTACCACGATGAGCACGATCAGCAGCAACGCCACGGCACCGATGCCGGCGTAGACGATACGCGGATCGAGACCGTTGTTTTGAGGAGTATTGGTTTATTAAATAATAACCAGTCTGTGAACTGGTAATCCGATAGGTGGAATG
>CATWKM010000126.1:0-2514 GCA_958351385.1 uncultured Collinsella sp. | reverse complement strand
GAGGCCCTGGAGGTCCCCTCCATCCGCGCAGCCCTCGCTATGTGAAAAAAGACAGTCCCTTTGCCATATCCAAACCGTCACAACATTCGATGAAAATCTCGAAAACGAGGAAAAGCGTCGAATGTTGTGACGGTTTTTGCCCAGAAGATCGCTTCTCATCCAAAAATCCCGCTTGACTGTATTGCAACAACACAGCGCAACGTGAGGGGTGTCCGATAACGGGCGCCCCTTTTTTAGCGGCAATGCGGCCGCGAATCCGGAGCGCCCCCAACAAGAAAGGTGGGGAGATGGAAGCGGAAAAGAAGGCGTTTAAGATCACCAAGCGCGAAATTGGCTTTGTGCTGGGTATCGTTGTCTTTTTGCTAGTGAAGTTTCTTCCTTTGGCGGAGCTGAGCTCGACGGTCGAGCTTACGGTCGGCGGTCAGACCTGTCTGGCACTGACGCTCGCCACGGTGGTGTTCTGGGCATGTGGCGTGGCACAGCCGGGCTTTGTGGGCCTGCTCTACTGCGCGCTGCTCGTTCTGTTTAAGGTGTGCGTGGACGACACGGGCGCCGCGAGCATCTCGGCGACGGTCGCCTCCACGTTTAGCTCGTGGACCAAAGCCACCATGTGGCTCGTCATCGGCGCCTACCTCATCGCCAGTGCAGTCAAGGAGTCGGGCCTGGGCGAGCGCATCGCCTATGCGTTCATGCTCAAGTTCGTGCGCGACGCCAAGTCGCTCATCATCTCGATCGTCGCGCTCACCTTTGTGCTGTCGCTGCTGATCCCGCATCCGTTCCCCCGCGCCTTCCTCATCCTCGCCGTCGTCTCGGTCATCGCCGAGTCCGCCGGCTACGGTGACGACGACCGCGGCAAGCTCGGCTTCCTCGTGTTTGCCGCTGCCGCCCCGGGCTCCATGTTCTTCCTGACGGGCGATTCCACGCTCAACCCGCTCGTTGCGCAGTACAGCGCCGAGGCCGGCGGCATGAGCCCGTCCTTCGTCGACTGGTTCCTGTACATGAGCGTGCCCATGCTGGTCGCGCTGCTGTGCACCCTGTTCCTGGGCCTCTTCCTCTTTAAGCCCAGCAAGGAGCTCGTCTACGATCGCGGGCAGATCGTGGCCAAGCAGGCTGCGCTCGGCAAGCTCTCCGTCAAGGAGATCCGCACCATCGTGTGGCTTATCATCGCCATCGCGCTGTGGCTCACCGTCTCGGGCGATTACATCGGCTGGGTCACCCTGGCCATCGGCGTCTGCCTCGCCATGCCCGTCATCGGCGAGGTCCTCACCCCCGCCAGCTGGAATGCTGTCGACATCAAGTCCCTCATGTTCCTGACGGCCGCCATGGCCGTGGGCTCCGTGGGCGGTGCCACCGGTATGAACGCCTGGATCGCCGACGTCGTGCTTCCCAGCTCCGTGCCCGAGAACATCTTCCTGTTCGCCCTGCTTGTCGCTGCGCTTTCCATGATCATCCACATGTTCATGGGCTCGGTCATGGCCGTGCTCGGCGTGTGCGTGCCGGCGTTCATAAGCTTTGCGGCCGGCTCCAGCGTAAGCCCGCTCGCCGTGGCGCTCATCGTCTTCACGTCCATCAACATCCACTACATCCTGCCGTTCCACAACCTGCCGATCCTTATCGGCGAGGGCAAGGACGCCGGCGGCTACACCTCCAAAGAGGCTATGCGCATGGGCATTCCCCTCACTGTGGTCGTCTTTATTGTCGTGCTGGTCGAGGCCGCCTGGTTCCACCTCTTTGGCCTGATGTAAGCGGTCGAGCGCTTGGGCTGTAAGCAGCCGAGTGCTCGAACTGCGAGTGGCCGAGCGTCCCATCTATGAGCGCCGCGGCCCCACTACGTTACCCAGCCCGGCGGCATCCTCGCCGCCGGGCACTCTCCCGAAAGGAGCATGCTATGTCCACTACCGATGCTTCCCAGATCCACGACCTACGCTCCGCGCTCGACTTTTTGCGCGAGATGCCGGGCCAGCTGCTCGAGACCGACACCCAGGTCGATCCGGACGCCGAGGTCTCGGGCGTCTATCGCCACGTCGGTGCCGGCGGCACCGTTATGCGCCCGACCAAAGAGGGCCCGGCGATGGTCTTCAACAACGTCAAGGGCTTTGACGATGCCAAGGTCTGCATCGGCATGCTTGCCAGCCGCAAGCGCGTTGCCGCCCTGCTCGACCTGGACGAGGAGCACCTGGGCCTCGAGATCGGCAAGCGCTTCGAGAACCTGATCGCGCCCAAGCAGATCGCCGAGGGCGCGCACATCGACTGTCAGGAGGTCGTGTACAAGGCGACCGACGAGGGCTTTGACCTGCGCAAGATCGTTCCCGCTCCCACCAACACGCCCGTCGATGGCGGCCCCTACATCACCATGGGCCTCGCCTACGGCACGAGCCCCGACGGCTCCCAGTCCGACGTGACCATCCACCGCTTCTCCTGCGTCGACAAGGACAAGCTCGCCATGTGGATCACCCCGGGCAGCCGTCACCTTGGCGCCTTTTTTGACGAGTACTGCCAGCGCGGCGAGGACAT
>CATWKM010000125.1:0-2607 GCA_958351385.1 uncultured Collinsella sp. | reverse complement strand
TTGGTGCGGCGTATAGGATTCGAACCTATGACGTTCTGATTCGTAGTCAGACCCTCTATCCAGCTGAGGTAACGCCGCAACGCACGGATTATTATGCACGCGAGCCCCCGATGGGTCAAGCGACAATTAGAAAAAATTTTACGGAGTGATAATTAAGTTGTTCGTGCCTCGACCGTGGTTCGAATCCATGCAGTGCCGGCGTAAAAGAAAAGCCCCCGTTGCCGGAGGCTTTCAATTTCAATTGGTGCGGCGTATAGGATTCGAACCTATGACGTTCTGATTCGTAGTCAGACCCTCTATCCAGCTGAGGTAACGCCGCAGCGCAAGACATATAAAACCACTTTAGCTTATTGGAGTCAAGCACAATTTCAAACTTTTTTGTGGAACGCAGTCTTGTCATGCTGCTCCGCATATACCGTCGTTCCCCGTACGATCGATTGGCTTTTCGATCACGTCAAACTTAGCATCAAGTTCCCTCAGGAGCGATCTCACCCGCTGGGCACAATCATAATCGGCAAACGAGATGCTCAACATGCGAGCAACCTGGTTAGATGTCCGGACCCCATAGAAGTGCTCCAGGGCCACAAGCCCTTCGTGCGCCACAAAGGTCTCGACCACATGCGGCGACTCCTCAAAGCACCATTGCGTCAACGGCCCCTCGCTCGTCTGTCGAACCACCAGGCCACCCATGCCAGACGGCTCACACGTCACAAGCAGGTACTCCCCGCCCTCGTCGCTCTCAAACAAAACCACCCGGTCATCAAACAGCTCCATCGCGTCCCCTTTCTCTCGCTCTTATTTAGCAAAAGCATAGCAGGTAGATGGCTGTATACAGAACAGTTGTTCGTGTGTTTTCTATTGAGCTGTCCGCACGGCATGGTATGGACCTGCGCACGAAATAGGGCGCCCCCGAAGGAGCGCCCTTGCATATCGCCTATGCAGCCAAGTTACGCGACCGGCTCAATCTTCTCGAGGCCGCCCATGTAGGGACGCAGGACCTCGGGGATCGTGATGGTGCCGTCGGCGTTCTGGTAGTTCTCCAGAATGGCAGCCATGGTACGACCAGCCGGCAGGCCGGAACCGTTAAGGGTGTGCAGGTAGCGCGAACCCTTGAAGTTCTCGGGGTCGCGATACTTGATGTTGGCGCGGCGAGCCTGGAAGTCGCCGCAGTTGGAGCAGGAGCTGATCTCCTTGTAGGCGTTGTAGCTCGGCAGCCAGACCTCGACGTCGTAGGTCTGACGGGCAGAGAAGCCCAGGTCGCCGGTGCACAGGCTAATCACGCGATACGGAAGACCCAGCTGCTGCAGCAGGAACTCGGCCTCGGCGGTCATGCTCTCGAGCTCCTCGTCGGACTCCTCCGGCTTGGCAAACTTGACCATCTCGACCTTGTCGAACTCGTGCTGGCGAATGATGCCGCGGGTATCGCGACCAGCGGAGCCGGCCTCCTCGCGGAAGCAGGGGGTGAAGGCGGTGTAGCGGCGCGGCAGGGTATCGGCGTCGAGGACCTCACCGGCGTGCAGGTTGGTGAGCACGACCTCGGCGGTGGGGATCAGGAAGTTGTCGCCCGAGACGTGATAGGCGTCGTCCTCGAACTTGGGCAGCTGGCCCGTGCCGAACATGGTCTGACGCTTGACGACGATGGGCGGCCACCACTCCTTAAAACCACGGCTGGTGTGCGTATCGAGGAAGAAGTTGATGAGGGCGCGCTCAAGACGGGCGCCGGCGCCACCGAGAACGGTGAAGCGGCTGCCGGAGAGCTTGTTGCCGCGCTCGAAGTCAAGGATGTCGAGGTCGGTGCCCAGATCCCAGTGCGGCTTAAAGTCGAAGTCGAACTCGCGCGGGGTGCCCCAACGACGGCGCTCGATGTTCTCGTCCTCGTCCTTGCCGTACGGCGTGGCCTCGCAAGGAATGTTGGGCAGGTGAGCCATGAAGTCGTACTGCTCCTGCTCGAGGGCGGTGCGGCGCTCAGCCAGACCGTCAATCTTCTCGTTGACGGCGCGCACGGCCTCTTTGGCGGCCTCGGCCTCGTCCTTCTTGCCCTCCTTCATCAGGGCGCCGATCTTCTTGGACTCGGCATTGCGCGTGGCTTGAAGTTCCTCGACCTCGGTGATGACGGCACGACGCTCGTCGTCGAGCTCAAAGAACTTCTCGCGATCCCAAGACGTCTGGCGGTTAGCCATGGCGACATCGATGGCATCGGGGTTCTCGCGAACAAACTTGATATCAAGCATTAGATCCTCCGGCGATATACATTCCATTTAGGTTGCAACCTTGTACATGTATGGGCAAGTATATACTTATGAGCGTTTACGACCCAACTCAACTACGCAAGAAGGCACCCAATGGACGCAGTTTTTTCCTTTTTGTTTGGCACCCGCACCGGTTTTGCCATCCTTTTCGCCGGCGGCATCCTGCTGTTTGCGATTCTTGCCTTTGTAATGGAGAAGCGCACCCATAAGATGTATGTCGACCGCGGCCCCAAGTCCGAGGACGAAGAAGACAGCTTCTGGGACTAACCTGCCAAAAAGGGACAGGTTTATTTTGGTCGGTTTTATCTGGGCAAACGCAAGTGCCCCGCAACTGGAATTGAGCCAGTTGCGGGGCACT
>CATWKM010000124.1:0-2894 GCA_958351385.1 uncultured Collinsella sp. | reverse complement strand
CGCGCGATGCCGTGATGGACAAGGTTGCCGGGCTCGACGCCGGCGCCGACGATTACCTGACCAAGCCGTTTGCGATCGAGGAGCTGTTCGCACGGATCCGCGTGGCGCTGAAGCGCTCGGAAGCCGTGCGGGCGGCTTCGGGCGTTGGCGGCGGCGGGGCCGGGGCTGGCGTAGCGAGCGGCACGGCCGCCGGTATCGCCACAATGTCCCCGGCAACCGACACGGCCCAGACCGCTGCCGCGCCCTCCCCCGCCGCACTCGCCGTGGGTTCGGTCGCGCTCGATCCCGACCGCCGCGAAGTCACGGTCGGCGGCTCGCCCATCGCGCTCACGGCCCGCGAGTTCGACGTCCTCGCCCTGCTTATGACGCATGCCGAAACCGTGCTCACGCGCGAGCGCATCGCGCACGAGGCGCTGGGCTACGAATACGTAGGCGACACCAACAACGTCGACGTGCACATCGCGCACCTGCGCGCCAAGATCGAAGACGCCGGCGGTGCCCGCATCATCCAGACCGTGCGCGGGGTGGGCTATGTCTGCCGCGCGTAATGCCGAGGCCAAGCGCGTCACCTCCATCGCCCGCGCCATCAACTGGAGCTATATGTGGCGCCGCCTGATGAGCTACGTCTGGCTCGATCTGTTGCTGTTGGTTATTGCGGTGGCGATCCTCGTCTATGGATACAACCAGACGCTGCCCAACGGCGCGTTTACCGCAGGATGGATCCCCAGCGCCACCGTTCGCAGCATGTCGCTGACGCCCGCGCGCGGCTGGGACCTGACAACGCTCACCTATACCGTCGAGCTTGCGCGTACCACCAAGACTTTCCCCCTCGCGCAGGACCTCGTCACGCTATGGCCTCTCTACCTTGTAGTTGTGGGTTGGCAGGTCATCAGCGTGCTCAACATGCTCGGCGGCGCCCGCCGCGTGCGCCGCACCATGGCGCCGCTCAACGATCTGGCCCTGCGCGTGGACGAACTCGGCCGCATGCAGCTCTCCGGCGGCAAGATGGAAACGCTCGAGCAGGCCATCGAGCGCGCAAGCGTCGACTCGCCGAGCGTCACCACCGGCGACGCCGACCTGGCAAGCATCGAGGTCGCGCTCAACCGCCTGCTGCGCCAGATGCAAGAGGCCAAGCTGCAGCAGATGCGCTTTGTCAACGACGCGAGCCACGAGCTGCGCACGCCCATCGCGGTGATTCAGGGCTACGTGAACATGCTCGACCGCTGGGGCAAAGACGACCCGGACGTGCTGGCAGAATCCATCGCGTCCCTCAAGGCCGAAAGCGAGCACATGCAAGAGCTCGTGGAACAGCTGCTGTTTTTGGCACGCGGCGACGCCGGACGCACGGTCCTGCGGCGTGCGAATACCAACCTGGCCGCGCTGGTCGGCGAGGTATGCGAGGAGTCACAGATGATCGATGCCGCGCACACGTATCGACTGGCGTACGACGCTGCGCTTGTCAGCGACCCGCGCTGCGACGCGCCCGTTGACGTGGCGCTCGTGAAGCAGGCTCTGCGCGTGATCGTGCAGAACGCCGCCAAGTACTCGGATGCGGGAACGACCGTCACATTTGGCATAACGCCCAATGCGGGCATGGGCACGATCGACATAAGTGTTGAGGACGAGGGTATCGGCATGAACCAGGAATCCGCAGCTCACGCGTTCGAACGGTTCTACCGCGCCGACAACGCGCGCGATGCCGGCGCACAGGGCTCGGGTCTGGGGCTCGCCATCGCCAAGTGGATCGTCGACAGCCACGGCGGCGTCATCGGTGTGACCTCAGTCGAGGGCGTCGGCAGCCGCTTTACGATTCGCCTGCCACGATAGAAAGCCCCTCGGCATAAATAAAGGGATAAGGCCATGCGGCCCTATCCCTTTTTGCTAGCTATAGCAGCCTGTGCGCTACTCGCGGCACAGGTGCACGGCGAAGCCGGCGAACTCGCGCTTAAAGTACACGAGCTTGGTGCCGCCGTCGGGCAGCAGCACGCGCGACTCCTCGTTGACCTCGAGCCCGCGCTCGGCAAACCACTTCTCGGCCGCATCGATGTCGTTGACGGCAAAGCCGATGTGGCCCTTGGTGCCACGACCGTTCTGCTTCATGACCTCGATCAGCGAATCGTTAAAGTACGAAACCGGGGTCTCGATAACGGGCAGGCCCATCATCGTCGAGAACAGCTCCGCGATCTCCAGGGCATCGGCCGGGTCGGTGGCGTTAATGCCCACGTGGGCGACGCGCATGCCAAAGAGCTCTACCGGGTTGGCGTTCTGCTCATTCATACAGGCAGCGCCTACTGAGCCATAACGTCGAGAACGGCCTTCTCGGCAGCGACGCGGTTCATGCCGGTCATGAAGGGCACGCCACTCACGTACGGGCAGGTGAGGCCCTCGGGGGCAACGGTGGTGGCGATCAGCAGGTCGGCGCCCTCGTCGCAGTAGTCCTTGGCCTCGGAGATGGCGCACTGCACGATCTCGTACTTGCCGGCGTAACCGTTGGCGTCGAGCAAGGTGGCGACCTTCTGGGCAACGAGCGTGGAAGTAGCAGCGCCAGCACCGCAAGCCAAAACGATCTTCTTCATAGGTAATGTCTCCCTTCATGGTTTACTTTAGGTAAGTGTACCGCAGCGAGCGATAGCACTCGGCCTCGATGAGCTTTTATGCCAGTTTGCTTGCGCGCTGCGTATAATACATCCAGTACGTGTTGTCATACCGCTCGCTTTATGAGTGACTAAGGACCCTAATATGCCCGATTCCCGCACACTCTGGACCGCCGTCGTTATCATCTGCATCGCCGTGTCGGTGTTCTTTAGCGTCAAAAAACGCACCACGTTTAAACGCCTGCAGCAGCTTATGGCCGCTAAGCAGTGGGACGAGTTCGATCGTTTGCTCGACGGCAA
>CATWKM010000123.1:0-3235 GCA_958351385.1 uncultured Collinsella sp. | reverse complement strand
AAGGAAGCGCATCTCGTAGACGGCGATACGCAACAGATTGCGGTCGGCGCCGGGCATGCGCATAAGATCCCAGTTCTTGGCGACGGCGCGCAGGGCGCAGTCGATGCGGTCGATATGCTCGTAGGCACCGCGGCACAGCTCCAGCGCATAGGGGTCGAGGGGGCCCTTCGAGATCAGGAAATCGCCCTCGAGGACGCGCTCGAGCGGGCTGTCCGTGGCCTCGGCCTGGAACAGCAGCTGCAGCGCCTGACTGCGGGCAAGCGTGCGCCCGCGATAAACCTTAAGGCTCAAAGGTTACTCCTTGGGGAAAACGAGGCCGTCGATGCAAACGTCAACGCGCTCGACCTCAACGCCCACCTGGGCATCGATGGCGGTGACCACGGCGACGCGAACGGCCTCGGCGAGTTTCTTGAACGGATAGCCAAAGAACACCACGACACGCACGGTGAGTGCGAGCTTGTCGCCGACGACCTCGGCTTCGACCGCCGGCTCGGAAGCCGGGGCCTTAGACGAGAGCATCATGGAGACAAGGTTGGTGGCAAGGTCCTTGACGCCAACGGAGGCGATGCCCTCGACATCCGACACGGCGCGCGAGACGATGGCGGTCAGAACATCGGGTGAAATGCCGATGCCGTCAATCTTGATTTCCTGGGGCATGAGTCCTCCTAGAAGAGTTGGTTGCTAGACGCGGGAGACGAACTTGCCGTCGCGGGTGTCAACCTTAATGACCTCGCCCTCGTTGAGGTACATGGGGACCTGGATGACAGCGCCGGTGTCGATCGTGGCCGGCTTGGTGGAACCCTGGACGGTGTCGCCCTTAAAGCCCGGGTCGGTCTGGACGATGGTGGTCTCGATGAACATCGGCGGAGTCACGCCCATGAGCTCATCGTCAGCGAAGAGCAGCTGGCAGATGTCGTTCTCGCGCAGCCACTTGGAGTTCTCGCCCACCATGTCCTCGGGAACGGGAACCTGCTCATAGGACTCGTTGTCCATGAAGATGTAGTCGGTGCCATCGTTGTAGAGGTACTGGAACTCACGGGTGGTGAGCATGACGCTCTCGAACTTGGTGCCGGCGTTGCAGGTGTTCTCGACGACGCGGCCGCTCTTGATGTCGCGGGTCTTGTAGCGCACAAACGCGCCGCCCTTGCCCGGCTTGACATGCTGGAACTCGACGATGGTGTAGACCTTGTCCTTAATGCGAAGACCGAGGCCGTTCTTGAAGTCGGCGGTAGAAATGGTAGGCATAGTGACCTTTCTTGTTATGGGCAGAACGCACAAGCGTCCAAATTACATACGACCGAAATTATACACTTGCAGACGGCGCCTGCAGCGAGCGCATAAAAAGAGAACGCGGGGCGTCCGAATCGATCCGGACGTCCCGCCCCAAAAATCTATCGAAATGAGCTAGCAATCGATGACGTGAAGGTCATGCGGCGTCTTGGTGAAGGGCTCGTAGCCGTTCTCGGTGACCACGCCGTAGTCCTCCAGACGCACGCCGCCCACGCCGGGCAGGTAGACGCCGGGCTCCATGGTGATAACCGAGCCGACCTCGATGATATTCTTGCTGCGGTTGAAGTTGGGCAGCTCATGGATGTCAATGCCCACGCCGTGGCCCAGACCATGGTTGTAGTAATCGCCATAGCCGGCATCGCCAATGATCTTCTTGGAAAGCTTGAAAATGTCATTGCCCTCGACGCCCGGATGGATGGCGGCGACGCACTCCTCGTGCGTACGGCGCACGAGCGCGTACAGGTCGAGCTGTTCTTGCGTGGGCTCGCCCATCACGACGGTACGCGTCATATCGGAGCGATAGTCGCAGTAGCCCGCGCCATAATCCATGAGAACGAAGTCGCCCTTCTCGATCACACGGTCGCTCGGGACGGCATGCGGATTGGCGGTGTTGGGACCGCTCGCGACGATGGAGCCAAAGGCCAGGCTGTCGGCACCGTTAGCGAACATAAAGTTCTCGAGCTCGTTGCGGACCTGCTTCTCGGTCATACCGGGCTTAATATAGCCGAGCATGTGCTGGAAGGCGGCGTCGGTGATCGACTGCGCGTGGCGCATGAGCTCGATCTCCTCGGCGTCCTTGATGGCGCGCATCTTACGGATGTCGTCATGCATCAGCGGCAGCATGCAGGCAACGGAGCGGTCCTCCAGGCCACGCTGAATACCCTGGTAGAAATTGATCTGCATGTCGTCCTCGACAGCGCAGACGCGGCACTTGTTGGCCGCGATCTTGCCGGCGACCCAACCGGGGATGGCGCCCTCGTCCATGTCGTAAACCCAGGGGCTGCCGGCGGGCGTGTTCTCCTCAAAACTGTTGAGATAGCGCGAGTCGGTATGGAACAGGCACTGGTCGGCTGTAATAAACGCAGCGTGCGGGAACTCGAAGGTGTAATCGAAGACGCCCTTCACGCCCGTAAGCCAACGAAGGTTGGCCTCGTCGCGCACCACGATAGCGTCGTAGCCGCGCTCAGCCATCAGGGCACGGACACGCTCAATACGACCGGCAGGACCGGCAGCAAACTCTGACATGCAGATTCCTTTCTTGTTGTCTTCATAAAGACGGGACGGGCTCAATCAGCGTACGGAATCGCGCGCGATTCGCAACCGATTGGAAACCCGCCCCTCAACATGATACGAAAGACGATGTATGTCAATAAATCCTAGAGAAGTTCTTTGCGAGAAGCCAAGTAGGCGTGAGCATGGCGGTCGAGGACCTCGTCCTCAACGCTCGTTAGACGAATGGCGCCGAGTGCCACGGGCAGCGGCAACATACTACGGTTCGAGCGGACAAACTGCTGCCTGCGGAACTCCTCGATATATGCGGCAGGCTCCAGATCGAAGGCGAGCTCCTCGATACCAAAGTCCTCCAGGCAGTCATCGACCTCAAAGACGTAATCGATATCAAAG
Source organism: uncultured Collinsella sp. (assembly GCA_958351385.1). GTDB lineage: Bacteria > Actinomycetota > Coriobacteriia > Coriobacteriales > Coriobacteriaceae > Collinsella. The sequence goes on along the minus strand of CATWKM010000123.1, from coordinate 322 downwards.
TCGCAGGCATCATGTGCTAGGCGCGCCTCAAAGCGCATGCCCTCAGACAGCAGCTGGTAGGCAGGAACCTGCGCCGCGGCTTTACCCAGGCAGGCGCGCAGGGTACGCTCCCCCATCTTGCCAAAATCGAGCGCATGGCGGGCGCTCGGGTTCGTGGCCATCAGTACGTCCTTGCGGGCAGTCTGAGACCACTGAACGGCATTGACGAGCGCGACCTCCTCGCCCGCGAGAATCTCGGGGACGGACTCAGTAAACTGATTCCAGCGGGACTTGCTGCTCGAAAGCATGGTGCCAACAAGTACTGCATAGCCGAGCTTAAGGT
>CATWKM010000122.1:0-3378 GCA_958351385.1 uncultured Collinsella sp. | reverse complement strand
GGTTGCCGATCTCGCCGGCGTAGGGGCCATACTCCAGGAAGGTGTGGTAGAACACGCCCTCGCCGTGGGTGACGTTCATGATGCGGTTCTTAAGACCCATGATGCCGCGCGTCGGGATCTTGAACTCAAGATGGGTCACGATGCCCGAGGTGTCCATGCTCGTCATGATGCCACCGGAGGTGCCGAAGACCTCGACGACCTTGCCCGAGTACTCGTCCGGGCACTCGACAACAGCCTGCTCGACGGGCTCCATCTTGTTGCCGTTCTCGTCCTTCTTAAACAGAACGCGGGGACGACCGACCTGGAACTCAAAGCCCTCGCGGCGCATGGACTCCATCAGAACGGACAGGTGCAGAATGCCGCGGCCAGAGACCTCGACGCCACTCTTGTCCTCGAGCTCCTCGATCTTCATGGTCACGTTGTTCTCGGCCTCGTTGAACAGGCGCTCCTTGAGCTGACGGGCACCCACGATGTCGCCATCGCGGCCGACGAGCGGGGAGGTCGAGGCCTCAAAGACGATGGACAGGGTCGGCGGGTCGATCTCAATGGGCTCGAGCTCGACGGGGTTCTCGGGGTCGGTGTAAACATCGCCGATATCGGTGCGGTCGATACCCACGACGGCGGCGATATCGCCGGCGCCGACTTCCTGGCACTCGGTACGGCCCAGGTAGTCGAAGGTAAAGAGCTGCTTGACGGTAGCGGTGGCGCTGGAGCCGTCGTTCTTCACAACCAGGATCTGATCGCCCTGATGGATGGTGCCGGAATACACGCGACCGATTCCGATGCGGCCGACGAAGTTGGAGTGGTCGATGGTCACGCACTGCATGGCCAGCGGGGCGTTCTCGTCAACCTCGGGCGCGGGCATGTCGTCGATGATCATATCGAGCAGCGGGTACATGTCCATGTTGCCGTCGTTGGGGTCAAGGCGGGCAAAGCCATTCATGGCGCTGGCGTAGACCACGTGCTCCATGGCGAACTCGAGCTGGTCGTCGGTAGCGCCCAGGTCGGCCATGAGGTCCAGGCAGTCGTTGTAAGCCTTCTCGGGGTTAGCGCCCGGACGATCGATCTTATTGATGACGATCATGATCTTGAGGCCGGTGTCGATAGCGTGACGCAGCACGAAGCGGGTCTGGGGCATGGGGCCCTCAAAAGCGTCGACCAGCAGCAGGGCGCCGTCGGCCATACGCAGCACGCGCTCGACCTCGCCGCCAAAGTCGGCGTGGCCCGGGGTGTCGATGACGTTGATCTTGACGTCCTTGTACTCGATAGAGATGTTCTTGGCGAGAATCGTGATGCCGCGCTCGCGCTCCTGGTCGTTAGAGTCCAGGACGCGGTCCTCGACCTGCTGGTTGGCACGGAAGGCGTCCGTGGCACGCAGGAGTTTGTCGACCATCGTCGTCTTGCCGTGGTCGACGTGGGCGATGATGGCGATGTTCCTCAGATTGTCTACGCGCATGTAGTTCCCCTATCTTCTATCCATATACAAACGGCACGCGTATGCGGCCCGCCCAGCGATACAACGCTCAGCGGGAATATTGAGCCTTTTACCGAAAACTCGTTTATTTTAGCGATTTTAGATGAGAGGGGTTTCCTCACCTGCAGGTTCAGGGTCGCTCCACATAAAACCATCGCCGGCACCCATGCCCTCATACAGCACATATGCCGAAAAACCGCTCTCGAGCGTCGTCTCAAAGAAACTCACGAGCAGAGCGTCGTGGTAGCCGCCGTCAATCTCGACACAGCCGGTATAGCCGATGGCATAGCGGGCGATACGGCCCAGGCCCTCGTCCTTAAGACCCATCTTGTGCTCGGAGATAAAGTTGGTGGCAGCCTCCAGACATGCCTCCTCGCCATCCTCGTCGAGTGCGGCCAGATAGCGGTTGGAAGCAGCGTCCTCGATCGCCACAACTACGCCCGGATTCTCACCGGCGGCAAGGTCGTCCAAGAACGCACCAATCAGGTCACACACCATGGCGTCGAGCTCGGCGGAGACGTTGCCGGCGTCCTGCATATCCTGTGCCATCTCTAGACCTTCCCATCGAATCCGGCGTCGTTACAGTTCTTGTGCCTCGGCAGCGATCTTGGCGGCAGCGTCGCGGGCGCGCACCATATCCATCGCGCGCTTGTCGAGTACCTTGATCTGGTTGGTCAGCATTACCGCATCGACCACACCCCAGATTACCAAGCCTGTTGAAATCGAAAACCCAAGCGCACCAACTGTACCACGAAGACGAGAACAGATTACCGCGACAAGGGCGGAGATGATAACCATCTTGATATAGGAGCCGCGGCGCTCGCGAAGTGTGCGGGCCTGCGTCACATAGGCAATGCGAGCCGCCTCGGATGCCTCCGAGCGCATCTGGGCTTCACGCGCGATGGCGGCCGCTTCAGCCGATACGCGGGTACCCATCAGCGACCTCTCCGCTCGCGTGCCAGACATTTAGAAATCATCGGGGGAGAGCGTATGGACGAACTCGTCGAACTTCTCGAACTCCTGCTCGTCGTCAACTTCCTCGGCATGGGCAGAAACGGTACCCAGGCGATTCATGATGTCGTCCTCCACAAACATGGGGGCATTACTGCGCACGGCAAGGGCGATGGCGTCGCTGGGGCGGGCGTCAATATTGCGCTCGTCACCATCGACCAGCACAACAATCGTCGCATAGAACACCGGCGGCTCGGCACGAACGATCTCGATGCGCTCGAGCTTGGCGCCCAGGGCGTCAACGGTATCGAGCAGCAGGTCATGGGTAATCGGGCGCTCGGCGCGGCCGCTATCGATGCCGCGGCTGATGGCAGCAGCTTCAAACGAACCAGTCTGAATGGAAAGGGAACGCAGCGGCGCGGGCGAGTCCGATTTGCTGCTGCGCTCACGAAGTACGATAAGCGATGGCACGGGACCGGCGGCCATGACGATGGTCTCTATGTCGACGCGAACCATGGAACACCTCCGGTACGTAGCGGTTAACACGCGGCAGCGCGCCGCATTGAATAGCTATACTACCCAATCTTTCGCACAGCACACAAAACCAAAATGAGATTTATCGCAGACAAGAAAAAAGCCCTGAGGCAACGCCCCAAGGCTCTTCACAGTTTTGATGGTGGACCTGACAAGATTCGAACTTGTGACCTCCCGGTTATCAGCCGGACGCTCTAACCAACTGAGCTACAGGTCCATCATGGTGGAGGTTAGGGGGATCGAACCCCTGACCTCAGGCTTGCAAAGCCCGCGCTCTCCCAGCTGAGCTAAACCCCCACGGAGACAGTAATAAACACCCCAGCGGCGACTCGGCTCTCGCTGGGGTGTTTATTGCGAAAGAAAGTGGTGGACCTGACAAGATTCGAACTTGTGACCTCCCGGTTATCAGCCGGACGCTC
>CATWKM010000121.1:0-3469 GCA_958351385.1 uncultured Collinsella sp. | reverse complement strand
CCTGCGCCTACATCGAAAACGACACGCTCGCCATCGCCCACGTGGGCGACTCGCGCGCCTACCTGCTCCACGAGGGTACGCTCATCCGCGTGACCCGCGACCACTCCTACGTGGAGGAGCTCGTGGATGCCGGCGAGATTACGGCCGACGAGGCCCGCGTCCACCCCAACCGCTCGGTCATCACCCGCGCGCTGGGCTCGGATCCCGCCATGTATGCCGACCACTTTACCCTGCACATCGAGGAAGGCGACCGCCTGATTCTGTGCTCCGACGGTCTTTCGAGCATGATTCCCGATAGCGATATCGAGAATATCGCTACGCAGTCCTCGACCGCACAGATCTGTGTCGACAACCTGGTGGACGCGGCGCTCGCCGCCGGCGGCCACGACAATGTGACCGTGGTGGTCGTCGACCTGGTCGACGACGGCGTCATGCGCGAGGCAAAACGCGTCCGACGCCGCAATGTCACCATCGCCGCCATCGTGGCCCTTGTCTTTGTGCTGGTAGCAGGCATCTGGGCATACACGGGCATCACCGGCTCCTATTACTTGGGAACCTACCACGGCAATGTCGCCGTCTGGCGCGGCCTGCCCGGCAAGACACTCGGGGTCGAGCTCCACTGGCTCGAGAGCGAAACCAGCATCAAACTGTCCGACCTGCCCGAAGACACGCAAAACCGCCTGAAGGCAGGCATTCCGCAAACGAGTGTCGACGATGCGCAGGACACCATTTCCAAGTACCGCCATCAGATTGACGAGGAGCAGACCCGTCAGGTGATTGACGCGCAAACGATTCGCGACAACACCGATCAGGAATCCAACTCCGAGTCAGATTCCGAGAAAACCGCCGAACAGTCAGCCGAGGCCGAAGCCTCCGATAAGAATTAGAAAGGGAGTGCCGCTTATGAGTCGCCGCAACACCGAACTGCTCTTGCTCATCGCCTCGGCGTTCCCCGTCATCCTGCTCTATGCGATGTACGTGCTCACCGCGGGTGCCACGATTTCCTTTGAGACGCTCGCCGTGCCGATCGGCCTGTTCGCTGCCTTCGCCGCGGCGCATATCGCCGTGCGCATCCTGGCGCCCGGCGCCGATCCCGCCATCCTACCCATCGTCTTTGTGCTCTCGGGCATCGGCATCACATTCGTGACGCGCCTAGCCCCCGACCTCGCCATCTCGCAGCTCATCATCTTGTTTGTCTCGGTGGCGCTCATGGTGGGAACGCTCGCACTGGTCAAGAACCTCGACGTGGTCATGCGCTACAAGTACACCTTTGGCATTATCGGCATCATCCTGCTGATGCTGCCGATCTTTATCGGCACCACGATTTCGGGCTCCAAGCTGTGGATTCGCATCGCGGGCTTCACCATCCAGCCCGGCGAGTTCGCCAAGGTCTTCATCGTCCTGTTCCTGGCAGGCTATCTGGCCGAGAACCGCGAGCTGCTTTCCATCTCCAACCGCAAGGTCCTGGGCCTTAAGATTCCGCGCTTCCGCCTGCTGCTGCCGCTGTTTGCCGTGTGGGGCGTGTGCCTGCTCATCGTCGTCTTCGAACGCGACCTGGGCTCGGCCGTCCTGTTCTACACCATCTTCTTGCTGATGCTCTATGTTGCCACGGGACGCTTTTCGTACGTCATCATCGGCCTTGCGCTGCTGGCCGTTGGAGCCGTGGGCGCCTACAAGTTCCTGTCGCACGTGCAGGTGCGCTTTCAGGTCTGGGTCGATCCGTTTAAGGACGCCCAGGGCCAGGGCTACCAGATCGTACAGTCACTTTACTCGCTGGCTGACGGCGGCCTGGTTGGCGTCGGCATTGGCAACGGCATGGCAAACAACATCCCCGTCGTCGAGTCTGACTTTATCTTCTCGGCCATCGGCGAGGAAATGGGCCTTTTGGGCGGCGGCGCCGTGCTCATCCTGTTTATGCTTTTTGCCGTGCGCGGCCTCACCACGGCAGCCCGCGCCAAGTCCGACCTTGCCGCCTTTAGCGCGACCGGCCTTACGGCGGCCATCAGCTTCCAGGCATTCTTAATCGTTGGCGGCGTAACCCGCCTAATCCCGCTGACCGGCGTCACCCTGCCCTTTATGAGCCAGGGCGGCTCCTCGCTGTTGGCGAGTTTTATCATCGTCGCGCTGCTGCTGCGCGCCGGCGATGAGGCAACCGGACGCGAAGCCGAGCTCACCGGCACCGGCACCATGGCCGCCATCACCGATGACCAGGTCGCATCCGGCGCTGCCCCGACCGGTACGCGTTTTGCCAACGCACCTTCCTACGGCAACGGCAGCCACTCCGCGGGTTCTCGCATGCGTCGTCGCCTGCTCGACACGCCTGAATCCGGCGTGCTCGGCCGCGTTGCGCTCGCCAACCGTCTAACCCGTGCGGTGCTCGCCTTTACGGCGCTGTTCGCCATCCTTATCGGCAACCTCACCTATGTCCAGGTCATTAAGGCCAAGGACTATCAGGACATGCCGACCAACAACCACACCATCGCCCGCTCCAAGTACATCCAGCGCGGTTCCATCATCACGTCCGACGGCGTGACGCTGGCCGAGTCGCTGCAGCAGGAGGACGGCACCTACGTACGCTCCTACCCCAACGGCAACCTGGCAGCGCACGTGGTTGGCTACGTGAGCCAGCAGTATGGCACCACCGCCATCGAGAGCGTCATGAACGACACGCTCACCGGCTCCAAGGATTACTCCAGCTGGAACAACGCCATCGCGTCGCTCGCGGGCCAGACCCAGCCGGGCAACACCGCCAAGCTCACCATCGACTCGCGTATCCAGACGGCGGCCGAGCAGGCGCTCAAGGGCTTTAAGGGCGCTGTAGTGGTCATCGACCCGCGTACCGGCGCGGTGCTCGCATGTGCCAGCTCGCCCACCTACGACAACACCAACATCGACGCCCTGCTGCAGGCGGGCGGCGGCGAGGACGGCTCCATGTACAATCGCGCCATGGACGCGCTGTACACGCCGGGCTCCACGTTTAAGGTCGTTACGCTCTCCGCGGCACTCGAAACCGGCACCGCCAGCCTTACCAGCACCTACCAGGCGCCCGGCTCCATGGACATCGGCAACGCGCCGGTCACCAACTATGCCAACGAGAGCTACGGCACCATCAGCCTGCAGCAGGCCTTTGCCGTGTCTTCCAACGTCGTCTTTGGCCAGGTGGCAAACGAAGTTGGCGCAAACACGCTCGTGCAGTTTGCCAACGCCTTTGGCTACGGCCAAAAGCTAGGCCAGGACCTGACCTCCGCGGCCTCCATCATGGCCGACCCGTCGCTCATGACCGAGTGGGAGACCGCCTGGGCCGGCGCCGGCCAGCCTGTCGGCATGGACCACACGCCCGGGCCGCAGACCACCGTCATGCAAAACGCCGTGATTGCCGCCGCCATCGCTAACAGTGGCGTGGTCATGGACCCGTACTTTGTAGCCCAGGTACTCGCCCCGGACGGAACTGTGGTCAAGACCACGCAGT
>CATWKM010000120.1:0-3504 GCA_958351385.1 uncultured Collinsella sp. | reverse complement strand
CGCACGCTAAACTTGATGCCGTGCATGAGGCCTGGGAGTTGTTCGATCATGAGAAGATGATCGAGCGCCTGCTCAAGCAGACCGAGTACATCGACTTCGAGAGCAACACGTATAAGGCCCCTAAGACCTTAAAACGCAAACATTCGGAGCTTGCTCCGCGTGAGATTTACCAAGATTACGAGTAAATTTGTGCATAGACCGACGATGCGCCTGCATCGTCGGTCTTTTGCTATCTGGGCATTTTGCGGCTAAGCGTTCATTTGCTGACGTGTGCCTGAATAAATGGACAGATTTGTGCAAGGTTTTGGTTAACTTTTGGTTTGACCGCGAAAACCGGCGTGGGCGTGCGGAGGCTGCGGCGTTCGTTTCCTGACACGATGGTGTTGGGAGGTGTTTGCTATGGCGCAGCGCGAGCAACACGAACGGGTTAAACGGATGGACCGCTGGGCAGAAAAGCTGCTCGGCCACAAGGCGATGGTCCTGGCGATTCTGGTTGTCATTGCCGCCGCGAGCGGCTTGGCGATAGCAGGTTTTGGTGGCCACTCCAGCGACGTGTCGTTTGAACGTAGCGATGAGGCGGGCGCCTCGGATGTGCGCGGGGCCGGGGATGCGTCACCTGACGATGCCGATGAGTCGTCTGACAAGAGCTCTTCTGCTGCCGAGGTGTACGTCGATGTTGATGGCGCCGTTGTGAGGCCTGGCGTTTACCGGCTCAAAGATGGAGCACGGGTATCCCAAGCGATCGACGCCGCCGGAGGGCTTACGGCCGAGGCGGATGTGACAGGGCTTAATCGCGCGTCCAAGATCACGGATGGACAAAAGATCTATGTTCCGGCGGTGGGGGAGCAACAAGCGGCTGCGGCGGTCGGCGGGGGCGAAAGCGGTGCCGCCGCGACTTCTGGTGTGGGGTCTTCGTCGGGACTCGTGAACATCAATACGGCAAGTGCGGCGGAGCTGCAGACGCTTTCGGGCATCGGGCCTTCTATGGCTCAATCGATTATCGACGAGCGGACGCAAAACGGGGCTTTTACCTCGGTCGATGACCTCATGCGCGTGTCGGGAATCGGCGAGAAGAAGCTTGCCAAAATCAAAGATTGCATCTGCGTATGAGTGCGACCGAGCGAGAGCACGTGATGCCTCCGCGGCCCCTGATTCCGTGGACGATGGCCCTGTGTGCCGGCATGTGCGTGAGCTGCGCCTTGGTGCTCAGCATCATAGCCGCTGATGCGCTGCTGAGGGGGCGGGCGACGGCGGTCGGGCCGCTATGGGCCATTCCCGTTGCGGCAGCGGTTTTCGTTGTGCTGGCTCACTCTTGTGCGAGGCTTGCCCCTTTGAAGCGGTGGCTGTATGCCGCGTCCGTCGGTCTCGTGGCGGGTGCGGTCGTTTCGGCGTGGTGGGCCGTGGGTGCGCTCAACGCCTCGAAGACGCTCGACGGTCGAGCGGCAAGCAGTCTCGAGTTTGTCGTGCAGGGTGACCCATCCATAAATGACGACGTGTATTCCTATACCTGCGAGGCACGCTCGGACGGTAAGAACTTGGCAACGGTTCGCCTATCGTGTGACCGTGAGTTCAAGGTCGGGGCGCACGTGCGTGTTATCGGTCGCGTGTCACGTTTTGAGAACGATGCGTATGGACGATCGCGCGTGCTTCGAGGCGAGGTGCGCAAGGTTAAAGCCGTTCGGATTGTGTCGGTCGATGAGGGTTCTCCGAGGCCGCTGCTTCGGCTGCGAAATGGGCTGCTTGCGTCCATCGCGCCTGCGACCGACCCGGCGCGTGCGCTCATAGCCGGTGTCGTCTGCGGTCGTTCGGCCGAGCTGCGCGCCCAGCCGGCGGGCGACTGGTTTTCGGTGACGGGAACGGCGCATCTTATCGCAGTCTCGGGCAGCCATTTGGCTATCGTGGGGTTTGTAATCGAGGGTGTATTGCAAAAGACTCGGTGCTCACGTGGTCTTCAGCGGGCGATATTGGCGATAACGCTTGTGGGCTACGCTGCCTTTACGGGCGCGTCTCCCTCGGCCGTGCGCGCGTGCTGCATGGTGTTCGTGACGCTTGTCGTAAACGGCGCGGGGCGTCGTCGGCACGGCCTTTCGGCACTCTTCGTAACCATGTCCATCTTTGTGCTACTGCGGCCGACGGTGCTGTTCGAGATGGGCTTTCAGCTTTCATGCGCCAGCGTCTTAGCCATTCTGTGTTTTTGTCCCTATGCGACCTACGCGTTGGGTGAGCTAGGTGTGCCATCGGGCGTTGCCAGCGTGCTTTCCGTCACGCTGTGCTCGCAACTGGCGACACTTCCCATTACCATTCCTGCCTTCGGTACATTCTCGCTCATTGCTCCGTTGGCAAATGCGGTCATCGGTCCGGTGGTGAGCGTTCTGCTCGCTGTGTCGATCGCGCTGGCTCCCTTTTCGCTCGTGGGACCGTTGCGGACTTGGGCGCTCGTTGTGCCCATGATTGCCGCCCGTTGCGCGCTGTTCTTCGAGCAGCTGTTTGCCGCCGTGCCGGGTGCATACGTGAGCGTGCCGCCCGATAGCATGTGGATTTACCTAGTGCCGTGTTTTCTGGCGGTTCTGCTGGTCTGGTGGCCGCGTCCCCGTGCACGTCCTATGGCGGTGGGGCTTGCATGCCTGATGCTCTTGGCTGCGATTCCGTACGTCTATTGGGATCGATTCGCTCCGCCTTCGGTGACGGTGCTCGATGTGGGCCAGGCCGATGCGATTCTTATCCGCCAAGGCGGCGCAGTAGCTCTCGTCGACTGCGGGCTCGACGAGCGTGTGGTTGCGGCGTTGGTTCGCAATAACGTGCACCATATCGATGCCGTCTTTGTGACGCATTGGGATGAGGACCACTGGGGTGGTTTGCCTGCCGTGCTCGAACAGTTTTCGGTCGGAACGATTGCCGTGGCGGCGGATGCGCTGGAGGATGCTCCTGCCGAGGTATTGAACCGACCTGGCGTGGAGTATCGGCAGCCGCGCCGTGGGGATACGGTCGACATCGGCTCATTTTGCGCTCGCGTGATGTGGCCATTCGAGTTCGTGGATGGCGAGGGAAATGAGGACTCGCTTGTCCTGCTGCTCTCTTATGTTCAGGAAGGCAAGGGCCTGCGAATACTTCTCACCGGTGATGCCGAGCTCGACCAAGAGCGGGAATTCGTGCAGGAGGTGGGGGATATCGATGTCCTTAAACTTGGGCATCACGGCTCCAAGGTTTCAGTCGATGGCGAGTTGCTGGACGTCCTGAAGCCCGAGCTTTCCCTCGCAAGCGCCGGTGAGGGGAATCGATACGGCCATCCGTCCGATGCCTGCATCGATGCCGTTAAGGAAGCGGGTGGTGTGTTCGCGTGTACCATCGAACACGGCGACATTACCGTCACACCGACTGCGAATGGCTTTGCGATGCGATGCCAGCGACCGTGACGACGTCGTTGGCGTGTGGTGGGCCCCTGGGCTAGAATGGCACGGAACGAATACGAAGGCCTGCGGGAGGGGAGCGCAATGTCCGAAACCG
>CATWKM010000119.1:0-3541 GCA_958351385.1 uncultured Collinsella sp. | reverse complement strand
CGCTGTTCAACAGCGACCCCAACATCGTCTCGATCGGCTATATCCGCGTGTGCTCGATCTTCCCTGCCTACGCCTTTAGCATGTTCTACGAAAACATGTCCGGCTACCTGCGCGGCTTTGGCATCTCGCTCATGCCCGCCCTCATCACCATGATCTGCGTCTGCGGCATTCGCTTCTATTGGGTATTCTGCGTGTTCCCGCACTTCCGCACCTTTGCGAACATCATGATGGTCTACCCCATCAGCCTGGGCACCACGGCGTTCTTTATGGTCGTGGCGGTACTACTCTGCCACCCGGCACGCACCTATCGCGCCGCCCAAGCCAAAGCGACAGCCCGCTAAACACCGCACTCAACGCCATGCCAGTCATTAATTGACAATATGCGAGCTCATATAGTCGATAAAGTGCCTCGTGGCGATAGGCATGGTGTCCCAGCTGCGCCAGGCTGCCACTACGTCACGCGAGGGAGCGTGCACGATGGGACGCACGCGAATATCGGCCCTCATGCCCTCGACGGTACGGCGATACAGCATACTCACGCCTAGGCCCTCCTCCACCATCGCCATGATGGTGTAGTCGTCGGTCACCTCGCTCGTCACGTGCGGCGACAGCCCATGCGCCGCGAATGCATCGAGCACCAGGCTCTGTTCGCCCTCATCCAGCAGCACAAACGGCTCGGACGCCAGGTCGGCGAGCGTCACCTTTTCCTTTGCCGTCAGCGGATGCGCGGCCGGCAACAGTGCCACCAACTCATCGTGATAGACCACGCGCTTCTCGAGCCCAGCAGTAAACCCGCGTGCCGTAAAGCAAAAATCAACCACGCCATCGTGCACCCACTGGGCATTGCGCGTGTAATCGCCCTGCTTGAGGGTAAAGTGCACGCCCGGGTGCAGGGCCCCAAAGTCGCGAATCACGCGCGGCAACACGGTACGGCTCACGTTGGTAAACGTCGCAATGCGAATATCGGTCGAGGAGAGTCCCAGCAACTCCTGGCGTTTGCCCTCGAGCTCGGCCTCGGCAGTTACGATCTGGCGCAGATACGGCAGATACTGCTTACCGTCGCGCGTAAGCGAGACACCCTGCTTGCCGCGCTCGATAAGCGTGGTACCCAGCTCGCGCTCGAGCGCCTTGACGGCCTGGCTCACCGCACTTTGCGTATAGCCCAGCTCGTCCGCCGCGCCCTTAAGACTGCCGCGATCGACCACCATACAAACAATCTGATACCGCGATGCCATCGTGCCTCCACATCGATATAGCCGTAAAACGTTTTGCCAGCGCTTTTTCTAGTAGCATTAGTATTTCTTAATCATACTGAAGATACATTCGCTTTACTACATCCATATCTGGGAGCAGAATCCTTTTTGCGAAACCGTTCTGTAACAAAAGGAGTCCCATGGATCGCAAAAAAGCAATCGCGCTCTCATTTTCCGTTCCCGTTGCATGGGGCTTTTCGTACCCCCTTATGAAGATCGGCATGGACAGCATGAACGCCACGAGCATCGTTGCGCTGCGCTGCATCATCGCCTTTGCAGCTTGCCTGCTGCTCTTCCACAAGCACGCGCTGCGTATCAACCGTGACGTGATGATTCGCTCCGCCATCATCGGCGCCATCATGGCAACCGAGCTCACCTGCATGTGCCTGGGCTCCAGCCTCACCTCCGCCTCCACCGCCGGCTTTTTACAGAGCCTGACGGTCGTGATCGTGCCGTTTGCCAACGCCGCCCTGCTGCGTCGCGCCCCCGAGCGCAAGGTACTCATCGGCACCGCCATCGTCACCTGCGGTATGCTGCTGCTCTCGGGTGCCGACTTTACCAGCCTGAATCCCGGCGCGATCATCATGCTGCTCTCCGCTTTTGTCTATGCCGGCCATATCATTGTGGCGAAGCGCTTTGTCGAAGATGTCGACCCGCTGGCTCTGGGCGTTTGGCAGCTGGGCTTTGGCGGCCTGTTCTCGGGCATCGCCGCATTTGCCTTTGGCGGCTTTACGCTTCCCAGCACGCCGAGCGAGGTCGCGGTCGTCGTCGCACTCGCGCTCATCTGCTCTGCCTATGGCTTTATCACCCAAACGCTCGTGCAGCCCCACGTGCCCGCCGAGACCACCGGCTTCGCCTTCTCGCTCGAGCCGGTCTGCTCCGCTGTCTTCTCGTTCTTCCTGGTCGGCGAGGTCCTGAGCCCCATCGCCTTCTTTGGCGCCGCCCTCATCCTCACCGGCGTGATGGTGGCAACCGTCGAGCTTCCGCGCCTACGCGCGCATGAACAGACTCGTATGGCAGGAACGCCCGAGCGCGTCTCGTAGACCCCACTCTTCATACAGCCGCGGCATAAAGGCAACCGGTGCGCCTTTACAATAGATACCAACAGAGTATCTGCCATAAAGGAGCCCCATGGACACCGCAACTCGCGACCGCAACATAGCAACCTGGTTGGGCGATGCGCCGCAGCCGGTACGTGACACTACGAACCAGCTGCTCGAGCGCATCGCCCTTTTGCGTGCCGAACAGACCATCTACCCGGCACAAGACGACATCCTCAATCCCCTCGCCTACACGCCGGCCGACCAGGTCAAGGTTGTCATCTTGGGTCAAGATCCCTATCACGGACCCAACCAGGCCATGGGGTTATCGTTCTCGGTCCCCGCGACGCAAACCAAGTTGCCGCCGAGCCTGCGCAACATCTATAAGGAACTCAAAGCCGATCTGGACTGCCCCTTTCCTGCCACGGGAGACCTAACCCCATGGGCACAACAGGGCGTCCTGCTCCTCAACACTACGCTCACCGTGCGCGAGCATGCCGCCAATTCGCACGCCAAGCTGGGCTGGAGCACGCTCACCGACTATATTATCGAACGCTGCTGTCAGCTGCCCCAGCCGGTCGTCTTTTTGGCATGGGGCCGCTTTGCCCAGCAAATGGTTGAGGGCAAGCTCGACGCGATCGGCGCGGGCAAGGCAACCGGCAAGTTCTGCCTAGCTTCTACGCACCCCTCGCCGCTTTCGGCCAACCGCGCCACGGCAGAACTCCCCGCCTTTATAGGGTCGCGCCCCTTCTCGGCAGCCAATCGGCTACTCGAACAGCACGGCTCGACCCCCGTCAACTGGACTTGCCTCGGCTAAAAATCAATACATCAAAAACGCGCCCGACGGATTTCCATCGGGCGCGTTTCCTATTCGGGCCAAATAAATTGTGTGCGGCCGGCCTCGCCGCCATCGATCAGCAGGCTCTGCCCGGTCATAAACCGGTTGGTCACGCCCGCAAAGTAGATCCACTCGGCGATCTCTTGGGCGGTGGCCCAGCGTTTAAGCGGCGTGAGCTCCATAATCTGGTTCCACAGGCGCTCGTCTTCCATCACGCAACGGTTAAGCGGCGTGATAACGCCGCCCGGGTCCACACTGTTGGCGATGGCCTGCGGTGCCAGGCGGTTTGCAAGGTTCTTGGTGTAGGCGATAACGCCGCCCTTGCTGGCGGCATAGGCGGGAAACTCCGATCCCGTATGTCCGCTCGCGGACCCCACATTGACCACGGATTTGATAGTCGGCGCCGGCTT
>CATWKM010000118.1:0-3573 GCA_958351385.1 uncultured Collinsella sp. | reverse complement strand
AGCAGACATAAACTCCGCCCAACAAACCCAATCGAGCACCAATCAAAACCGCGATCAATCTTACCCTGTCAAACGCAGCTCATGTCCAATCGAGCGCAGACAAGTTACCTTTGCACTATGGGTGCTGGTCCGCTAGCTCTCCCAGCTGGCGCGGATGGTTGCTGCGGCATCCCCCAAGCGCTGACCGAGAGCTGCCAAGTGCTGAAGTACCTCATTGGGCGAGGCGCCGTTGAGAATGCACGTGAGGGCATATGAGGCCAAGAAGATTACCGCGAGCCCCAGCGGGATCAGCACGATCATCGCCAGCGTACGCAGGCGCTGGGCCCAGCGACGGTGACGCGCACGACGTTTATCGAACGCGAGCTCCTGCGCATATGAATCCTGCTGTACGGAATAGGCCTCTGGCGCCGATTCACACCCGGGCACAGCTGCAGGTACAGCAGCGGGCACGACATTTTGCGCAAAGGGCTGGGCTGCCGCCCCGTGCATTTGCATCTCCATGAGTCGTTGCTGCTGACGCAGCATGCGCTCAGCTTGTCGCTGCGGAGTCTCAAGAAACAGATCCATGCTGGCCTCCAAAATCGGAGCATTCGACGCTTACGACCAGCATCCCGCACCGCCATGACCGCGACAACGTAATCGCTGGCAATAGCCACAAAGTTTCTTTTGCTCAAAAGCTGTCGAAAAGCTCAACAACTCCCCTACCAGCACTTTCTCTGAGCTTTTTTCGCCAGCAATCTTTTGGCCTTCCACCCTTACGCCAACTGACCAAAATCTAACCAAAAGCTTGACGAAAATTGTGAAGACAGGGACCCCACATAAACAAACGTGCCGCCCCAAAAGGGCGGCACACAAACTTAATTATCAGCTTTTCTGCAGTGAGCACGCGACGACCCAACGCCGGAGCTCGGGGCGGGAGGCCGTGTTGCCTTCCCTCAACGCGACCCTGCGAAGCCGTGAGCGGGGAGGGAAGGCAACACGGTCTCCCGCCCCGAGCTCCGAAGTCGGCGAAGGCAGGCTACATGCCCGCGAGGCCCCGAGATGCGGTGGCACACATAAACGCCAGGACCAAGATCACGAGTGAGCCCGCGATGTCGGCCAGCACGCCCATTGCACGGCGCTCAAACAGCCAGCTCTCAAAGTGCGGGGCAACGTTACGCCAAACACGCCACAACAAGATGCCCATGCCGATGACGCCAGGAATATTGAGCAGCAAAATCTCGGAGCACAAGAGGCCAATCAGGTTGCCGGCGGCAAAGCCCGCATCGCCCTCGCAGTATTTGCGATAAATCATGTACAACATGTATGCCACAAACGGCTGCAGGCACGCAGAGATAAACGTAACCACCATCGAGGGGTCCTGAGAAAAGGCATCGGTGAGCTTATCCACGCTCGTGGCATCCTTAGAGGCCAGGAACAGACCAATGACCACCACGGGCACCACGCCCAAGATGACCTCGACCAGAGTAAACAACTTGGCAGTCAAATCCTCACTAGCCGAATTCAAATGAGGCGCCCACTCAGAATGAGCATGCGCACCGACCTTCTTCTCCTTATCGGCACGCTTTGCCTTGCCGCCCTTAACAACCCGACGCTCAGGATCCTTACGAGTCCCAGCAGCAGCCACCCGAGCCCGAGATTTCTTACCCATAACCAACACCTCACAAGAGGAAACGAATAGCCAACGCTACCCAGTGTACCCCCTAAGCAACATCACCGCCCCAACTGGCCCCATACAAAAACGTGCCGCCCCAAAAGGGGCGGCACGCAAACCAATCTATTAGCCAAAACTCGTTGGCAAGCCCGCGCCGTCAGACCCGCGGCGTATGCCTTTGCCTCGCGCGACTCTGCGAAGCCGTGAGCGAGAGGGAAAGGGATGCGCCGCGGGTCTGACGCCCGGAGCGGTGAAACCAGCAGTTGCCCTGCGAAGCCGTGAGCGAGGAGGGAAGGTAGTCCGGCCCTCCCGGCCCAGCTCACGCTAGCGCCACGCGCTAGTAGTTCACCACCTGCTCCTCAAAGTACGCCTTGGGGTGGTTACACACCGGGCACACCTCAGGCGCCTCGGCACCAACGTGCAGGTGCCCGCAGTTCAGGCACTTCCACACCTTTACGCCCTCACGCTCAAACACCTCGCCCGACTCGATGCGCTCGACGAGCTTGTTGTAGCGCTCCTCGTGGGCCTTCTCGACGGCGGCGACACCACGGAACTTTGCGGCAATCTCGGCAAAGCCCTCTTCCTCGGCGGTCTTGGCAAACTCGTCGTACATCGTGGTCCACTCGTAGTTCTCACCCGCGGCGGCATCGCGCAGATTGTCCAGGGTATCGGGGACGGCGCCATCGTGCAGATACTTAAACCACAGTTTGGCGTGCTCGGACTCGTTGCCAGCCGTCTCGGCAAAGATGTTCGAGATCTGAACGTAGCCGTCCTTCTTTGCCTTGGAGGCATAGTAGCGATACTTGGTGTGTGCCTGGGACTCACCGGCAAAAGCGGTCTCGAGGTTCTTCTTGGTTTGGGAATTCTCAAAATCCATAGGTGTACTTCCCTTCAACGCATGCCGCCCGTAGGCTTCGAGCGGCCTCGTCTTTAGGATGCCCTCATGTCGGAAATCTAAACCTTACAATCCTGTTCTTCAGATTTCCACGGGCTAAATGCTCAGCCAGCGATCGCCCTCGGCTCGGCAAAAGCCCTCACGCTCCAGGTCGGCCAGAATGCCCGCGACAAGCTCGCGCTCGACCGGCCCGCGCCCAGCCGCCGCTTCCATATCGTTAACGCCCACCACGGCATCAGCAAGCGTAATCCCCGCCGGTTGGCCATCGCGCGCTGCCAGCAACATGCGCACGATATGCGCGCGCTTTTGGCGACGTGAGCCCTCAAACTTTGATTGACGGCTATAGCCCGCCGAGCGCCTGGACGGATTGGGCAACGTCTTTTTTAGATATGCGCCGTAATCCAGCAACGCGTAATACCACGCGCGCGGCGTGTCGGCATCATCGAGCGGCACGGCAAAGGGAGCGATCTCGTCGGTCGCCGCACCGGGGACCGCCGGACAGGCCGCCTGAATCAGCGGCACCAGCTCGCGGTCGGGAACAGCCGGTACATCGGGAAAGAAGTGATGCAGAAAGACCGTGCGCACGTTGGTCTCCAGATACACGCCTGGAAGGTCAAACGCAAACGACCGGATACCTTGCGCCGTTGCCGGGCCAATACCAGGCAGAGCGACCAAGTCACGCGTCTCACGCGGAAACTCACCGTCCCAGTCCTCCACAACGCGCTGAGCGGCCTTGTGGAGCGCCAGAGCGCGTCGGTTGTAGCCCATGCCCTGCCAAGCGTCCAAAACATCGGAAGGCGCGGCCTGGGCAAGCGCCTGCACGGTCGGAAAGCGATCGAGCCACGCCGGCATACGCGTCTCCACGCGTGGCACCTGTGTTTGCTGCAACATGACCTCGGAAAGCCAAATGATGTACGGATCGCGCGTGCGGCGCCACGGAAGGTCGCGATAACGCAGGACCCCTTCCGAACGAATCATCGAACGAAAGGGGTCCTGAATCATATCTATGCTCCTTATGCGGCGC
>CATWKM010000117.1:0-3836 GCA_958351385.1 uncultured Collinsella sp. | reverse complement strand
TACGAGGAGGACCGCAACGCCGATACCGTCGACGTCATTTCCACGATGTACTCCCGTGTGTCGCAGATGAACGACTTTGGTGAGCATCCGTTCCCCAAGCCGCGCATCAACTGCGAGTACGGCCACTCCATGGGCAATGGCCCCGGAGGCCTGTCCGAGTACCAGGAGGTCTTCGATCGCTGGGATTGCATCCAAGGCCAGTTTATCTGGGAATGGTGCGACCACGGTTTGGCTGCTGTGACCGAGGACGGCGTTGCTTACGATATGTATGGTGGCGACAACGGCGATTACCCCAACAACAGCAACTTCTGCATCGATGGCATGGTGTTCCCTTGGCAGCAGCCGAGCCCGGGCCTCACTGAGTATGGCCAGGTCATCTGCCCGGTTCGCATGGCTTATGACACCGAGGCGGGCGAGCTGACCGTCACGAACAAGCGCTGGTTTACTACCCTCGAGGATGTCTGCCTGTCGGCGGAGACCCTGGTAGACGGCGATGTAGTGTGCCGCAAGACGCTTATGCCCGGCGCGGTGGCTCCCGGCGAATCCGTCCAGCTGCCACTGGTGATTCGCGAGGCCGCGGTAGGCGAGACCCTGCTGACCGTGTGCGCCTACACCATGGCGGCTCACGCCTGGTGCGAGCCGATGTTCCAGCTGGGCGCAAGCCAGTTTGCCATCGCAAACCATCCGGCGCCGGCCATCGTGCCCCCCGCTCGTCCTGAGCTTACGGTTGAGGAGACCGAGCAGGAGATCCGCATCCACTCCCTCAACGGCGAGCTGACCTTCAGCAAAGTCAACGGTACCGTGAGCGAGTGGAAGGCATCCGGCCGCGACGTAATGGCCTCTGGTCCCCAGGTTGGTTTTTGGCATCCGCTCGTCGATAACCACGCTCAGGAGTATGACTCCCTGTGGAAGGACAACTTCATCGATGTGATGCAGACGTCTACCCGCAAGGTTTCTTGGAAGCAGGACGGCAATGCGGTCGTCGTTACCGTGAGCCAGCGTATCGCTCCTCCCGTCCGCGCGTTCGGCATGCGCGTCGAGCTCGTCTACACCGTGCTTCCGAGCGGTCGCGTCGACCTCAAGGTTTCCGGCGAGCCCTACGGCGATTACTCGGATATCATCCCGCGCATCGGCATCTCCTTCGAGGTCCCCGGTTGCAATCGTGCCGTCGAGTGGTATGGCCACGGCCCGGGCGAGAACTATCCGGACTCGCTGCGCGCCTACCCGGTCGGTCATTACCGCACTACGGTCGACGACATGTTCACGCCCTACGTTATGCCTCAGGACTGCGCCAACCGTGAGGGTACCCGCTGGGTTGCCCTGCGCTCCAGTCACGGTGACGGCGTGTTGGTGACTCGTCCGGCTGATGCCGCCTCCAACCCGTTCTCGTTCTCGGCATGGCCCTATAGCTGCGAGGCAATCGATAACGCCAAGCACGTCTACGACCTTGTCAAGGGCGATACGGTCACGGTCAACATCAACGACCAGCTGCTCGGCCTTGGCTCGAACTCTTGGGGTTCCGAGGTACTCGATTCCTACCGCACCCGTTTTGAGAGCTTCAGCTTTGAGGTGTCCCTGCGACCGCTGACGTCTGCCGATCTGGCTCAGGCGCTGGCACCCATTAAGGAGGCATAAGTCATGCATGTCTTTAACTCGCGCGCCGATTTCGACGCTCAGATGAAGTCTGTCAAGAAGTGGATGCGCACCGGCCAGGCGCTCGATGGTGTTGCCGACCTGCAGCACGACGTGGCGTACTCCATCGGCGACTCGTTGGTGTACTGGTGGGTGAACGCCCACGAGGCAGCTACCGCCGATCTGGTCGGTCACCGTCGCTACCATGCCGTGCTCGCCCCGCTCGACGGCGACCTGACCGTCGAGGTGGCTTCCAAGACGGATCTTACCTGCACGCGCGCCTACAGCGATATCGACGATCGCGAGCGCTTTGAGGGTACGGGGGAGACCGTGACGATTCCCGCCGGCGGCGTTGCCGTCGTCGAGATCGACGAGGCCTACCGTGTCGTGGCCGATGCCGCGGATCCCCGCGTCGTGGTACTGCACGTGACGGTTGAAGGTTATTCCTTCCCCAACAAGTAGTATTCGTCCGTTTGGACGTTTGCTTCGCGCCGTTAAGGGGGATGGCTTTGTTGACTCCCTTTTCCCCATTCCCCTTAGCAGGTGCGCCGTCCACGATTGCGCTTGCAGTCCGGACGGTTTTAGATGAGATATAACGGATGATTGGGAGGGCTTATGAGCTCTGAAAAACGAGGAACGATCGGTTCGTTCGCTCTGCTGGGCATGACGGTCGCCGCCGTGTTCGGTATCAAGAACATCATCAACAACAACGCGGCCATCGGCTTGGCAGCTGCGCCGTCGTTCTTCTTCGCCACGCTTTTGTACTTTGTCCCCTATACCCTGGTTACCGCTGAGTTCGTCGGCCTCAACAGGGACTCCGAGTCTGGCGTGTACGCATGGGTTAAGACCTCGATGGGTGGTCGCTGGGCGTTCCTGACGGCATTTAGCTACTGGTTCGTTAACCTGTTCTACTTTGCGTCCGTCCTGCCCAACGTCATCATCTACGCGAGCTACGTGTTCTTTGGTGCCAATGCAGAGCTTTCGCAGCTGTGGATCACCATTATCGAGATCGTCGTCTTTGCTATCGCCACGTGGGTTTCGACCAAGGGCGCTAAGTGGATCGGCTCCATTTCCTCCTTCGGCTCGACCGCGGCTCTCGGCCTGACTGCCGTGTTCATCTTGCTGTCCCTGGCTGCTGCCTTTGGCGGCGTCGAGTTCGCTACGGCTCCTACCCCCGCTAACATGGCTCCCGACATGAGCAACTTCGCAACTATGTGGGGCTTCTTCGGTACGCTTGCCTGGATCATCCAGGGCGTTGGCGGCGCTGAGTCTGTCGGCGTGTTCCTTAACGACCTTAAGGGCGGCGTCAAGGCCTTCGTGCGCACCGTCGTTATCGCCGGCCTGACCATCGGCCTTCTGTACGCAGGCGCTTCGCTGCTGGTCAACCTGTTCATTCCCGAGGGCGGCGTTGCCATCTCCACCGGTATCTTCGACGTATTCGGCGCTGTCTTTGCCCACTTTGGCATTCCCATGGAAGTGTCCACGCGCGTCATTGGCCTGATCCTTCTCGCTGCCACGCTGGGCTCCCTCATGATGTGGACCTCTGCTCCCATCAAGGTCTTCTTCACCGAGATCCCCAAGGGCGTCTTTGGTAGCAAGATCGTCGAGCTCAACGAGCACGGCATTCCCGCCCGCGCCGCTTGGCTGCAGTTCGCCATCGTCGTCCCCATCCTGATCATCCCGGCCTTGGGCTCTGGTAACCTCGACGACCTGCTCATGATCGTCACCAACATGACGGCTGCCACTGCTCTGCTCCCGCCGCTGCTGATCCTGCTTGCCTACTTTATGCTGCGCAAGAACTTCGACGCCGCTCCCCGTGACTTCCGCATGGGCTCGCGCAGCTTTGGTCTGGTCGTTGCCGCATTCCTGCTTGTGGTCTTCTGCTTTGTGCTTGTCTGCGGCACCATCCCGCTCGATCAGCCGCTGTGGCTGACGCTGGTCTACAACGTTGGCGGTGTAGTTGTCTTCCTGGGCCTTGCCGTGATGTGGTACAACCGCTATATCAACCGCCTGCGCGAGACCGATCTCGAGGCCGCCGAGAGCGAGCTGCGCCCCTCCGTCCTCGACATGATGGAGTAGCGGCTAGGATTAATCTACGGCTGTGGAATAAATCGATTCCCTTTCCTAAGGAGGGGCCTTACGAGGCCCCTCCTTTTAATATGAGCAGGACATTGTCAAGAGGCAAAATCGGGCCTGGCCCCAAC
>CATWKM010000116.1:0-3842 GCA_958351385.1 uncultured Collinsella sp. | reverse complement strand
TAAATCATCGGGCCCATGCCCGGCTAGAGAGGATTGCCATGCTCGCGTTCAACAACGACTATTCCCACGGCGCACATCCGGCGGTGCTGCAGGCGCTCGTCGACACCAATATGGAGCCGCAGCCCGGCTACGGTACCGATGCACACACCGAGCGTGCCAAGCGGCTCATCCGTGAGGCCTGTCAGGCTCCCGATGCTGACGTATTTTTCCTGGTAGGCGGCACACAGGCCAACGCGACGGTGATCGACATGCTGCTCGCGCCCTACGAGGGCGTCGTTGCCGCCGAGACCGGCCACGTTGCCTGCCACGAGGCGGGTGCCATCGAGTTTGGCGGCCACAAGGTGCTTACCATCCCCGGCTACGAGGGCAAGATGCATGCCGAGGATCTCGACAGCTATATCCAGGTGTTCTACGAAAACGAGAGCTACGAGCACACGGTATTCCCGGGCGCCGTGTATGTGAGCATGTCGACCGAGTACGGCACGCTGTATTCCAAGGCCGAGCTCGCGGCGATTCATGCGGTGTGCCAGAAGCGCCAAATTCCGCTGTTTGTGGATGGTGCGCGCCTGGCCTATGCGCTGGCAGCCGATGAGTGCGACATTACCCTGCCCGAGCTGGCACAGCTGTGCGACGTGTTCTACATTGGCGGCACCAAGTGCGGCGCGCTTTGCGGCGAGGCCGTGGTGTTTTGCGGCATGCACGCTCCGGCACACCCCATTCCGCGCATTAAGCAGCACGGAGCGCTGCTGGCCAAGGGTCGTCTGACGGGCGTACAGTTTGAGGCGCTCTTTACCGACGGCCTGTATTTTGAGATTGGCCGACAGGCGATTCAGACGGCCCAGGCGCTTCGTCGCGTGCTGCATGAGCGCGGCTACCAGTTCTTCTTGGAGACGCCCACCAACCAGCAGTTTGTGATTTTGCCCAACGAGGACATGGCCCGCATTCGCGAGCATGCTTCGATCGAGTACTGGGAAAAGTACGACGAGACCCACACCGTGGTGCGCTTTTGCACCAGCTGGGCCACGACACAGGAGGACGTCGACGCGCTGGCGGCTGTCCTGTAGGTTGATGTAATGACGAGGGGCCGCCTTGCGCCTGGGTTTGGCGCAAGGCGGCCTTTGCTTTTGAGAGGGGCTGTATGACCGAGATGTCCGAGCCGACGATTCGCCTGGCGACGCCCGAAGACGCGCCGGCGTTGCTTGCCATCTATGAGCCGTATGTGCGCCAGACGGCGATTACCTGCGAATACGAGGTGCCGAGCGTTGAGGAGTTCGCCGGGCGTATCGAGCGCACGCTCAAGCGCTATCCGTATCTGGTGATGGAGCTGGACGGGCGTCCGGTAGGCTATGCCTATGTGAGTCCGCTCAACAGCCGCGAGGCATACGACTGGTCGGTCGAGACATCGATCTACCTGGCGCGCGACGTGCGCCACGGCGGGCTGGGCCGCAAGCTGCACGATGCGCTCAAGCAATGTCTGATCGCGATGGGCATCACCAACATGTGCGCGCTCATCGCCGTGCCGCACGACAAGGACGACGAGTACCTGACGCACAACAGCCAGGACTTCCATGCCCATATGGGGTATCGCCTGGTGGGTGCCTTCGACCGCTGTGCCCAAAAGTTCGGCCGCTGGTACGACATGTGCTGGATGGAGCTGGTCCTAGCCGAGCGCACGCCCAACCAACCCAAACCAACCTGGTTCCCCGATCTCCCCAAACCTACCATTTAGGGACAGGTTTATTTTGGCAGGTTAGCCGATGGGTTCGGTGTATTTGGCGCGGTCGGTTCGTTGGATTCGTTTGGAGACGTGGAGCGGGCGGCCGTCGGTGTCGTAGACGTAGTCGGTGATCAGGATCAGCGCCTGCCCGCGCTCGACGTTGAGCAAAAATGCCTCGTTTTGCGAGGCATAGCACACCTCAAAGGTCTTGTGCCCCTGCGCCGGTGCGCGATGGAACTCCTGGCGCAGCGTGGCGTAGAGCGATCCGTTGATATCGCGATCGATGAGCGCCTCAAAGCTTGGCGGCAGATAGGTGGTCTCCAGGCACAGCGGGGCGTCGTCCAGATAGCGCAGGCGGACAAGCTTGACGAGCTTGCTGCCCACGGCGGCATCGAAAAACTTGGCCACGCTACCCGTTGCCTTGGCAAAGCCCGAGTCCGCGGTGCGCGTGGTGGGCTTCATGCCCTGACCCTGGACCTGTGCCGTATAGCTCGAAAACACCAGGTTGTTCTCGTGGAGCGCTGGCGTGTCGGCCACAAAGGCGCCGCGCCCGCGCTCGGTGCGAACCAGGCCCTCGTCAACAAGCACCTTAAGGGCATGGCGCACGGTGCTGCGCGACAGACCCGATTCGTCCATGAGTTCCATCTCGGACGGCAGTTTGTCTCCGCGCGCGTAGGTGCCGGCGGCGATGCGGTCGCGCAGCATGCCCGCCAAGCGCTCGTATTGGGCCAGTTTCTTTTTAGACGAAGCGTTCATGCGATCAACCTGTATCTAACCTGTATACTTACCGAACCAAGCATGTATCCAACATGACAACAAAACCGCTGGTAATGGATTGCCGAAAACCTTAGCAGCAGAATTTCTAAAACAAATATAGCATACAACTAGTCGACATAACCAAAACATGTATGTAACTTGTATGCCATCAAGAGCATCAAACGAGAAGAAAGGCTGATGCGCGATGACTACTCAGGAACAGGTTAAGGATGTCGTCTCCCAGGTTTTGGCTGACAAGGCAGACAAGGGCGGCATCAAGCGCGTTGTGTGGATCGGCGCCGGCGGATCTAACGGTGGTAACTATCCTGCCCAGTACTTTATGGAGCACGAGGCCACGCAGGTCGTGAGCTCCAGCTACACCAGCAACGAGTTTGTGCACGCCACGCCCGCCTATGTCAACGAGAACACCCTGGCCGTCGTCGTGTCCATGCGCGGCACCAAGGAGACCATCGTCGCCGCCCAGGTCGCCAAGGACCACGGCGCCAGCACCATCGCCATTTATGTTGACGAGTCCGCCCTCACCGAGGTCTGCGACTACAAGATCCAGTACGACAGCCTGGCCGTCGACGAGTCCTGCATGGGTCGCACCAACTCCGCCGTCGTGACCATGATTGCCATGGAGCTCACGCAGCAGACCGAGGGCTATGCCGAGTACGAGACCGCTATGGCCGCCTTCGACCTGGTTGACCCCATCTATCGCAAGGCCGTCGAGTACACCCGTCCGCTCGCCGCCAAGTGGGCCGAGCAGAACGCCGACAAGCCCTGCATCAACGTCATGGCTCAGGGTCCGCTCTTTGGTGCCGCCTACGTCTTTAGCATCTGCAACGTGCAGGAGATGCTGCAGATCGACTCCTGCACCATCAACACCTGTGACTTCTTCCACGGCCCCTTCGAGATTCTGGACAAGCGTACCTCGCTGTTCCAGCTCATCAGCGTCGGCCGCAGCCGCTGCAACGACGAGCGCGGCATCCGTTTTGTCAATCAGTACGGTGGCGAGCGCGTCTACCAGCTCGACGCCAAGGAGCTCGGCCTCAACGACATCAAGGACAGCGTGAGCGAGTACTTCAACCACCTGATCTTTGCCCCGATCCTCAACAACGTGTACATGCGCGCGCTTTCTGCCGTCACCCACAAGGACTACATGACGCGCCGCTACATGTGGAAGCTGGACTACTAGGGGATATTGGTTCCGCCGTTCTACCGAACGGCGGACCGGCCGACGCTGCGCACCCGGCATTTGGCCAATCTGCCGTTCAATTTCAAAGGCGCGACCAGAAGGTCAGCGCCTTTTCATTAAAGGCTTTAGCCTGTGCGGGGCGCGCAGCGCGCCGCATCAGAAACCACCCGC
>CATWKM010000115.1:0-3851 GCA_958351385.1 uncultured Collinsella sp. | reverse complement strand
ATAAATCGGCTTACAAAACTGCCAATCAGGCGGCAGTCACCGGGCATCTTATAAACCCCAGGCGCCACCAAAGGGAAAGCCGCCCTCAAAGGGATTGCCATAGCCCGTGCTGCCGGCGTAGCCGCCACCATAGGGCGAAGCCGTAGGAGCACCGGCAAAGGGATTGCCAGAACGCATGGCGTCGTAGCGCGCACGTTTTTGCTCATCCGAAAGCACGGCGTAGGCCTCGGAAACCTCTTTAAACTTTTCCTCGGCATCCGGCTCTTTATTGACGTCCGGATGGAGCTTACGGGCCTTTTGCTGGAAGGCCTTTTGAATATCACGCGAGGTGGCGTCCTTGGAGACACCCAGAATCTCGTAGTAATCTTTTTCGTTCATCGTCGCCATGCGCGGCAACCTCCTGCTCACAGCAGCGTATATATTCCGGTAATTCTACCCGAGCGGCCTAAGCTAGATCCCAAAACAGCTCGAACAGAACATTTCCATCGAGCCAGCCCAGATGGGTCGGCGTCAGACGGGCACAGGTGCGGCCAGCGATGACATCGACAGAGGCGATAGGCCCCGCATGGGTATCACCGTGCTCGGGCACCCAAGTGGCAAGCCCAAGCTCAAGAGCGCGATCACAAGCCGCTGCCAGTTCATCGGCAGGGATGACACGAGACGCGCGAACCAACAGGTCGGAATCAACACCGCGCGTCATGCGACAAGCGAGCATCAGGTCCTCGGCCGCCGCCTCGCGCTGCGACAGACACTCGGCATCAAACGTCGTCGCAGCATCGTCGCGCTGTACCAGACGCACGCGATACGCGTCGCCTCGAGCAAGTGCGCCGCAAAACAGCCCGGCCAAGCGAGCGAAGTCCCCAGCATCGAGCATGCCGGCGGCAGAGCGGCCCAGACCCAGGTAACCCTGTCCGGTCCAGTAGGCAATGTTATGGGCGCACTCATGGCCATCAAGCGCGTAGCTCGCCACCTCATAGGGGTGATAGCCGGCCGCACCCAGACGATCACGCGCCACGTCCATACACGCGGCCTGAAAATCCTCATCAGGCTCGAGCGACTCGTCACGGCACGCCATGCGATAGAGTGGCGTGCCCTCCTCGAGCGTGAGCGGGTAGACCGACACATGATGAGGCGCCGCCGCCAACACGCCATCGAGCGTGCTCCGCCAGCTTGCGGCCGTCTGCCCGGGAAGGCCGCACATCAGGTCGCACGACACATCGAGGCCAGCGTCCTTCACCGTCGCGATAGCCGCAAGTGCCCGATTAGCATCGTGAATGCGGCCAATAGCAACCAGCTCGGTATTGTCGAGGGTTTGCACGCCCAGAGAGATGCGCGTGACACCCGCCTCGGCAAGCGCGGTGGCGAGCTCGGCGGTCAGCGACTCAGGATTGGCTTCGCAAGTAAATTCAACGGGCTTGCACCACATGGAGATACGACGGGCAAGTTTCACCAGGCGCTCCCCAGCCAGTGACGGCGTGCCGCCGCCAATATAGACCGTGCGGACCTGCGCAAGCGTCCCGGCGTCGCCAAAGGAATCGAGGCGCGCATACAGCTGCTCAAAATAGGAATCGAGCGCAGCATCCAAATCACACAGAGCAAAGCTGCGCGAGTCAAAGTCGCAATAGCGGCATTTTTGAGCGCAAAACGGCACATGCACGTACAGCGCGGTAACGGCCACCCTTAAGCCTCCAGTGGATGAGCGGGCACCGACTCACCGGCGGCAAGCGCGGCCTCGCAGGCCACCACATCGCGCTCGATATCATCGACCAGCGACATGAACTCCTCGTACGTAGAGCAACGCACCACCTGAGCGCGCCAGGCGGCGGCATGGGGCATGCCTTTTAAGTACCAGCTTGCGTACGTGCGGGCGCGCGACATGAGCGGCAGAAGCTCGTGCGTCAACGTCAGGTGCTCGCGCAGAGCCTCCAGGCGCTCGACCGAGGAGCGAGAAGGAACCGGCGTGCCATCGAGTGCAAGGGCTCGGGCATCGCCGAACACCCACGGATTGCCGTAGATGCCGCGCGCGATAAACACCGCGCTGGCACCCGAGCCGTGCAGATGCTCAGCAGCGTCCTCGGCCGAGAACACATCGCCCGAACCAATCACGGGAATCTCGACAGCGTCGGCAACCTCATCGACGACCGACCAATCAGCCTGGCCCGTGTAGAGCTGCGTGGCGCAACGACCATGCACGGCGACTGCGGCAGCCCCTGCGCCCTCAAGCATCTGGGCAAACGTCGCGGCATTACGGTCCTCGGCATAAAAGCCCTTGCGGATCTTGACGGTCACGGGCACATGCGCCGCGCCCACCGTGGCCTCGACGATCTTCTCCGCCAGGTCGGGCGTGCGCATGAGCGCCGAACCCTCGCCCTTGGTGACAACCTTGCGAGCCGGGCAGGCCATGTTGATATCGATCAGCGACAGGCGATCGCCAACGCGCTCCTCGACGGCGGCGACGGCGCTCGCAAACTGATCGGACTTGGAGCCAAAGAGCTGCACGCAAATCTGCTGCTCCTCGTCGGCCGGCAGCACCAGGCGCCACGTTTTGTTGCTGGCATAGGCAAGGCCTGCCACGCTCACCATCTCGCTGTAGGCAAGGTTGGCACCACGGCGGCGACACATGATGCGATAGGCGGGGTCGGTAACGCCCGCCATGGGAGCCATAAGGAACGGCTGCTCGGCATAGGCGCCCAGCAGCCGCTTGCTGTAATCAGAAAGCGCCATGGACCTACTCGTCCACCTTGAGGATCGCCATAAAGGCCTCCTGCGGGACCTCGACCGATCCGATGGCCTTCATACGCTTCTTGCCCTCTTTCTGCTTCTCGAGCAGCTTGCGCTTACGCGAGATATCGCCGCCGTAGCACTTAGCAAGAACGTCCTTGCGACGCGCCTTGACGGTGGAACGGGCGATGATCTTGTTGCCGATAGCACCCTGGATGGGAACCTCGAACAGCTGACGCGGGATGATTTCCTTGAGCTTGTCGCACAGGCCACGGGCCAGGCCATATGCCTTGTCCTTATGGACTATAAACGAAAGCGCGTCCACCTCGTCGCCCGAAAGCAAAATATCGAGCTTCACGAGCTCGGAGGGACGGTACTCGTTGAACTCGTAGTCGAGCGAGGCATAGCCCTTGGTGCGGCTCTTGAGCTGATCGAAGAAGTCCAAGATGAGCTCGGCGAGCGGCATATCGAAGCGCATCTCGACCGATTTGCTCGTCAGGTGGATCATATCGGTTGTGACGCCGCGGTGCTCAATGGCGAGCTGCATGACGGCACCCGTGTACTCAGGCGGGCAGATGATCTTTGCCTTGAGGTAGGGTTCCTCGATACGATCGATGCGTGTGGCCTCGGGAAGGTCCTGCGGACTGCGGACATCGATCATTTCGCCGTCGGTCTTGTAGACGTGATAGTCGACCGAGGGACTCGTGGCAATGAGGTCCAGGTTGAACTCGCGCTCCAGGCGTTCCTTGACGACTTCCATGTGCAGCAGGCCCAGGAAGCCCACGCGGAAGCCAAAGCCGAGCGCCACCGAGGTCTCGGGCTCCCACACCAACGACGGGTCGTTGACGTGCAGCTTATCGAGGGCGTCTCGCAGATTCTCGTAGTCCTTGTTGTCGATCGGGAACAGGCCCGTGTAGACCATGGGCTTGGCCTCGCGGTAGCCCGGAAGCGGCTCGGGGCAGGGGTTCGACGCCCACGTAAGGGTATCGCCCACGCGAACGGCCTCGGGGTCCTTCAAGCCCGTGACCACATATCCGACCTCGCCGACCGTCAGCGCGTCGACCGGGGTCTCGGCAGGACGCTTGACGCCCACGCCGTCGACCAAAAAGTCGCCCTTGGCCTGCATCATA
>CATWKM010000114.1:0-3926 GCA_958351385.1 uncultured Collinsella sp. | reverse complement strand
CACACACTCACGGCGTTGGCGAGGTCACACGGACGCAGGCGCGGACGACTCCATCGAGCCACATGCGCAATCTGATGACGAATCTCGGAAAGCGAGGTGCCGGTCTCACACATATAGGCCTCGTCATGCGACTTTCCCAAATCGGTCTTGAGCGCATGGGCAATATCGGGTTCGTGCGCCCGCACTGCGTCGCGCAAGCTCACGAGCGCGCGACGGCGAGCGTTAACGTCAAACGTGGCGTGCGTCTTAAAGTAGGCGCGCTGATCGCCGACGATGCGCGCAATTTCCTCGGTGTTCATGGGCCCTCCTAATTCTCGTCTTCAAACATACCACCCGCAACGACCTCGTACATATGCTCGAGCTCCAAACGGTCCATCAAAAGTGGAACGGGGTATAGCGGATTGGCCTCGGCATCGGCATGGGCCGCCATTTGCGGAATATCGGAGCGGCGAATACCCGAGACATATTTGGGGATTCCCAGGGCCTCGTTCATGCGGTCAACCCAATCGATAAAGGCCTCGGCCGCCAGGCTGTCCTGCGCGGTAGCCGGCGCAATGCCCGCCATGCGAGCAAGATCGGCAAGCTTGGGGGCGGCGGCGTCACCATAAGCGCGAAGCATGTGCGGCAGGATAATCGCGTTCGCCAAACCGTGCGGAATTCCGTATCGGCCGCCCAGACTGTGCGCGATGGCATGCACATATCCGACATAGGAGCGGGTAAACGCAACGCCCGCCTTATACGCCGCCGAAAGCATATTGCGACGAGCGCGCATGTCGTCACCATGCTCATAGGCCTCGAGCAAATTGTCATGGATGAGCTGGACCGCCTGTCGCGCCATCTTACGCGTATAGGGCGTGGTGCTTCGCCCGATAAAGGCCTCAACGGCATGCGTCAGGGCGTCCATGCCCGTCTGCCCCGTAATGGAAGCGGGCAGGCCGCACGTAAACTCGGGGTCGTGCACCGCGAAGCGCGGGATAAGCACAAAGTCGTTAATGGGGTACTTGTAGTGCGTCTCGTCATCGGTAATTACCGCCGCAAGTGTGACCTCGCTTCCCGTGCCTGCCGTG
Organism: uncultured Collinsella sp.; assembly: GCA_958351385.1. Classification (GTDB taxonomy): domain Bacteria; phylum Actinomycetota; class Coriobacteriia; order Coriobacteriales; family Coriobacteriaceae; genus Collinsella. Next base: position 2,859 of record CATWKM010000114.1, on the reverse strand, counting down.
GTGGGGACGGCGATGAGCAGCGGCAGGCGACGATGAATCCGCAGCAGGCCGCGCATCTTGTTGATGGGCTTGTTTGGCTGCGCAATGCGTGCGCCCACGCCCTTGGCGCAGTCCATGGCTGATCCTCCGCCAAAGCCGATAATGGCCCGGCAGGCGCTCTCTCGGTACAGGAACGCCGCTTCCTCCACGTTTGAGACCGTGGGGTTCGCACGCGTTTCGGCATAGATCGTAACGCCAATCCCCTGAGCCGTAAGCGCACGCTCGAGTGATGCCGTGAGCCCCAAACGTGCAATACCAGGGTCTGTCACGATAAGGACCTTCTGGATCGAGCGCTTTTGAAGCACTGCGGGCACATCCTCGGCATGCTCCAAAATGCGCGGCTCGGTATAGGGCAGAATCGGCAACGCGATGCGAAAAACCGTCTGATATGTTCGGCACCAGGCACGACGGGCTAGATGCATAAAGGAAACTCCTTCATTTGTTGATAGGTCAACATTTGCTCGCCCGATTGTACTCAGCGGCGTCCGTATATGACTTGCAAACCGTTAATCAATCAACATCTTCATATCTCAAAATTGTTTTATTAAAAATCATTCCTAATAGGCTTCACATTTGGTTGCATTTATGGATAATAGAACTCGTCAAGACGCACGTCCGGAGAGGGCCCTTACGGGACCGGACGAGCGCACAATCGCCATCGATCGAAAGGATCGAATCATGAAGTTTGTTTGCCCCGTTTGCGGTTATGTGGAAGAGTTCGACGGCGACCAGCTGCCCGAGGACTTCAAGTGCCCCCAGTGCGGCGTTCCCGGTTCTCGTTTCCTGAAGCAGGAGGAGGGCCAGCTCGAGTGGGCTGCCGAGCACGTCGTGGGCGTCGCCAAGATGGAGGGTGTCTCCGAGGACATCGTTGCCGATCTGCGCGCCAACTTTGAGGGCGAGTGCTCCGAGGTCGGTATGTACCTAGCCATGGCTCGCGTCGCTCATCGCGAGGGCTATCCCGAGATCGGCCTGTACTGGGAGAAGGCTGCCCACGAGGAGGCCGAGCACGCCGCCAAGTTTGCTGAGCTCCTGGGCGAGGTCGTAACCGACTCCACCAAGAAGAACCTCGAGATGCGCGTTGAGGCCGAAAACGGCGCCACCGCCGGCAAGACCGATCTTGCCAAGCGCGCCAAGGCCGCTGGCCTTGATGCCATTCACGACACCGTGCACGAGATGGCTCGCGACGAGGCCCGCCACGGCAAGGCTTTCGCCGGCCTGCTCAAGCGCTACTTTGGCTAAGCCAGACGCCTGAGAGACAATCTCTAGCTTTATAAGGCCCGGACCGCATGGTTCGGGCCTTTTTCGTGTCTTGCAAACCAGTTAACGTCCCAAAAATAGGACCACCTTTGACATCGGCTTCGCGTCAAAAACTAAGTGAGTAGCCTTTTGGGAACTTGTCGAGCAGACCACCCGTATTGCTTTATAAAACCGCAGGTAGATAGCTTGCCGCAAAACAATCTGGTCGCCATCACGCTAAAAGTCTACTCACTTAGATTTGCAACCGTCCATGATCGGGCCTTTTTGTGTCTAACGGGCATCTTTTTGTCGATTTCTCCCAGTTTTGACCAGTCAACGAATAGCTCAGACCGAAGTAATGCCTCGGCCCCTTGCTCCTCCAAGCTTTTATCGCGATATTCAACATCGAGCAACCTGCATACGGCCTTAACAATCGCATGGAATCTATCATCATCGGATATCTGTCCGTGTGTCAGGAGAAATACATCGTAGCCCATGGCCTGAAGCGCCGTCATGCGGTCGGCGTCACGCAAACCATCCCCGGCTCGCCCGTGTGAGCCCTTTCCTTGGCATTCAATGGCCACCTGTCGCTCTCCGTCCGGCGAAGAAAGAAGTAGGTCGATATATACACGGGACTTTCCCACAATCGCTCGAGCACTTGTGCTTAGCATCACTTCAACATTAAGCTCTATGCCGCAAAAACCTTCGCCTCCCAGGGATCGCGGCAGTGCAAGTAGCAAATACGCCTCGACCTCAAAAGGCGACGCGGCGCCCAATGGAACGAGTTGCGATACCGCTATAAATCTATTGCCGTAACGCATCCCGCAAACATCTGAACAAAAACGGTCAAGGTCTCCGCCCAAAACCAAAGCGTCTCGACGCCATAAATTTGAGGCGGTGCCGTCCTCGGACGGGCAGCGCACCCAACCGAACGTTGTCGAAATCGCGCCCGAATCAATTGCACGCGAAAGCTCCGCCTCAAGTGCCGCCGGCAGGGCACACACCGCAAACAAGCCACACATCTCCGCCAATACCAAAAGAAGCTGAAGATCCGTCAGATGCCGCAACATGATGAATGCCGTCAGTAGAGGAGACGTAATCAAAACCCCATGCTCCGTTCCCAGCACGGATTCCCTGGGAAGCTCACCAAGAAACAGCCGCTGCCTAATGCTGGCAGGACAAGTCCGTTTGTTTCTCGACCGAACCAATGTATACAACGGAAAACCGAGCGCGACCGCAGCCGTCGGGTTGCGGGCGAGATCATATCGCTGCCGGTCTTCTTCCGGTCGTGGAAGCGGCGGACACAAAGCGCGGACTTGAGGAGGCAAACGCCAGTACCTAAAAGCTGATATGTCACAAAGTAGATCCTTCATAGGCACAGGAAAACACGAATTTCAACCCAGTCAGTCACGCATTGGCGCGAACGCACCAAAAATGGCGCCGAACGGACTGCCAAGTTTTCAACAGCCCTCCCCAACTGGCCAAAAGCTTGCCGAGAGCTGGACGAAGCCCTGTTGAAAACCCCATTTTTGGTAGCGCGCAGAGATGTGGTGTAAGAGGCGGGGAATGCCCCGCCTCCGCCCT
>CATWKM010000113.1:0-3981 GCA_958351385.1 uncultured Collinsella sp. | reverse complement strand
TCGATGATGTTGCACTCAATGCGCGTTTCTGCAACAAGCAGGGGCAGGGCGTCGCGCTGACGGTCACTGACGGTACGCTCAAGTGCGCTAACGCAACAATCGCGTCTCTGTAATGGCGACGAATCGTCTTATGATTTCGTAAGGGAATGGAGAGGAACATGGACTACAAAGTAGTGTCTCAGCAAGTCGTCGACAACGTCGGCGGTCTGGAGAACATCGAGGGCGCCACGCACTGTGTTACGCGTCTTCGTCTGGTGCTCAAGGACACGAGCAAGTACAACAAGGCCGAGCTCGAGAACATCGATGGCGTCAAGGGCGTTCTGTATAACAGCGGCCAGCTCATGATTATCTTCGGTACCGGCACCGTCAACAAGGTCTACGATGAGTTTATGGCTCTGACGGGCGTTAAGGAGATCAGCGCTTCCGAGGTCAAGGGCGCCGAGGCGGACAAGAAGGGCAAGTTCTTCTCGGTCCTCAAGGTATTCTCGGACATCTTTATCCCCATCATTCCCGCCTTCGTCGGCGCTGCTATCATCATCGGCCTTAAGTCGCTGATCGTTGCCAACGGCCTCTTTGGCATGGAGGGCAGCCTCGCCGATCACAGCGAGTTCCTCAAGAACCTCGCAAGCTTCTTTGCCATTATCGCCACCACGTTCGACTACCTGCCTGTCCTGGTTATGTACAGCGCGGTCAAGCGTTTTGGCGGTAACCCGATCCTGGGCATCCTCGTCGGTATCGTCATGGTTCATCCGAGCCTTATGAACCGCAACGCGTTTGTTATGGACCCGACGGGTGCTGAGTATTGGAACTTTGGTCCGCTCTCCATTCCCATGGTTGCTTTCCAGGGCGGCGTGTTCCCTGCAATCCTGACTGCCTGGTTTATGGCCAAGGTCGAGAAGATTGCCCAGAAGTACATTCCCGAGGTCGTCTCGTTTGTCTTTGTCCCGACCGTCACCCTGATTCTTGCCAACGTTGCCCTGTTCACCGTGTTTGGCCCGCTCGGCAACCTGATCGGCGACGTCCTTGCCGGCGTAATCGATGTCCTGTACAACAGGATGGGCGTCTTTGGTGCCTTTGTCTTCGCTGCGTTCCTGCAACCGCTCGTCGTTACCGGTACGCATCAGTTCATCCAGGGTATCGAGGCTAATCTCGTTGCCACGACCGGCTTCAACTACATTCAGGCTATCTGGTCTGTTTCCATCATCGCCCAGGGCGGCGGCGCCATCGGCATGTATCTCATTCACAAGAAGCATTCCAAAGAGCGCAACATCTGCATGTCGTCCTTTATCCCGACGCTGGTCGGAATCTCCGAGCCCGCTATCTTTGCTGCAAACATGCGCTACTCGATCATTCCGTTCATCTGCGCTTGCATCGGTGCAGGCTGCGGCGGTGCCTTCGTGAAACTCTTTGAGGTACGCGCTATCGGTCAGGGTCTGACCGGCGTGCTTGGCCTGCTCATCGTCACGCCCGAGACCCTCGTGTGGTATGTGGCTGGCAATCTCATCGCCTTTATTGTGCCGATCGTTTTGATCTTTGCCTACAACAAGGCAAAGGGCGTGCCGACCACCGATGAAGAGGGCGCTGGCGCTGGCTTCGACGTTAGCTTCTAGTTGAGCCGTTCAGTGCAATCTGCGGATAAGTCCATTTGAGGAAGGGCGTTCGGCTCGTGTGAGTCGAGCGTCCTTCCCTATAGACGAGAAGGTCAATGGCGATGTTTAATCAAAAAAATAAGGTGACACGCGCGGACTATGAGCAGTGGCGAGCCGGACAGGATGAGACGGCGGCTCGCATCGCGTCCGACCCCGATAGACTCCTGTTTCATGTGGAGCCTGAGCTCGGCTGGCTCAACGACCCCAACGGTTTGGTTCAGATTGGTGATACATATCACATCTATCATCAATACGATCCGTTTGATGCTGCGCATGGCGGTCCAGTGCTTTGGAACCATCTGACGACAAAGGATTTTGTGACGTACGAGAATCACGGTCCCGTGCTGTTCCCCGATTCCGATTTGGATTCAAGTGGAGCGTATTCTGGTTCTGCCTTTGTGCGTGATGGCAAGATTCACTACTTCTATACCGGCAACGTCAAGCTTTTTGACCGCGATGATTACGACTACGTGTTGACGGGTCGTGAGCAAAACCAGATTCATATGGTTGCCGAGAACCCCGACGAATTGGGCGAGAAGCGCATAGCTGTTGGGCCGGTCGATTACCCCGACGATATCGGTACGCACGTGCGCGACCCCAAGATCCTTGAACACGACGGTATCTACTACATGGTTCTCGGCGCTCGTACGAAAGATGACCGTGGCTGCGTGCTTGTCTATACCTCGCGCGATCTAGAGGACTGGAGCTATGCGACGCGCATTGAGCTGGGCGAGAAGTTTGGCTTTATGTGGGAGTGCCCCGATCTGTTTGAGCTCGATGGTGAGCTTATTCTCGTTTGCTGTCCGCAGGGCGTGCCCGCCAATGGCTGGCGTTACCGCAATCCGCATCAGTGCGTGTGGTTTCCCATCGAGGCCGATTGGGAGGCGCCGAGCTTTAAAATCGTCGGGCAGGGCATGCCCCCGATGGTCGATGCGGGTTTTGACTTCTATGCCCCTCAATCATTTGCAGATGCCGACGGTCGACGGATTATGATCGGTTGGGCCGGCTGCCCCGATGCAACGGCTCAAAACCCGACGGTGGAACGCGGATGGCAGTGCGCGCTTACCGTGCCGAGGGTGCTGAATATGCGCGACGGTAAGCTCTGTCAGTGGCCCGCGCGCGAGGTTGAGCAACTGCGCAAGGAGCGTGTTTCGGTGACCGCCGGAGAGACCGTCGGCTCTCCTGGTCGACTGTTTGATGCCGTCGTGTCGTGCCGGGGGACGAAGTCCATTGAGCTGGAAGTTCGTGAGGGCGTTGTCGTGTGCTTTGCCAACGGAATGCTCACACTTGATATGGGCGATGAGGGCTATGGACGCGACAAGAGGTCGGTTGAGCTCGACGAGCTTTACTGCCTGCGAGTCCTTTCGGATGCCACGATGCTCGAGGTATTTGTCAACGACGGCGAGGTTGCGCTTACGAGCCGCACCTATTCGTCTGCGGCGCCGGCGATGCAGTTGCGCGCCGAGGGCGACGCCTCGATGGAGTTTTACCGTCTGGCTCGCTAGCCGCATTGTGAGTGACCATGGCGTTTTGGATACACGGGCTTTCTTGGTGGCTACCGTTTATCGCATATAGCTACCGTTTGCGGAGTAAGTAACACTCATTACTAAACCGTGTAGAATCTCATGCAAGCACGGAGTTTTCCAGGGAGACGCTGTCCTTTGTTATGTGCAAAGGGCGGCGTCTCTTTGGCGCTTGGACGCCGTTGTGCAACAGTGCGCCGGGCGTGTGTCATGTAGTGAAAAGCCAACGTCGAGATGGGTCGTGATAAGAATGGGCAAGTACGTAATCGTGGTTGAGTCTGGGTCGGATGTGACGCCGGAGCTCTGCGAGCGCTACGGCATCGTGCGCGTGCCTATGCATGTCACGATTGGTGACGAGACCGTCGAGGACGGCTCGATCGATCCGCTCGAGATTTACTCGCGCTGTAACGAGTTTGGCGTTATGCCCAAGACCAGTGGCTGCTCGCCTGCGGATTTTGCTCACGTGTACGACCGCATTCATGCCGAGCAGCCCGATGCGACCATTTTGCATCTTGCGTATTCCGAGGCCACGACCTGCTCGCATCAGTCCTCGAAGATTGCGGCCCAGGGGCGCGACTACGTGTTCTCCATGGACACGCGCTTTGTCTCGGTGGGCCAGTCACTCGTTGTCGTTGAGACTGCCAAATACATCGAGGCTCATCCCGATGCCACCGTTGACGAAATTTTCGCCTTCACCAATTCGGTGATGGACCGCGTGCTGTTGGGCTTTGTCCCAACCGATCTCGCCTTCCTTAAGGCCGGCGGTCGCTTGTCCAACGTCGCGTTCCTAGGCGCCCATCTGCTCAAGA
>CATWKM010000112.1:0-4031 GCA_958351385.1 uncultured Collinsella sp. | reverse complement strand
GTGGCAAGACGGGGCGCGATTTGCTTAACGACTATCTGTCGATGGTGACGGGCGGCGAGGCGACCGATGAGCACTTGACCGACATTTGCCCTACCACGCACGTTTCGCGCCAGATGCCCCCGACCTTTGTGTGGGGCGTTTCGGACGACAAGACGGCGCCGGTCGCGCAGGTCTACCCGTTTGCGCAGCGCATGGCCGAGGAGGGTGTTGCATGCGAGATGCACGTCTTTGACCAGGGCGGTCACGGCCTTTCGCTCGGCAACGCCAACACCGCGGTCGACAACGAGGACAAGCAGGTGGCGGTCCGTCCCTGGATCCGCCTAGCCTTCCGCTTCCTGGAGCGCCACGGGTTTTAGTTACGGCGTTTTACCAAACGCCGTAACCACTTGACGCTGCAAGCCCGCCAGAGCGGCAATCTGCCTTTCAACTTCGGCGGCATGACCAGAAGGTCAATGCCGCCTCGTTTCAAGGCACCTTGCTCGCTTTGGCGGGTTTTCGCTTTCGGTGCCAAAACATCGACATTGCCCTGGCCGCCAAGGGTTGGGCCGGCACCGATCGTTATATTTCTACCAAACGGTGAACTGGGCGTTCTCCGTGTTCCAATGGACATCGCGAACGTAGTCTCGCACGCCCGCTGCATCTCGCGCTTCGAAGAGCTCAAGAATATGAGCATGCTCGGCATTGGCTATGCCCAGCAGCTTGCACGCTGTCTCCTGATCGACGGTCTCGTAATCGCGCTTTATAAAGCAGCGCTCGAGTTGCGAAATCATGTCGCGCAGACGGTCGTTGCCGCAGCGGTTGAAGTACGTGAGGTGAAAGTCCCGCTGAATGTCGTCGTACTTTCGGATAAGACCGCCTTGGATCGCAAGGTCCATGGACCCAACCAAAAACTTCAGCTGCATGATGTCCTCGTCGGTTAGGAGAGGGCAGGCGAGGTATGCCGCCTGCCCGTCGAGAGGCCCCATAATCTCAAAGACTTCAACGGCGTTTTGCTGATCGAACCCTCGGACGCGGAATCCGCGGCGGGGGAGATTGTCCAGATAGCCGTCGCTTGCCAGCTGGATGAGCGCCTCGCGAACCGGCGTGCGCGACACGCCCATGGCATCGCAGATCGCCTGCTCGCTCACGCGGTCGCCGGCCGAAAGCTCGCCGGCGTCTATGCGACTCGAAATATAGTCGTATACATGATCCTTCAAGGGTCTTCGGAGCGTTTCCATGAGCTTATATTCCTCAACTGTATATTTTCAAAAATAAATACGTTTCGCCTGAATAGGCTAATTGAATTATAGAACGACCAGTTAAATCGCGCTACCAAACCAGAAGAAGCAATAATACGCTTACCGACAAATATCTACCGTTCAGGATTGTATACAATATACAAAACAGTAAAGACACCCTAAGATAAAGCCATCGGAAGGAAGGCGGGCGCAAGGAAGTCCGCTCTCTGCTAAGAGGTCCAAGGAGGATCATCATGACTAAGTTCAGCCACGTCATCATCCGTCGTCCCGGCAAGTCCCTGAGCAATGGCATCACGAGCGCTCCCGAGCTTGGTCAGCCCATCTACGAGCGCGCTATCGAGGAGCACTACGATTACGAGCACGCGCTCGAGCAGTGCGGCGTTGACGTGTCGGTGCTGCCGGCGCTTGAGCAGTATCCCGACAGCTGCTTTGTCGAGGATCCGGCCGTTATCACTCGCTGCGGCGCCATCATTACCAACCCCGGTGCCGACAGCCGTAACGGCGAGAAGGACGAGATCGAGCCGGTCGTCCGCCGCTTCTTTGACGACGAGCATGTGAAGCACATCGTTTCCCCCGGTACGCTTGATGGCGGCGACGTCATGATGGCCGGCGACCATTTCTACGTCGGTCGCTCCGCTCGCACCAACGAAGAGGGCATCCGCCAGTTCTGTGAGATTCTCGAGGGCTGGGGTCTCGAGGGCTCCGAGGTTCCGCTGGAGGAGGTCCTGCACCTCAAGACGGGCGTCAACTACATCGAGGACAACAACATGCTCGTCTCCGGTGAGTTCATTGATAAGCCCGACTTTGCCCAGTACAACAAGATCGTCGTGCCCGAGGACGAGGCCTATGGCGCCAACTGCATCTGGGTCAACGGAACGGTTATCGTTGCCGAGGGCTATCCGACCGTGCTCAAGGCCGTGCAGGATTTGGGCTACAAGACGCTCGTTGTCGACACCTCCGAGTACCGCAAGGTCGACGGCGGCCTTTCTTGCCTGTCGCTGCGCTTCTAATGTGGTCGCTGTACTAGCTTAATGATCGCTTGACCGATGGCCCGGCACCCGATTCGGGACGTCCGGGCCATCTTTATGCGGTCGTTTGATTGAGGGGGTGCACATATATGGCCTCTAAAACTTGTAACGATGAGATTATCGACCCCAATGGCCTGGATCTCTTTCGTCTGACCATGATGGTCATCACTGCGAGCATTTGCGGCGGCATCTTTTCTCTTGCCGGCGATATGGCGGCAGGCGGAGCCAATACCGGCGCGGTTATCGTTTCGTGGGGAATTTGCTTCATTGGCGTCTTTGCGCTGATGATGGTATTCAACGGTTTATCTCAGGCTCGTCCCGACCTGACTGGCGGCATCTATGCATACGCTGCGGCCGGTTTTGGCGATTACGTTGGATTCAACTCCGCTTGGGGCTACTGGATCAGCGCATGTCTTTCCAATGTGAGCTTTGCGCTCTTGCTGTTTAGCGCACTGGGCTATTTCTTCCCTGCGTTCGGTACGGGCAACAATATGCTTTCCATCGTCTGCGCCAGCGTGTTTTTGTGGTTCCTAACCGCTCTCGTGCTTCGCGGCGTTAAGGAAGCTGCCGGCATCAACACGATCGTCACCTTGGCGAAGCTGGTGCCGCTGGGGCTCTTTGTGCTGAGCATTGTGCTCCTGGGTAAGTTCAACGTCGATATCTTTATGGACAACTTCTGGGGAGAGCCGGCTGGCCCCGGTTTTGGTGAGCAGGTTGTCTCGACCATGATTGCCCTTGTCTGGGTCTTTACGGGTATCGAAGGCGCTGTCGTCATTTCGGGCCGTGCAAAGTATGTGCGCGACGTCGGTCGTTCGACGGCGCTTGGATTTGCAGCCGTGTTTACGCTGTATCTAATTATCTCGATGCTGTCGCTCGGCATTATGCCGCGCGAGGAGATGGCACAACTTGCAACGCCCTCCATGGCGGGAATTCTTGAGTGCGCAATCGGTCCGGTTGGCGCAGCCATCGTAAACCTTGGCGTTATTCTCTCGCTGGTCGGTGCGATGCTGGGCTACGTCATCATTGCATCCGAGACGCCGTTCGAGGCTGCACGTCAGGGCTCCTTCCCGCTGGCGTTTGCTAAGACAAACAAGCATGACGCCCCAGTGATAACGGTTCTTGTGAGCTCCGGCATCACGCAGCTTTTCCTGATTGTGTCGTATGTAGCGGCGAGCACCTACCAGTTCTTCTACAGCTGCGCGGTCAACACGATCTTGGTTCCCTATGTTTGCTCGGCTGCTTACTACATGGTGATTGGCTGGAAGAACGAGCATCTGGACGGACCGCATGCGCCGAGTGTCGGCAAAGCACGCTTCTTCGGTACGCTCGGCTTTATCTACACGCTGTTCCTGGTGTGGTCGACGGGCCTCCAGGGCGTCATGATCACGACGATCCTTTTTGCTCCGGCCATCCCCGTCTATATTGCGGGCGAGCGAGGCCGCGGCAAGCAGGTGCTCCCGCATCTGCACGACAAGCTGATCGCGGCAGTGGTCATTGTCGTGGCGGCCATCTCGCTGTATCTGCACTTTGCCGGCATCGCGCCGATCGTCTAAGGCTGGGGTGAGCTTCATTGCTTGGTATGCCGACGGAGACATCGCATGTCGGTGCTGTTCGGAATTCCATAACTGATGTGGGTCTCAATAACGTGCCATTGTGAGCGCCCACCAAGCCCGCGCAGGTGACATTTGTTGCCAGCGCGGGCTTAGTGCGGCAACACGGCAAGCGGGAAGCCCTTGCCACTGGATGCCGATTAGCCTACACATGT
>CATWKM010000111.1:0-4242 GCA_958351385.1 uncultured Collinsella sp. | reverse complement strand
AGGGCGGAGGCGGGGCATTCCCCGCCTCTTACACCACATCTCTGCGCGCTACCAATTACATCATCTAATTTTTGAACAAATGTAGACTTTCGACACCTATGCGTAGCAAAATTGCTGTTACTAAATTGGTGACAGTACTCATATTTGGCATTTTTTGACCACAGGGGTTGCCAGTGCCGTGGTTTCGCCCTTTTTACGCCGAAGCGATACACTGTTGCCGTTTGATTTCTTCGCTCAAGGAGGATGCGCATGCCGTGCACAACGATTTTGGTTGGTAAGAACGCGAGCTACGACGGGTCGACGTTGGTTGCCCGCAACGAGGACTCGTCCAACGGGGTGTTTGAGCCCAAGCGTATGCGCGTGGTGCATCCCGACGAGCAGCCGCGCGTCTACACGAGCGTCCTGAGTCACCTGACCGTTGAACTGCCCGATAACCCCATGCGCTACACGAGCGTCCCCGATGTTGTCCCGGGCCACGGCATCTGGGCCGAGGCCGGTTTCAACGAGCTCAATGTGGGCATGTCCGCAACCGAGACGCTCACCACCAACGAGCGCGTTCGCGGCGCCGACCCGCTCGTCGACTACGTGCCCGCCAAGGGCAACGAGGGCGAGGACGGCTATGTTCCGTCGCAGCCCGGCGGTCTGGGCGAGGAGGACATGGTGACCCTGGTGCTGCCATATGCCAAGTCTGCTCGCGACGGCGTTCGTATCCTGGGCGACCTGCTCGAGCGCTATGGTACCTACGAGAACAACGGCATCGCCTTTAGTGACGTGGACGAGATTTGGTGGCTCGAGACCATCGGTGGCCACCACTGGATCGCCAAGCGCGTGCCCGACGACGCCTATGTGACCATGCCCAACCAGCTGGGTATCGACAGCTTTGACCTGGACGACGCCGAGGGCGCCCAGGCCGACCACATGTGCTCCGCCGACCTGCGCTCCTGGATGGCCGAGTGGCATCTGGACCTGACGCTGGGCGTCGAGGGCGACGGTCCGGCTGCGGTCTTCAACCCGCGCGAGGCCTTTGGCTCGCACAGCGACAGCGACCACGTCTACAACACGCCGCGCGCCTGGTACATGCAGCGCTGCCTCAACCCCAGCGACGTGTGGGACGGCCCCGACGCCGACTACACACCCGAGAGCGACGATATCCCCTGGAGCCGCGTGCCCGAGCGCAAGGTGACCATCGAGGACATCAAGTACGTGCTTTCGAGCCACTACCAGGGCACGGAGTACGACTGCTACGGCAGCAAGGGCACGCCCGCTACGCGTGGCGCCTATCGCCCCATCGGCATCAACCGCAACAGCCAGCTCGCCGTGTTGCAGCTGCGCCCCTATGCGCAGCCGGCCTACCGCGCCGTGCAGTGGATGGCCTTTGGTTCCAACTCGTTTAACGCGCTGATTCCGCTGTACGCCAACGTCGAGACCATGCCCGAGTACTATGCCGACACGCAGGCTCGCGTGACGTCCGAAAACTTCTACTGGGCCAACCGCCTGATCGGCGCGCTGGCTGACGTTCGCTTCCATGAGTGCGGCCGCGCCGTGGAGGACTATCAGGAGAAGGTCGGTGGCATGGGCCACAAGCAGATTCATGACGTCGACGCCGCCGTAGCTACCCTGCCCGAGGCCGAGGTGCCTGCCGAGCTCGCCTGCGCCAACGAGGAGTTTGCCGAGCGTGTTCGTGTAGAAACCGATGCCCTGTTGGGCAAGGTGCTCTATACCACGAGCTGCGCCATGAAGAACTCTTTCGCGATGAACGACAACGTGAGGTAGGGATTTCCCGTCGATCGAATAGCGCTAAAACGCTTTGTCGCTTTCACTCAATCTTGGGTACAAGAACGCCAATGCAGTTGTTTGTGATTGGAGACAACCATGGTTATGAAACTCGATCAGCTTGTTAACGGCGCCATCAACGTGGGCTTCGGCGCCGCCGCTGTTGCCATCGAGGGTAGCAAGAAGGTCCTCGACGACCTCAACACCAAGGGTGAGCAGGTGCGCAAGGACGCAGGTGCTCCCGATATCGCCCGCAGTGTGTCCGACATGTTCGAGCAGGCCGGTGGCACCATCTCCGACCTGACCGAGCGTCTGGGTATGCAGGGCGAGACCGCGGCCCAGCGCGTGCTCGACGAGCTCATTCTGGCTCGCGTCCGCGTCATGACAGCCCCCGAGCGCACGGCCTTCCTGGCCCATGTGCGCGACATCGTCGATTCGGTCGAGGACAACGTGACCTCGGTGCCCGTCGAGTCCGTTGAGCCCGACGATGCGAAGGATACCGAAGAGGCCGAGTAGCAGCGCAGATGGCAGATTCCACCACCGATTACAACAATCTAGATCCCTTGGGTGACGAGGCAGCGGTTGTCGATGAGGTCGACGCCGCCGTCTTGGGCGCTCGCAAGAAGCCGCGCGCTGTCGATATGGTGCCAGAGGAGCCCGACGCGATGGCGCCGGACGAGGAATACCAGCTCACGCCGGCGGGTCGTCGCGAACGCATCGGGCAGATTGTTCGCCTGGTCAAAAAGTACCGTGTGTGGGATAACCTCACGCCGGTTCGTTTGCGCCGCCTGCTCGAGGAACTCGGCCCCATGTTCGTCAAGATGGGGCAGATTCTGGCCAACCGGTCCGAGATTCTGCCGCAACGCTTTTGCGACGAGCTGCGTCGTCTGCGCTCCGACGTGGAGCCGGTGCCGTACGAGGTCGTACTCAGTTGTCTGGAAGAAGAATACGGCCTGCGCCTGGGGGAGATGTTCGATGCGATCGACCCCAATCCGCTTGGTAGCGCATCACTCGCGCAGGTGCACCGCGCTCGTCTGGTGACGGGCGAGGACGTGGCCGTCAAGGTGCAGCGCCCCGGTGCGCAGCAGGTTATGGCACAGGACATCGATATCATCCGCTCGGTGGTGCGTATCGTTTCCAAGTTCGTCAACACCGATCAGTTTGTGGACTTGCATGGCGTGGTCGAGGAACTGTGGACCTCGTTTCGCGAGGAGACCAACTTTTTGGCCGAGGCCAAAAACCTCAACGACTTCTACGAGTTCCATAAGAGCGTTCATGGCGTGACGTGCCCTAAATCCTATCTGGACCTGTGCACCGAGCACGTGGTGGTTATGGACTACGTCGACGGCATTTCGATCGCCGATCCTGAACGCTTGGTGGCCGAGGGCTATGACTTGGAAAAGATCGGTGCCGCGATTGTCGAGGACTACTCGACGCAGGTGCTCGACGACGGCTTTTTCCATGCCGACCCGCATGCGGGAAACATTATTCTCAAGGACGGCATCGTTTACTTTATCGACTTGGGCATGGTCGGACGCATGTCGAGTCACGATCGCGGTATCGTCAAGGACATGATTTTCGCCGTGGCCGAGGGTGACGTGCCCAAGCTCAAGGATTCGCTCATGCGCTTCGCCGTGACGCGTGGCGACTCGGCTGAGCTCGATCATTCGGCCTTTTTGTCCGATCTTGACTTTATCGTGGCTGACTTTGCGGGCCTTGACCTGAAGGATCTGGATATCGGAGAGTTTTTGACCTCGCTGTTAAACCTGGCGCGCAAAAACGACGTTGAGCTGCCGAGCGTGGTGACGATGTTCGCCCGCGGCATGGTGACGCTCGAGGGTCTGCTGACCGAGTATATGCCCAATGTCAACATGATCCAGATTATCCAGACGCACATCAAAAACGAAAAAAGCACCTATGCGCGCGTGCGTGATATGGGACGCGATCTTGCCGCGAGCAGCTATCGCGCGGCAAAAGGTTCGCTCGAGGCGGCCGAGTATCTGGGCTTGGCTTCGCGTATGCTCACGCGCGGCCAGCTTAAGGTGAACACGCAGATCATGAGCAGCGATAAAGCGCTGCGACAGCTGGGCGGAATTATCGACCGTATGTCGATGGCAATTGTGATTGCTGGCCTGTTTATCGGTTCGTCGGTGGTGTACTACGCGCGCATCGAGCCGGTTGTGTTTGGTATCCCGGTCATTGGCTTTATGGGCTACGTCAGCGCACTGGTGCTGGCGCTTATGCTGGGCCGCAATATCTGGCTCAACAGTCACGGCGGCAAGCACTAGAGGCCGCGACCGTCACCGCATTTTCCTATCGCAAACAATAGCTTTTACCTTGGGCTTCGCCTGCGTGCGAGGCCCTTTTGCGTGATACCATTTTGACGGTAATAATCGATGGCCTAGATGGTGGTGCGGAGACGCACGAATGCGCGGTTTACCTGCGCGTTTGGGAGAATTGGGGTGCAAG
>CATWKM010000110.1:0-4246 GCA_958351385.1 uncultured Collinsella sp. | reverse complement strand
TTTTATCGTGACTGCTAATGAAGAAGTGACAGAGAGCCGTGCATCTATGGGGGATGCACTAGTTTTCGATCAGATAAAGCCGAGCGGTACGCTTGGATATCGCATTGTTAAAAGACTGTTTGACCTTGTGTTCAGTCTTTTGATGAGTGCTCTACTGCTAATTCCTGTTGCTGTGGTGTGTGCACTCATTAGCCTTGAATCTCCTGGCAGCCCTATGTATGCACAAGAGAGGGTTGGCAAGGGCGGAAAGACAATCAAGATCCTCAAACTTCGCAGCATGGTCGCCGATGCTAGCGATGTGCAGAAGTATCTGAGCCCTGAGCAGCTTCATCAGTGGGAAGTCGAGCGTAAGGTGGATGACGATCCCCGCATTACTAAGATCGGTCAATTCATTCGTAAGTGTTCTATTGATGAGATGCCGCAGTTTCTCAATGTACTAAACGGCGATCTGTCTGTAATTGGTCCTCGCCCCATTACAAGGGATGAGCTTAAGCAGCATTTTTCCGATGAGGAAAAGGCTGAGTTGCTCTCTGTCAAGCCTGGAATTACTGGACTTTGGCAAGCGACTGATCGTAATGAGGCGACGTTCGAAAGCGGTCTGCGCCAGCAGATCGAACTCCGATACGTTCAGAACCGCTGCTTCCTCATGGATTTGAAGTGCTTTACCGGCACCTTCGGTGCCATGTTCGGCAAGAAGAGAACGGGGCGATAGATGGATTTTTCTGTCATCATTCCGACTCTTAATGCTGAACATGAAATTGAGGCGCTTTTAATTGCCCTTGATCGCCAGTCAATTCAGCCGAATGAGATTTTGGTCGTCGATTCCGCATCGGAAGACAAAACTATCGAGTTGGTCCAGAAGCACAAAAGAGTTCGCTTGCTGGAGATTAATCGCCAGGATTTTAACCACGGCACCACAAGGGACATGGCGCTGAATGAATCGAGTGGCGACTTCGTCTGTTTTCTCACCCAAGATGCTGTGCCCGTTTCTGATGACTACCTGAAGCGGCTTGTTGCCCCTATGGTTGAAGACTCGAATATCGCCCTTGTTAGTGGTAGGCAGCTTCCCAAGGCCGATGCCCGTCGTTTTGAACAGCTTGTACGTTGTTTTAACTATCCTGACTCACCATCCGTTCGTTCGAAGGGCGATCTTGAAAAACTTGGCATTAAGACGTTTTTTGCATCTGACGCCTGTTCTGCCTATCGACGGACCGCATATCTCGAATGCGGTGGATTCGATCATGTCAACACCAATGAGGACATGCTCATGGCCGCCAAGTTTATCGCCTCGGGTATGAAGGTCGCTTACGAGCCGCGTGCGGAGGTCTATCACTCGCATAACTTGACGCCATCCCAACAGTTTGCCCGCAACCGTGCCGTCGGTTTCTTTCTCGAAACGCATGCGGACGATCTCATGCATGCAAGTGAGATCGGTGAAGGGGGTCGGCTCGTCAAAGCGGTCTCCTCTCAGCTCCTTCGGGAGGGCAATCTGATCGAGTTCATCGCCTTCGGTGTTGACTGCTGCGCCCGTCTTCTCGGAAACCGCGCCGGTCGCAGGGCCGCTAGAAAGGAAAGGCTATAGCCAGTGAAAGGCATCATCCTCGCCGGCGGGTCCGGCACCCGCCTGTACCCGCTCACGCTCGTGACCTCCAAGCAGCTGCTGCCGGTCTACGACAAGCCCATGATCTACTACCCGCTTAGCACCCTCATGCTGGCGGGCATCCGGGACATCCTGGTCATCTCCACGCCGACCGACCTGCCCAACTTCGAGCGCCTGCTCGGGGACGGCTCGCGCTACGGCGTGAACCTGTCCTACGCCGAGCAGCCGAGCCCGGACGGCCTGGCCCAGGCCTTCACCATCGGCGAGGACTTCATCGCCGGCGAGCCGTGCGCGCTCGTGCTCGGCGACAACATCTTCTACGGCAACGGCCTGTCGCGCCACCTGACGCGAGCCGTCCAGAACGCAGAGTCGGGGAGGGCCACGGTCTTCGGCTACCACGTGGACGACCCCGAGCGCTTCGGCGTCGTGGAGTTCGACGGCGAGGGGAGGGCCGTCTCCATCGAGGAGAAGCCCGACGAGCCCAAGAGCTCCTACGCCGTCACCGGCCTGTACTTCTACCCGGGCGACGTCGCCGCCAAGGCGCATGAGGTCAAGCCCTCGGCCCGCGGCGAGCTGGAGATCACCGACCTCAACCGGATGTACCTTGAGGAGGGGACGCTGTCCGTGGTGACACTGGGCCGCGGCTACGCGTGGCTGGACACCGGCACCATGGAGAGCCTCCACGAGGCGGCGGAGTTCGTCCGCGCCGTGGAGCACTCCCAGGACCTGCCCGTGTCTGTGCCCGAGGAGATCGCCTGGGAGAACGGCTGGATCACGACCGCGGAGCTGGAGGAGGCCGCGAAGGCCTACGGCAAGTCGGTCTACGGGCGGCACCTGAAGAAGGTCGCCGCCGGCGAGATCGTCAACAGCCCGCGCGAGTACTAGGAACAAGGAGATTCGAACATGGCAGAGGAGACCTTCTCCCCCAAGAACATCATCGTCACGGGCGGCTGCGGCTTCATCGGGAGCAACTTCGTGCACTACGTCGTGGACAACCACCCGGGCGTGCACGTCACCGTCCTGGACAAGCTGACCTACGCCGGCAACCCTGAGAACATCGCGGGGCTGCCCTCCGACCGCGTGGAGCTCGTCATGGGCGACATCTGCGACGCCGGGCTGCTCGACAGGCTCGTCCCGGGCCACGACGCCATCGTGCACTACGCCGCCGAGTCCCACAACGACAACTCCATCGCCGACCCGGAGCCGTTCCTGCGCACCAACGTGGAGGGCACCTTCCGCCTGCTGGAGGCCGTCCGCAAATATGGCATCCGCTACCACCACGTCTCCACCGACGAGGTCTACGGCGACCTCGCGCTCGACGACCCCGCCAAGTTCACCGAGGAGACGCCGTACCACCCGAGCTCGCCGTACAGCTCGACGAAGGCGTCCTCCGACATGCTCGTGCGCGCCTGGACCCGCACCTACGGCCTGCGCGCCACGATCTCCAACTGCTCCAACAACTACGGCCCCTACCAGCACGTGGAGAAGTTCATCCCCAGGCAGATCACCAACATCGTCGACGGCGTCCGCCCCAAGCTCTACGGCAAGGGCGAGAACGTCCGCGACTGGATCCACACCGAGGACCACTCCTCGGCCGTCTGGGACATCCTCACCAAGGGCCGCATGGGGGAGACCTACCTTATCGGCGCCGACGGCGAGAAGAACAACATCACCGTCCTGCGCATGATCCTTACGGCCATGGGCCGCGACCCCGAGGACTTCGACTGGGTCGCCGACCGCCCCGGCCACGACCGCCGCTACGCCATCGACAGCACGAAGCTCCAGCGCGAGCTGGGCTGGAGGCCGGCCCACACCGACTTCGCCGAGGGGCTCAAGGCCACCATCGACTGGTACGTGGCCAACGAGTCCTGGTGGCGCCCGGCCAAGGAGGCCACCGAGGCCCGCTACCGCGCACAGGGCCAGTAAGACTGCACCCCGGCGAACCGCACCGCGGGGCGCCCGCGCGGGGCCGCAGGGCATGGGGATGATCCTGCGTCCCCGCGCGGGCGCCCCCGGTTATACAACCTCTTCGATAGGAGCTTTTCCCACATGGCTGACATCGCATTCGAGAAGGACCTCTCCGTCACCGAGACCGGCATCGGGGGCCTCAAGGTCGTCGACCTCGCCGTCCACGGCGACTCGCGCGGCTGGTTCAAGGAGAACTGGCAGCGCGCCAAGATGTGCGCCCTGGGCATCCCGGACCTCCGCGTCGTCCAGAACAACATCTCCTACAACGACAGCCGCGGCGTCACCCGCGGCATCCACGCCGAGCCCTGGGACAAGTTCATCTCCGTGGCCCGCGGCTCGGTCTTCGGCGCTTGGGTGGACCTGCGCGAGGGCAGCGCCACCTACGGGAAGGTGTTCACCTGCACGCTCGACCCGAGCAAGGCCATCTACGTCCCGCGCGGCGTGGGCAACTCCTTCCAGGCCCTGGAGGACGGCACCGCCTACACCTACCTGGTGGACGCCCACTGGTCGCTGGAGCTGAAGAGGACCTACACCTTCGTGAACCTCGCCGACCCGGAGCTCGCCATCGAGTGGCCGATCCCGCTGGACCAGGCCACCGTCTCCGAGGCCGACCTCAACCACCCGATGCTCAAGGACGTCGTCCCCATGGCGCCCAAGAGGACGCTCGTCACCGGCTGC
>CATWKM010000109.1:0-4364 GCA_958351385.1 uncultured Collinsella sp. | reverse complement strand
TGCCGTAAACATCTCGGAGCCCACACGCATCATCGGTGCCCCCGGTGAGTTGGGCGCCACCAAGACTCGCGAGCTTTCCGATCAGACGCGCGCTATGGTGCGTCCCGTCTCGGGCGTGAGCGGCCAGAATACCGCCCGTAGCTCGGTTTCGGGCTCCACCGGCTCCTACGAGGTCGAAAAGCCCAAATCCAACAAGAACAAGATCATCGCCGCCGTGGTGGCAGCCGTTGCCGTCATCGGCATCGTGGTGGCCTTTGCCACAGGACTCTTTGGCGGCGAGCAGGTCACCGTGCCCGATGTGCTGGGCAAGGACCAGCAGACTGCCGTCGAGCAGATCAAGGAAGCCGGCCTCGAGGTCGGCACCATCGACCAAAGCTACAACGACGATATCGACGAGGGCAAGGTCGCCGAGCAGACGCCCAACGGCAAAACCAAGAAGGCCAAGGGCACCAAGGTGAACCTGGTAATCTCCAAGGGCCCCAAGCCCTCCGAGAAGGTTGAGGTTCCCCAGCTTGTCGGCCTGACCAAGGACCAGGCAGAAGCCGCGCTGGCAAGCGTTGGCCTGAAGGGCAACGCCTCCGAGGAGGCCAACGAGGCCGATGAGGGCCAGGTCTTTGAGCAGGGCACCAAACCCGGTAAGGAAGTCGAGAAGGGCACGACCATCTCGTACAAGGTCTCCAGCGGTCCTGACACCACCTCCGTCCCCGATCTGACCGACATGACCGAGGCCCAGGCGCGCAACGCCCTCGATATGGCAGGCTTTGGCGTCGACGTGAGCTACCAGGAGAACGATTCGGTTACCGAGGGCACCGTGATTAGCTGGAACCCCAGCGGCAAGCAGAAGCCTGGCGCCACGATTACCGTCGTCATTGCCAAGAAGTCCGGCAAAGCCAGCGTTCCGGGCAACCTGTACGGCAAGAGCATCTCCGCCGCCGTTACCGCGCTCAACAACGCCGGGTTCTACAACATCGCATTCTGCGATCAGAACGGTAACCCCGTGAGCGGCAACGAAAACGCCACCGTTACGGGCGTCTCCCCCACCGGCAAGCAGTCTACCGACAGCACGATTACGCTGACGGTCGCACTTTCTGGCTCGGGTTCGGGTTCGGGCTCGGGCACGGGCGACGATTCCGGTACGGTCAACTAGTCGCCACCCCACCGCCCATTACGGCTCTCGCCGCAAACATATTCACTCACAGGCGCCCGCTTGCTCCCCCAGCAAGCGGGCGCTTCGTTTTTGACATGACATGAACCAGAAGAGCCCGGTACCGTGACGGTGTACCGGGCTCGATCAATCTCTGGTGTCCCCGGGCTGATTCGAAAACTCCCCCCGCGGGGAAATTGGTGACGCGCGTGTCGACGGCTCGAACCCTGCCCTTAGACCAGAAGAGCCCGGCACCGTAGCGGTACCGGGCTCGGCAAATCTCTGGTGCCCCCGGGCGGATTCGAACCGTCGACACCCGCTTTAGGAGAGCGGTGCTCTATCCCCTGAGCTACGGAGGCATGTTGTACTAGTGTAGCAGATTTACACGTTGTGATGCAGCGTGTAGCCACTCTTCGAAGTTGCGGTGGAACAGCCCTCCGGAAAGTGCGTCCCACTATCCAGGCAAATTCTGGGTCAGACTTTCCCCATGGGACCTCGCTGGGAAACTGTGTCCCAGAATTTCGACTCGAAACGGGACACGGTTTCCCAAACGGGCCCGTTCCGGAAACTACATCCCGCAATCGGCACTCGAACCGGGATGCACTTTCCCGATCGAGCCTCATGGGAAACCGCGTCCCACTTTAGGGGGGCGCTCTTTAATGGCTAGTTGCCTTTGTGGAAAAGGTTCTTGATGACGGAGGGGATGCTCTTGGCGCCCTTGGCCGTCACATCGATAAAGTCGGGCGAACGAACGAGCTTGTCCTCGTCAATGTACTTACGCACCGCGCGAAGCGTTTCCTTGTCATTGCGCGTCGAAAACGTAAAGTGGCCATTCTCTTTGGTAAAGATGGCAAAACGCGTAATCTTCTTGGTGCCGCGCAAAACCTCGGCGGCAATATAGTCGACCTCGTCCCACGGGATTTGGATATAATCCTCGGGATTACGCTCGTTATAGTACTCAAACGCCTTATTGCCCACCATCACGTTACCGTGACTGGTAAGCCCCATCAGGCAGGTTGCCGGCGTTGCCAGATCGACCGTGCTGTTCTGAGATTGCGCCATACGCGCCTCGCCCTCCAATAAAAACAATCGGACCGCATCCAGTGTACCCACCGGGTGCGGTCCGTTTCAATGGCTCAAAAGCCCTTGCCTAGCAACTCTCGGTCTTAAGCCGAAGCGTGCTTACATGAAGCCGCAGACGCGACCGATGATGCCGACGGCGAAGAGAGCCAGGATGATGACGATCGGGCTGACCTTCTTCTTGAGGAGCTTGCAGACCAGAAGGGTCAGGCACACGGCGGCAAGGCCGGGGATGAGCTGATCGAGGTTGGCCTGAAGCGTGGTGACCTTCACCGGGTCGAGTGCGTTGGCACCGACAGAGCTGTACATCGTCAATGCCTGCTTGATGCCCTCAGAACCGGCGGGCAGGTTGGCCCAGTCGATATAGGCGCCAGCGGACTGCGTGACCTTGGAGACGACCGGGGTGAAGGAGATGGACACCCAGCGCTCGACCAGGGCGCCGATGATGAACATACCCAGGATGGAAGCACCCTCGGTGACCTTGCCCATCAGACCGCCGGAGAGGTCCTTGGCGATGGAGGAGCCGACCTTGTAGCCAAACTCCTGCGTGTACCACAGGAAGGCGTAACGGATGATGTTCCACGCGAAGAAGAACAGCAGCGGACCGGCGATGCTGCCGGACAGGGCCAGGGAAGCGCCCAGTGCACCCAGAATCGGGCGAAGGGTGAACCAGAAGGCGGGGTCGCCGACGCCGGCGAGCGGGCCCATCATACCGACCTTGACGCCCTGAATGGCGACGTCGTCAATCGGAGCACCGTTGGCGCGCTCCTCCTCGAGGGCGAGGGTAACGCCAATGACGGGGGCGGAAACATAGGGGTGGGTGTTATAGAACTCCAGGTGGCGCTTAAGAGCGGCAATCTGGTCATCCTTGCTGGTGTAGAGCTTCTTGATCGCAGGGATCATTGCGAAGCACCAGCCGCCGTTCTGCATACGCTCGTAGTTCCACGAGCCCTGAAGGAACTGATGACGGAAGCAAACCTTCTTACGGTCAGCCTTGGTGAGCTGAATCTTGTTCTCTGCCATATGTATCACTCCCCTCCTACTCGTAATCGTTCAGAATGTCGCCGAGCGGGTCACCGGAGCCACCGCCCATGCCGCCACCCTGCTTGGCCAGATCCTTAAGGCCAAGGTAGATGAGGGCAAGGGAGATGCCGATGAGGCCAAGGGCGATCAGCGTGAGCTGAGGGATGGCAGCAAGGACAAAGCCGAGGATGAAGAACGGCCAGGTCTCCTTGGTGGCCATCATGTTGATGACCATGGCGTAACCGACGGAAGCGACCATGCCGCCGCCGACAGCCATGCCGCCGGACAGCCAATCGGGCATAGCGTTAAGCGCGTTGGTAACGGCCTCGGCCGGGATGATGCACAGAAGTACTGCCGGGATGGCGATACGAACACCCTGCATGAGGATGCCGGCGTACTGCCAACGCTCGATGCCGGCGAAGTCGCCCTTCTCGGCGCAGGCGTCCATGCCGTGAACCATAGCGGTAGCCAGGGTACGGCAGATCATGGTCAGGAACAGGCCAGCGACCGACAGCGGGACGGCGACGGCGATGGCGGCGGTAACGGCCTTGGCCGAATCGGTGGCGCCACCGTTGAGGGCGAGCACCATGATGATCGAAGAAGCGACCGAGGCCAGAGCGGCGTCAGGCGCGACGGCGGCGCCGACGTTAGCCCAGCCAAGGGCCATCATCTGGAGCGAACCGCCCAGGAGGATGCCCTCCTGAAGGTGACCGGTTACGAGACCGATAAGCGTGCATGCCACGAGCGGCTGATGGAACTGGAACTCATCCAGAATGCCTTCCATACCGGCAAGCAACGCGACAATCGCAACAAGCAGAATAGTGATTGCAGACATGTATCGGACCCTCCTTTACTATGCTTGAGCGGCCAGTTCGGCCTTAGCTTTCTTCAACATGGCGTCGAGATCCTCGGAGGAATCCGAAGGAACCTTGCGGACCTCGAACTTGACGCCCTTGGCCTTGAGAGCCTCGATGGTCTTGACATCGTCATCGCCCATAGCGACAGCGTTAGTGACGACGACCTTGCCCTTGGAGTGGGCCATGGAACCGATGTTGGCTTCCTTGATGTCGACGCCGGCCTCGATGGCCCTGAGCAGATCCTGCGGGTTCTCGAACAG
>CATWKM010000108.1:0-4392 GCA_958351385.1 uncultured Collinsella sp. | reverse complement strand
GCCGAGAATTTGCTAGGGCGGAACCGCACGGTCGGCGCAATGTGACCTGATATCCCTGAAGATGTTCAGATTCCAAGCACGCCCAACGCGGAAGCCCAGTATTATGAGGTGCGTTTTAAACCCAATGACGGGAGCTTTCATGGCAGCAGCTTTTTCCCATGTGATCTTTGACCTGGACGGCACCATCCTCAACACGCTTGAGGACCTGGCGGCAGCCGGCAACCATACCTGCGAGACGCACGGCTGGCCCACGTTTGCCGTCGACGAGTACCGCTACAAGGTGGGAAACGGCATGCTCAAGCTGGTCGAACGCTTTATGCCTGCCGAGTATGCGGGCGACGGTCGCATGTTTGAGCAGACGCTTGCCGAGTTTAGGGCCTATTACGGCGAGCACAAGGAGGACCACACTGCCCCCTATGCCGGTACTATCGAGATGCTCGACCGCCTGCGCGCCGCGGGTGTGCAGCTTGCCGTGCTCACTAACAAGGACCACGTCTCGGCCGCTCCGCTTATCGAGAAATACTTTGGTTCCGAGCGCTTTGCGCTGGTGCAGGGCCGCGTCGATGCGTTTCCTCCCAAGCCCGAGGCGCCTGTTACGCTGCATGTGATGAAAGAGCTAGGCGCCGACCCGGCAACCACACTCTATGTGGGCGATTCCAATGTCGATGTTCTGACCGGTCACAACGCCGGCCTTAAGAGCGCCGGTGTCACCTGGGGCTTCCGTGGCCGCGCAGAGTTGGAAGCCACCGGCGCCGACTACGTGGTGGACACCCAGGAAGAGCTCGCGTCGCTGATTCTGGGCGAGTAGCGGGGCTGTCGCTCAACACGGCTGCATAGATTCTGTCGCGTGGAAAGCGCATCCCGTTTTGCCGCCCCAGAATGGGATGCGCTTTCCGGTTGAGCCTTGTCGGGGAAACGGCATCCCGTTTCAGAGCAATATTCCGGGTCGCACTTTCCGCAACCCACGCCATCCGGAAACCGTGACCCGCTATTCGGCCAAATACCGGCTCGTCTTTTCCCGAGCATTCGATGCAACGCTGGCGCAAGGAGCGTCCCCAACTGCCGGCAGAAAAGGAACATCCCCAACTGCCATCTTCGGCAGCGATGGCAACGCCACAGGTACAAGTGCCACCTAAGCCAGCCAAGGAAACGCCGTTGTTTTGGCAACGACAGCGAAAGCCCGCCAGAGCGAGCAAGGTGCCTTGAAACGAGGCGGCATTGACCTTCTGGTCATGCCGCCGAAGTTGAAAGGCAGATTGCCGCTCTGGCGGGCTTGCAGCGTCGAGCAGTTGCGGCGTTTGGTAAAACGCCGCAACAAACTAGCTCAGCATTGCATCCATCATCTCGGAGTTGACGGAGTCGTCGGCAGACCACTCGCCGTCGTCGTTGCAGGTGTACTTGAAGATAACCGTGGTCTTCCTGGGCTCGGTGGCCTTGGTCACATCGACCATAACCTGACCGGCCATCTTGTACAGCTCGTCATCGGAAGGAACCGTGTCAAGCGCAGCGACCTTCTCCTGATACTGGGTGGAGAAGTCCTCGACGATCTTGTTCATAGACTTGCATGTGATAGAAACCTCGGCGGTCGCGACACCCTTGTCCTCGTCGACCGTCACGTCGCCGATCTTGTAGTCAAAGCCCTCGAGATAGGTCTTGGCATACTCCTTGGGATCGATACCCAGCTGCTCGAACTCGTCGCCCGAAGCCTCCTCCAGACCAGAAAGGAACTCGTCGCCACCGTTCTTGACCTCGTCAAACTGAGTCGTAAGATCCTCGGTGATGAGTTCCTCAATCGAAGGGCCTCCACAGCCGGAAAGCACGACCACGCATGCAACCAAGACGGCCATGAGGGGCGCAAGCAGCAGCTTCTTTTTCATGTTGTTCCTCCCAATGAGCGGCACCGCGCTTCCCGGACGCGGCGCACGTTGTAATAAGTAAGCCCATACTATCCACTTATGAACACCCTCGACGGCACGAAGGCGCGGTCGGTTCGTTTTAGCGTCCGAACGGTTTGCAAGCCCGCCCAACGTGCAATAAAACGCTTCCCCGCGGTGCAATAAAAAAGGTGGCCGGAAAACCCGACCACCTTTGCACATCCTTTGGATGTCGCAGTTTACTTGCGGACGACCTTAACGATGGCGTCACCGGCGGCGACAGCGGAGTCGGCCTCGACGGCGAGTTCGACATCGGCAAACTCGGCGGTGTTGGACACGGCCACGACGACGCAGTCCTTGTAGCCGGCAGCGGCGATCTTGGCGCGGTCGATCTTGAGCATGGGCTGGCCAGCCTTTACGACGTCATCGGCCTTGACGAAGCCCTCGAAGCCATCGCCGTTCATGTTGACGGTATCGACGCCAACGTGCACCAGAACCTCGATGCCGCTATCGGACTGCAGGCCCACGGCGTGACCCATGGTGACGGTCACCTTGCCGTCGCAGGGAGCGTAGACCAGGTCGTCCTCGGGCCACACGGCGCAGCCCTTGCCCAGAACCTCGCCACCAAAGACGGGATCGGGCACGTCGGCCATCTTGATGACCTTGCCCTTGACGGGCGAGCACAGCACGTCGGCGCCGGCAGAAGCAGAGATGGAGGACGGAGCAGCGGCAGTCGCGGGCTCAGCCTTCTTCTTGAACATGTCAAACAGACCCATACGTTTTCTCCTCTTGATTAAGCGCAACGTTGTGCGCATGCCTATGGTGATTATAGTGCCAAATGGTTCAAATGCTAAGGTGGGGACTCGAATCGCGAGCCCATCCCAACGCTTTTCCCCGGTGGCACTCATATTGTCGATTAATCCAGGCCCTCGGCACCGTTGGACTTGATGATCTTCTGGTAGGCGTAGAAGCTGTCCTTGCGGCGTCGCTCGTAGGTACCGGTGCCGTCGTCGTACTTATCGACGTGGATAAAGCCGTAGCGCTTGCGCATCTCGCCGGTGCCGGCGGAAACCAGGTCGATGGGGCCCCACCAGGTGTAGGCGATCAGGTCGACGCCGTCGGCAATGGCCTCGCCCATGGCCTTGACGTGGCTCTGCAAGTAGGCGATACGATACGGGTCGTGGATGGAGCCGTCCTCCTCGACCTCATCGTAGGCGCCCATGCCATTCTCGACCACCATCAGCGGAATCTCGTAGCGGGCGTAAATCTCGTTGAGGGCGATGCGCAGACCCAGCGGATCGATCTGCCAGCCCCAGTCGGTGGACTCCAGATAGGGATTCTTGCCGCCAAAGGTCATGTTGCCCTCGGTCATCTCGTGATCCTTGTGGGTGCCCACGGTGCCGGACATGTAGTAGCTAAAGGTGTAGAAATCGACCTTGCCGTCGGCGATATCCTGCAGGTCACCGTCCTCCATCACAAGCTCGACATCGTTCTCGGCCCAGAAGCGCTTGGCATAGAACGGATACTTGCCGCGCACCTGCACGTCGGAGCAGTACCAGTTCATGGTATTCATCTCCTGCTGCGTGGCGAACACGTCGGCCGGATCGCACGTGGCGGCATAGGAGAGGATGAAGCAGTCCATGTTGCCCATCTTAAACTGCGGATAGTGCTCGTGGGCATAGCGCACGACGCGGCCGCTGGCGACAAACTGGTGATGCAGGGCCTGCATACGGGCCTGCGGCGTGGTGTGGACCGCCGAAGCCGGGCCCTCAAAGCCCTGGATCATGCTGGTCCCAAAGAGGTTGCCCATGTCCTGGGTGCCGCAGTTGATCTCGTTGAAGGTGAGCCAGAACTTGACCTTGTCCTGATAGCGGTCGAAGACGGTCTGGCAGTACTTCTCAAAGAAGCCGATGAGCTCGCGGCTCGCCCAGCCGTTGTATTTCTCGACCAGGTGATAAGGCATCTCGTAGTGCGACAGGGTCACGAGCGGCTCGATATTGTGAGCGCGCAGGCAGTCGAAGACGCGGTCGTAAAAGGCGAGGCCGGCCTCGTTGGGCTCGGCGTCGTCGCCGTTGGGGAAGATGCGGCTCCAAGAGATGGACATGCGGAACATGTTGAAGCCCATCTCGGCGAACAGCGCGATGTCCTCCTCGTAGTGATGGTAGAAATCGATGCCGTCATGGTTGGGGTAGAAGCGGTTAGGGTCGATGTCGATCGTAATCTGGCGCGGCTCCTTGTAGCTGCCACCCAAGAAGTGGTCGTCGACCGACGGACCGCGGCCGTCAACGTTCCAAGCGCCCTCAAACTGATTGGCGGCCGTGGCGCCGCCCCAATAGAAACCCTCGGGGAATCCCATAAGTGCCTCCTCGCTCATGCGTGTTGCTGATGAAACGAGTATGCCGCCGAGTCGCTCCAGGCCAGGGCGAAGGCGCCGATTTGGACACTTCTTTTCGCAGACGCGCGCTGCAACAGCGCTGCAGCTGAAACTTTTTGACACCGAAGGAGCGAAGAAGATCCG
>CATWKM010000107.1:0-4406 GCA_958351385.1 uncultured Collinsella sp. | reverse complement strand
GGGACTCGTCGTCCAAAATTTCATCGATAGGCTGCATATTGTCGGACATGGGAATCCCTTTCTAAATAAAGCCGAGCGCGTGGGCAAATACCAGCAAGCCCACAATCGCGGCGGTGATTGAAAGTACGTATACCGAGGCGGCGGCGATGTCCTTGGCGCGTTTTGCCAGCGGATGGAGCTCCTGGGTCGCCAGATCGACAATGGCCTCCATGGCGGTATTGCACAGCTCGCCGTGAATCACCAGGCCGCAGCAGATGATAATCGTGGCCCACTCGGCAATGTCGAGCCCCACGATGCAGCCGGCAATGATGGTGCACACGCCCGCTACGAGCATAACCTTAATGTTGCGCTCGGTCTTGACGGCGGTGACGAAGCCCTCCATGGCGTAGGAGAACGACTTTAAAAAGGACGGATGGTCCTTGTTCGATCCGGGAATCATAAGCGGCTCCTAGTCGTGGGCATGATTGGTGATGGGGCCGACGTGAACGAGTTTGGGGTCCTCGCCGCGCTCGAGCGCCAGATCGCGCAGGATAGCGTCCTCGCGGGCCTCCATGACCTCGGCCTCGTCGTCCTCGATATGGTCATACCCCAGCAGGTGTAGCATGCCGTGTACGAGCATCAGGCGGCACTCGTCGGCAGGGCTATTGCCAAAGCCGGGGGCCTGACGGGCAATGACCTGCGGGGCCAAGATGATATCGCCGAGCTCGAGCGTCTCGTCGGCGGGAATATCCTCGTCAAAGGCCGAGTCGCATTCAAACGAGAGCACATCGGTGGTGCGGTCGATGCCACGCCACTCGTGGTTGAGCTCGTGCATCTCGTCCTCGTCGACATACGAAAGGGAAATCTCGACTTCACGTTCAACGCCCTCGGCGGCAAGCACAACCTCGCAGATGTGCTCCACCTCCTGCGCGTCGAGCAGCGTATCGAGCTCGGCATCGTTGCTGATCAATACACTCAACGGGACTCCTTTCGGTCGCGCGAGCGCTGCTCGCGCACGTCATCATAAGCATCATATGCCTCAACGATACGACCCACTAGGGCATGGCGCACCACGTCGGCGCGCTCCAGGTGTGCAAACGCCACATCGTCGACACGGCCCAAAATCTTCTCAACATCCGCCAAGCCACCACGACGACCCACCAGGTCGCGCTGGCTGAGGTCGCCGGTAATCACGAACTTGGAGTTGAATCCAAGGCGTGTCAGGAACATCTTCATCTGCTCGGGTGTAGTATTTTGCGCCTCGTCGAGCACCACGAAAGCATCGCTCAGCGTACGACCGCGCATATAGGCAAGCGGGGCGATCTCGATCACGCCGCGCTCCATAAGCTCATCGGTGCGCTCGCGATCCATCATGTCAAAAAGGGCGTCGTAGAGCGGACGCATGTACGGATCGATCTTTTCCTCGAGGGTGCCAGGCAAAAAGCCCAGGTTCTCCCCCGCCTCGACAACAGGACGCGTCAAGATCAAACGGCCCACCTCATGGCGCTTGAGCGCGGCAACGGCGAGCGCCATGGCCAGATAGGTCTTACCGGTACCGGCGGGACCCAAGCCAAAGGTGATGGTATGCGAGCGAATGGCATCCACATAGCGCTTTTGCCCGAGCGTCTTGGGGCGAATGACGCGACCGCGATACGAAAGCAGCACGTCATCGCGAAGCGACGTAGCCTCGTGCTCACCATCGCGCAAGACGGCCAGGCAGCGAGAGACATCGTCGGCAGACAGGGTACGACCGGCCGCCGCCTCGCGAAAAGCATGTTCGAAAAAGCGAGCCACGAGTTCGACCTCGTCCGGGTCACCGCTCACGGCGATGCTATCGCCACGGGCGACCACATGGGCGCGAACCAAGCTCTCGAGTGCACGAAGGACGCCGTCGCCGGCGCCCAAAACGCACGAGGGATCAATTCCCTCGGGAACGGTAAGTCTAATCTTCGAGGCTTCCATGGACCTCCCTGCGCGCATGGACCAAGCCGGAATCATCGACTCCGATGATAGCAACATCGAGCAGGCACGGGGCTGTAAGTCCACAGGTATCGTCAAGACGGGCATGATGGAACGAACCGAGCGTCAGGCTGTCACCGTACTCAAGCACGGCACGCTCGACAGTGCCCACGCGACGACGAGCATCGGCAATAGCGAGCTCCTGCGCCGTGTCTCGCATACGACGGCTGCGCTCGGCCATAACCTCGGGCGGCACCTGGTCGGGCATGCCGGCAGCAAGGGTACCGGGACGCTTGCTATAGCGGAACACGTGCATACGCGAGAAACCCACACGGCGGCACAGCGCCAGCGACTCCTCGAACTCCTCGTCCGTCTCACCAGGAAAACCGACGATGACATCGCACGAAAGAGACGCCTGGGGCAAGTTGGCGCGAATCATACGCACCGTGTCCTCAAAGGCCTCCGCACTATAGGGACGACCCATGCGATGCAGGGTCGCCGTACAGCCGGACTGCACGGGCAGGTGCAAAAACGGGGCGATACGCTGCGGATAGCGCGCCATAACCTTAAGCAGGCGCTCAGAGATATCCATGGGCTCGACCGAGGAAATGCGCACATGCGCAATAGTCGTGCGCTCCATGATGGCCTCGAGCAGCTCATCGATTTCGACATGCTCGTCGGTCGCGCTCTTGCCATCGTAGGCACCCAGGTTCACACCGGTCAGCACCACCTCGGGCACGCCGGCCTCCTGGGCCTCGCGAACTTGCTCAAGCACGGACTCGACGGGCACGGAACGCTCGGGGCCGCGGGCCTTCCACACGATGCAATAGGTGCAACGGTGGTTGCAGCCGTCCTGGATCTTCACGCCCAGGCGAGAGCGACCGAGCGCATCGACCACCTCGCCATCGCTGCAGGCGGGAACGCTATCGGACTCAACGCCCAGCACCTCGCAGACACGTTCGGCGACATCGATCTTGGACGGCTCGGCGATCACGCGATCCGAAAGCTCCAACAGCTCCTCGGGATGCAAATTGACCACGCAACCGGTCACGAGCACATAGGGCTCATTTGGATGGGCCAGCGCATGACGGACGGCCTTACGGGTCTTGGCCTCGGCCTCCCCCGTCACGGCGCAGGTATTGATAACGATCAGATCGGCGTCCGGTGGCTCCACCATCGCAAAGCCTAGGCGCATAAGATCGGCAGTGATACGGTCGGACTCAACCCGGTTGACACGGCAACCGAGGTTGACGACGGAAATATGGGGTGCGAGCACACGGGCTCCTTAATCGAGGATGTCGTCGAGGGCACTCTTGATACGGTCGGTCACCGACTTCTTACCGGTTGCGACGTCATCGCCCATCTCGTCGGCGAAGGCGCGAAGCAGCTCGCGCTGCTTGTTAGAGAGATTGGTGGGGACGACCACGCGCAGCTGCACGACCAGACGACCGCGCGAACCGCCACCGCCGATACGCGGCATGCCGTAATTATTGACGCTCACGGTGTCGCCGTACTGGGCGCCGGCGGGAACCGTCACCTTAACGACCTCGTCGGGCATAATGCCCTCGACCTCGATCTCGCAGCCAAGCGCAGCCTGCGCAATCGAGATATCGCTCACCAGGTACAGGTCGTCACTGTTGCGCTTAAAGCGCTCATGGTCGGCAACGCGCACGTTGACAATCAGGTCGCCCGAAGGCTCGCCACGAAGGCCGGCCTCGCCAAAGCCGCTCACACGCAGCTGGCGACCGGTCGAAACGCCGGCGGGAATATCGATGTCGATCTTTTCGTGCGAAGGCGTGCGGCCCTGACCGTCGCAGGTCTCGCAGGGATGGTCGATAACCGTGCCCTCGCCATGGCAGTCGGGGCAAGGCGAGGAAGACTGAACCTGGCCCAAAAACGATCGCTGAACCGTCGTGACGTAGCCCGTACCGTGGCAGCGACTGCACTGCTTTTCCTGTGCACCCTCGGCCCTACCGGTACCGTTGCAGTCCTCGCAGGGAGCAAGGCGATCATAGCTGATCGTCTTTTTGCAACCGAGCGCCGCCTCCTCGAGCGTCACCGAAAGGGAGATGGCCATGTCACGTCCGCGACGACGCTCACGACGGCTGCGGGCGCCACCACCGGCGCCACCGCCAAAGAACGACGAGAACAGGTCGTCCATGCCCATGCCACCAAAGATATCGTTGATGTCGACATAGCCCGAACCACCAGGACCGTCGGCAGTGCCGTAACGGTCGTAGTTAGCACGCTTCTGCTCATCGGAAAGAACGGAATAGGCCTCGTTGAGCTCCTTGAACTTGGCCTCGGCCTCGGGATCGTCCGAAACATCCGGATGTACGGTACGGGCCTTCTTTAAAAACGCACGCTTAATCGTCCGCGCGTCGGCATCCCTGTCGACGCCAAGCACCTCGTAGTAATCCCTATTTTCCGACACGACCGAATCCTTCCGACTTTCATTATTGTCACAG
>CATWKM010000106.1:0-4431 GCA_958351385.1 uncultured Collinsella sp. | reverse complement strand
TTTGGGCTTATGCAGCCAGGCTTATGCGAAACGGGCGACGAGCTCCTGCAGGACGTCGGTCATCTTGACGAGCGAACTGACCGGGACAAACTCGTTGACGCCGTGGTAGCAATAGCCGCCGGTGGAAAGGTTGGGGCAGGGCAGACCGCGGAACGACAGCTGAGCGCCGTCGGTGCCGCCACGAATCGGCAGCACTTGGGGCTCAACGCCGCAGGCAAGGTAGGCTTCCTTGGCAACATCAATAAGCTCGGGATAGTCACGAACGATCTCGGCCATATTTCGATACTGCTGCTTAATCTCGACTGTCACGCGCTCCTCACCCAGACGCTGGTTGAGCATCGAGGCGGCGGCATCAATAAGGTCGAGTTTCTGCTGGAACTTGGCGGCGTCATGGTCGCGGACGATATAGCGCGCTGTGGCGTGATCGACGGTCGCAGATACACCCTCAAGGTGATAAAAGCCCTCGTAGCCTTCCGTATACTCCGGGCGCTGCACGTAGGGGAGCAACGCGTTGAAGTCGCAGAACAGATTGCCTGCGTTGACCATACGGTCCTTGGCGTCGCCCGGGTGGATGGACTGGCCCTCAAAGCGGACGGTCACCTCGGCGGCGTTAAAGCACTCCCACTCCAGCTCGCCGATGGGGCCGCCGTCGACCGTGTAGGCGTACTTGCAGCCAAAGGTATCGATATCCAGCAGCTCGGCTCCGTGGCCGATCTCCTCGTCAGGGCAGAAGCAAATGCCGAGTGCGGGATGGGGCAGAGAAGGGTCCTGAGCGATACGCGCGACAAGTGACATGATCTCGGCGACGCCTGCCTTGTCGTCCGCGCCCAGCAGCGTGGTGCCATCGCTGCAGACCAGGTCCTCACCCGCGAGGTCGTTCAGGGCGGGAAGCTTGGCGGTGCTCATGGCAACGGGCTTACCGTCAACCGTGCCGCAGACCAGGTCGCCGCCCTCGTAGTGTACGATGTGCGGCTTCACGCCGGCGCCCGGTGCAACTTCGGTGGTGTCGAGATGGGCGATCAGGCCCAGGGCGGGCTTGTCCTCAGCGCCCGCACTTGCGGGGATATGCGCGCAGACATAGGCATGCTCGGTCACGTGGGCATCTTCCGCACCAAGCTCGCGCAGCTCTTCAGCCAGCACGTTGGCAAGATCAAACTGAACGGCGCTCGAGGGTACCTGGTCGCAGTTTGCATCCTCGGACTGCGTGTTGATCTGGACGTAGCGCAAAAAGCGCTCGAGGACATCGGGGTTTGTGGTGGTGTTTTCCATAAAGATCGCTCCAATCTTGGTCGTCGTGTGCAACAAGAACTCTAGCACGGTATGCCACGGCATACCGCGACGCTTGGATGGGGTAGAATCAGCCATTGAATGCAGAAGGGACGGAAGATCATGGATACGACAAATAGCTCGCGCGAACTACATCTGACGGTGGCGAACGAAGACTACTTGGAGTGCATGGTTCGCATTGAAAGCGAAGAGGGGGAAACCAACGGCGTGCGATCGGTCGACATCGCGCAGCGCCTTGGCGTCTCCAAGGCATCGGTCAATAAAGCGGTTTCGGCGCTCAAGGCATCCGAGCTTGTCGAGCAATCGCACTACGGCAAGGTAGTCCTGACCGATCGCGGCCGCGAGGTTGGCACGGCTATCTGGTACCGTCATCGCCTCGTCCGCACGTTTTTGGTTCAGGAGCTCGGTGTCGAATTTGAGCGAGCCGATTCCGAGGCCTGCATGATGGAGCATGCGCTATCCGAGGACACGATGAACCGCTGGCTCGCCTATCTCGAAAAGCAGGGAATCAGCGTCGAGGAATAGCGGGATATATATGGATACGAGTTATTACAACCGCTTTGGTGCCGAGGAACTTACGCGCCGCTTGTCGAGCGAGACCTTGTTGGCGCAGGGCCCCATGGGCAGTGTTCTGTTGAGTGAGTACGATGCCGCCGACATTCCACCGGCGTTTTGGAATCTGGCAGAGCCGCAGACCGTTTCTCGTATTCATCGCTTGTATGTCGCCGCCGGCGCGCAGGTGCTCATTACCAACACCTTTCAGGCATCGAGCTATGCCCTCAAGCACGATCAGATTGCGCCGTCCGTGGCGGAGGTCAATCGCGGGGCCGTCGACGATGCCCGCCAGGCGCACCCTCAGCTGCTACTGGGCTCGATGGGCCCGATCGGTATTGAGTGGTTTGCCGAAGACTCTGTCGAGTATCGTGAAATCCGAGGCATTGCGCGCGAACAGGCGCACGCCTTGCTCAATGCTGGTGTTGACGGTCTGCTGATCGAGACGGTGACGTCTATCCGTAATTTGCAGCCCACGCTTGCCGGCGCCCGAGATGCCGCCGACGGCATGCCTGTCCTGGTGAGTTTTGTCGTTGACGATAAAGGCGACCTGTTGGGCGATGGCCTCAACATCGAGGCAGCCGTTTTGTACGCCG
Organism: uncultured Collinsella sp.; assembly: GCA_958351385.1. Lineage (GTDB taxonomy): Bacteria > Actinomycetota > Coriobacteriia > Coriobacteriales > Coriobacteriaceae > Collinsella. The sequence goes on along the minus strand of CATWKM010000106.1, from coordinate 1,996 downwards.
AAAAACACGGCGCAAACTCGGTTGGTGTTAATTGCTGTTCGCTTGCGGCCGCGAACGCGGCGGTGCCCAGGATGGTTGCATCGGCGACTACTCCCGTCACGGTGCGTCCCAACGTAGGCGATCCGGTCCAGACTCAGGATGGCCCCGTATGGCACGAGAACCCCGAAGCTTTCGCGCGCGCATGCATCGAATGGAGACATGCCGGTGCCGCAATGGTGGGCAGTTGCTGTGGAACTACGGCAATCACTACGGCAGCGATGGCCGAGGCGCTCGATATATAAAGGGCAAAACCGCTCCATACGGGGCGGTTTTTTTTATTGCCTGCATGTCCTCGGCAGCATTTGCCCAAATGGTGAATGCTGGTGCCGGCAGGTTGCCGAGCGTGTATCGCGGGTATACCTCATGCGTACCATGATCCAAACACTGTGAGGTGTCTGCGCGTGTGCGCGATAATTCATTTTGGAACTGACGGTTGGCGCGCTCGCGTCGATGAGGACTTCACTGCCGATAACGTTGCCCGTATCGCCGATGCCGTCGGCGAGTTGTGGCAAAAGACCAATCCGGGCAAAACGGTATATATAGGGTTCGACACTCGGCCCCTGGCGCGCGAGTTCGCTGAGCTTGCGGCGGGTGTGCTAGCAGCGCACGGGCTAGACGCCGTGCTCGCTTCGCGACCTGTTCCGACCCCTGCCCTTACGTGGGCGGCGGCTTATGACGGTGAGGCGTGCGGCGCGCTCATGGTGACGGGGTCCCATCATCCGCAGGGTTATCTGTGTCTCAAGATTCGCATGGGTGACGGCTCGACCGCCAACCAGGATGTCATCGAAGAGCTCGAAGAGACCATGGCTCCCGAGCCAATGGGGATCGAGGGGCAATATCGCACCGCGGATATCATTCCTGACTATATGCAAGCGGTGGCATCGTTTGTCGATGCCGAAGCCATCCGCGCCGCGCACCTGCGCGTGGTTGTTGACCCCATGGGCGGCGCAGCCCAGGGCTATCTAGCCGACTTGCTGCGCGAGCTTGGCGTTGAGGTGCACGAGATTCACGCCGGGCAGGCGCCTGACCAAGAAGATATCTGCCCCGACCCCGTTGAGCCGTGGGTGGACGCTTGCGAGCATACGGTTATCGAGGACGGAGCTTGCGCTGGCCTGGTGACCGACGGCGACGCCGACCGTATCGGCGCGGTTGACGAGCGCGGCAGATATATACATCCGCATCAGATCATGGCGCTCGTTTTGGGCGACTTGGTTCAATTTCGTAATTTGGAGGGACGCGTCGTCGTCAATCTTTCGTGCTCGACGCTCGTGCGTCGCATTGCCGAGGCGCTTGGCTGCCGCGTGACCGTCAAACCAGTCGGTTTCAAATATATAGCGGCAGAGATGAAGAAGGGTGGCGTCCTCATAGGCGGCGAGGAAGCCGGTGGTATCGGCATCGCCGCGCATATGCCCGAGCGCGATGGAATCCTCGCCTGTCTGATTCTGTGTGAGCTTATGGCAAAGACGGACGCGCCTTTGGGCGTTCTGGTCGACCAACTCGAGGACAGTTTTGGTAAGACGAGTTACGGTCGACGCGATTTGCGCCTTGAGGCCGAAGATGCCGAAACGTTACGAACCCTGCTGCCGGGCGTAAACCCCAAGTCGATTTGTGGCAAGGTGCCGCAAAACGTTAGTCATATGGATGGCTTGCGTTTAGCATTCGAGGATGACACGTGGCTGCTGGTCCGTCCTAGCGGGACCGAACCAGTGGTGCGCGTCTACGCCGAGGGGTTCTCGGTGGAAGAACGTGATGAGTTGCTCGATGCTGGCTGTGCTTTAGCTAGGGGAACGTATCCGCTTTAACCATGAGACTGCCTTATATAAAGAGATGCTCGGTGAGCGGTAGTTAACGGCTGGCAAACGTTAGTCGGATCCCAAATTGTGTAGGAAATGTGTACGCCCAGATTCCCGCCCCCGGCGCCCCTCCGGTCTGGCAATATATCTCCTTGCCGCGCGGC
>CATWKM010000105.1:0-4454 GCA_958351385.1 uncultured Collinsella sp. | reverse complement strand
CATTAAGTATGTGCCGCGCGCGCAGCTCGATGCGCTGTCGAGCCATGGCGCTCATCAGGGCATTGCGCTCGAGGTGGGTAATTTCCCCTATGCGGACGTCGCCGATATCCTTGACCGCGCGGGTGACGGCCCGGCGCTCGTCGTCGTACTCGACCATGTGACCGACGACGGTAACTTTGGTGCCATCGTGCGCTCTGCCGAGGTCGTGGGCGCGGCGGGCGTCATCATTGCCAACAAGCGCGCCGCCGGTGTGACCGTGGGCAGCTACAAAACCTCTGCTGGTGCCGTTATGCATCTGCCCATCGCACAGGTTCCCAACATCGCTCGAGCGCTCGACGACCTCAAGGCTGCTGGCTTTTGGGTGGGCGGTGCTTCCGAGCACGCCGAGGGCAGCTGCTGGGATGCTCCCTTTGAGGGCCGCGTTGCGCTCGTCATGGGCTCCGAGGGCGACGGCATCTCGCGCCTGGTGCTCGAGAAATGCGACTTTTTGACCAAGCTTCCCCAGCGCGGCATGACCGAGAGTCTCAATGTGGCCCAGGCGACCACCGCGCTGTGCTTTGAGTGGCTGCGCCGCAATGCCGGCGAGCTCATGGGGGAGGAGTAGCGCATGTCCAAGAAGAACCGCGCCAAGTCCAAGGCCAAGCGCTTTGGCGAGGGCTCGGCCAAGCCGATTGTTTCGGCCGCGACCTACGGCGTGGGCGGCAATGCGTTTGCGCAGGCTATCGCCGACCCAGTCTCGACGGTGCACTCCAACAAGCCCGAGCTGCTGGTGGTCGACGGTTACAACGTGATCCACTGCACGCCGCGCTACGAAAAGCTCGTCTACGACCATTCCGACGATCCATATTCCAGCGACGTCCACGATATGGCGCGCACCGCGCTCATCAACGATGTTGCGGCGTTTGCCCAGGGCCGTTACGAGGCCGTGATCGTGTTCGACGGCGCGGGCAACATCTCCAACGAGCGCCCCAACCTACCGGCCCGCGGCGTGCGCATCGAGTTCTCGCCGACGGGCGTCTCTGCCGATACCGTGGTGCAGAAGCTCTGCATCGAGGCACGCGAGGAAGGCCGCGCGTGCTCCGTGGTATCGAGCGACGGTACGATTCAGGCCGTCGTCATGGGCAAGGGCGTCACGCGCATCTCGAGCCGCATGCTGGTGGACGAGATCAAACAGATCGATAACGACGTTCACGAGGCAGAGGAAGCCCCGCAGATCAAGATGACTCTGGGCAGTCGCCTGAGCCCCGATGCCCTGGCCAAGCTCAAGGCCCTGCGCGGGAGGTAGGGGATTATCCATAGAGACCCGTTTCCCAATTGGCCAGTCCGTCGATTTGTAATCAATGGGCTGCGGGTTACCGTCGCCAAAACGAATAGTTTTTTGTTTTGGCGAACAGATAAAACTATTCGTTCTGACGAATAGTTTTGAGATGTGGTCGGGCGAAGGGCCTGTTGCGCCTCGTCCGCAATTCCTTTATTCTTAACTGGCTTCGCGCGAAAGCGCCAAGTGTGCCAGTGTGGCGCAACGGTAGCGCAACTGATTTGTAATCAGTGGGTTGCAGGTTCGATTCCTGTCACTGGCTCCATGAGAGTTTCGGGCTCTGTTCCCTTGTGGGACAGGGCCCGTTTCTATTTATGTTGACATGTCAGCGGGTTTGACTCCCACCAAGCTTCAGGTTTGTCTCGATCTATAACACGGGCGGGCTGAAAACCCTCCTTATAGTTACAGATCGAGACATTGCCAAGGGACGGCCGATAACATCTCGATCTGTAACACGAAGAAGCTGAAAACCTTTCTTACTGTTACAGAATGAGACGTAAGCGGAGGTCTCTGCGTAATATCTCGACCTGTAACAGATAGGGGAGAAAATGTTCTCTATATGTTACAGATCGAGACAAAAGCCGTGTCGAGCTCGGCTGCCCCCCTGAGCGTGGATTATCGGACGTACGAGCGTGGAAAATCTCCCGCTTAGTGAATGATCGTGGATAATCTGCCACTTTGGCCTCGCGGGCACGCCAATAGTGGGAGATTATCCACGCTCGATTTCAAACGGGAGAAAATCCACGCTCGAATCTGCCACGGAAGCCCGATCTCGACCTATATATAGGTGCAAATAGGCTGTTATCGAAGTCCGATCCTGAAGGTGTACTCCACTACACCAAAGTATTCGCTCGGGAAATGTCACCAGCGCAGCCAAATCCACCGTCCTTCACATCCAAACTCAACAAAACCGCAGGTCACGGCTATATAGATACGCCCGGAACCGTGTATCTAGAGGTTTTCGTTGACAGCCCCCAAGGTTGCATCGTATTATCTTTTTCGTTCGCGGGGGCGGCGGTCCAAAAGACCAAAGGACCTGCGGATACTTGAACGATTGGGAGTTTGCCCGAGTGGTTAATGGGGACGGGCTGTAAACCCGTTGGCTCTGCCTACATAGGTTCGAATCCTATAGCTCCCACCCGTCAAGTGCCTGTATAGCTCAGTCGGTAGAGCACTTCGTTGGTAACGAAGAGGTCACCAGTTCAAGTCTGGTTGCAGGCTCCATCCGGCGGTGTAGCTCAGTTGGTTAGAGCACACGGTTCATACCCGTGGCGTCACTGGTTCGAATCCAGTCACCGCTACCATAGGTAACACGGTGGCTTCTCAATAGTATGTTGAGAGGCCACTATGGTATAAAGGCAAAGTCCCGTCCGGGGACGACCTGTTTAGAGGAGGGCTTTATGGCCAAAGAGAAGTTTGAGCGCACTAAGCCGCATGTTAACATCGGCACCATTGGTCACGTCGACCACGGCAAGACCACGCTGACCGCTGCCATCACCAAGGTTCTCTCCGAGACCGAGGGCTGCAAGGCTGACTTCACTGCGTTCGAGAACATCGACAAGGCTCCCGAGGAGCGCGAGCGCGGCATTACGATCTCCGTCTCCCACGTCGAGTACGAGACTGCTGCCCGTCACTACGCTCACGTTGACTGCCCGGGCCACGCTGACTACGTCAAGAACATGATCTCCGGTGCTGCTCAGATGGACGGCGCTATCCTGGTCATCGCCGCCACCGACGGCCCCATGGCTCAGACCCGCGAGCACATTCTGCTCGCCCGTCAGGTCGGCGTTCCCTACATCGTCGTCTTCCTGAACAAGTGCGACATGGTCGACGATGACGAGCTCATCGACCTCGTCGAGATGGAGACCCGTGAGCTCCTCTCCGAGTACGATTTCCCCGGCGACGACATCCCCGTCATCCGTGGTTCCGCTCTGGGCGCTCTCGAGGGCGACGCCAAGTGGATGGACGCTATCCGCGAGCTCATGAACGCCGTCGACGAGTACATCCCGACGCCTGCTCGTAACAACGACCTCCCGTTCCTGATGGCCGTTGAGGACGTTATGACCATCTCCGGCCGTGGTACCGTTGCTACCGGTCGTGTCGAGCGCGGTGAGCTCAAGCTCAACGAGCCCGTCGAGATCGTCGGCATCAAGGATACCCAGAACACCGTCGTTACCGGTATCGAGATGTTCCGTAAGTCCATGGACTTCTGCGAGGCTGGCGACAACGTCGGTCTGCTGCTCCGCGGCATCAAGCGCGAGGACATCGAGCGCGGCCAGGTTCTCTGCAAGCCCGGTTCGGTTACCCCGCACACCAAGTTCACCGGTGAGATCTACGTTCTGACCAAGGAGGAGGGCGGCCGTCACACCCCGTTCTTCGATGGTTATCGTCCTCAGTTCTACTTCCGTACCACCGACGTTACCGGTACGGTCAAGCTCCCCGAGGGCACCGAGATGGCTATGCCTGGTGACCACATCACCATCGAGGGCGACCTCATTCACCCGATCGCCATGGAGGAGGGCCTGCGCTTCGCTATCCGCGAGGGTGGCCACACCGTCGGTTCGGGCATCGTCTCCACGATCATTGAGTAAATTAGCTCTTTGATATAGCTGACTTAGAGAACCCGGCACTTATATGGGTGCCGGGTTCTTTTCTGCAATGGATATTCAGCCGTTGCTGGTGTCGAGAGGATCGATAATGGTCCTGGATGCACCGTCGATTAGATCTCGATGGCTTCATTGATGTGTTCCAAATATGAATGGATCCACCGAGAACCAATTGACTCGAGGTTTTCATTGACAGCACTTACGTGGAGCTGATAAAGTAACAACTCGTGCCCGTACGGGGCGGAAATGAAAGGTTCAGGATACATGCGTACTCTAGTTACTCTTGCGTGCACTGAGTGCAAGCGCCGCAACTATACGACCACCAAGAACAAGTCGACCATGCCTGATCGTATGGAGATCAAGAAGTATTGCCCCTGGTGCCGTCACCACACGCTGCACAAAGAGACTCGCTAGTCTCTAGTCACATACGCCAGTAGTTCAATTGGTAGAGCATCGGTCTCCAAAACCGAGTGTTGAGGGTTCGAGTCCTTCCTGGCGTGCCAGTCATTATTCCGTAAGCTCCCACTTGG
>CATWKM010000104.1:0-4553 GCA_958351385.1 uncultured Collinsella sp. | reverse complement strand
GCCCAACGGGCGGACATTATAGGGCATATGGCGCAGGTAGCATTTTGACCCGTATGCGACAGAGGGCTGGGGTAGCTAATTTGGGACGGGGCTAGCGCTTGCGGGGGACGAGTTTGGTGCGGCGCAGGTGGATCATCTCGGCGGCGATGGAGATGGCGATTTCCTCGGGGTCCTCGGCCTCGATGGCGACACCGATCGGCAGGTGCAGCTCGTCGATTTGCTCCTGCGTAAAGCCCTCCTGCTCCAAGCGGGCGCACACAAAGGCCGTCTTGCGGCGCGAGCCCAAGCAGCCCAGATAGGCGGGTTTGGCGCGCATGGCCTGAATCACCACGTCGATATCGGACTTGTGACCCGCCGTGGCGACGACCACCAGGTCGCGCGGGCCGATGGGACACAGCTCGCTCAGGTTCTTATAATCGACCAGACGACGGTCGTAGACGCCGGGCACCCATTCGGGGGTCAACGTGCCGGGGCGGTCGTCGCAAGCCACGACGGCAAAGCCCGCCGCCGTGAGCACCCGCGCCGTCGCAGCGCCCACGTGGCCGCAGCCAAAGATATAGGTCAGGCCCTCGGGGCAGAGCGTCTCGATGTGCGCCGGGGGAATCTCGGAGGCGGCGTTGGTGTAGGTGACCTTACTCCCCTCCTCCACCAGCGAAAGCTCGGGGCAGCCGGCAATGGTATGGCGCGATGTCTCGCCATGGTACTCAACCACATCGCCCTCGAGCGCGCTCGCGATAAACGGCTCAAAGTCGATGACGAAGTCGCCGATGCGCCGATAGGCCAAGACGTCGGCAACCGACTGGAACAACGGTGCCTGAGTCGCATCCAAATGCAGGTAGCACAGGCAGATGGCTCCGCCGCAGATCATGCCGGTATCGGAGTTCTCGCCGCCCATGGTGTAGCGGACCAGACGCGACTGTCCCGCGCTCAGGAGCTCGCGCGCCTCATCCAGCGCAAAGAGCTCAATCTTGCCGCCGCCGATAGTGCCCGCCTGGCTGCCATCGGCAAAGACGGCCATCCAGGCGCCCACACCGCGCGGGGACGACCCCGCCGTACCGGCCACGACCACCAGCTCGCACGTCTCGCCAGCACGCAGGGCGGCAAGCGCCGCATTCACAACATCGAGCTTTTCCATTGCCGCCTTCTATCCTCTAAAGACATCGGTGAGCATAGCGAGTGCCTCGAGCACGCCGCCGCCGACCGACGTCGCTTTGTCCGAAATGTAGTTGATATAGCTGGCATCGCCGCGCGGGTCGACATCGGCGCATTTAAAGCCCTCAGTCACCTGCACGCCGTTCGCCAAAAGCCCGCGCAGACAGCCATCGATCTGCGTGCACATGGGCGTATCGCCCGCGTAGCCAATCACGTCTCCGGCGCTCACGATGTCGCCGATTGCGCGGTCGGACCGAAACACGCCGGCGGCGGGGCTGTGGATAACACGTTCCTTGCCATAGCCGGCGATAATGCCCGGCACGCCCGTGTTGGGCTGGGGCGAACCTTGGGTAATGACACGGCCGAGAAAATGCCCGCGCATGGTCTCGACCACGGCGTCGCAGTCAACCGGCGCGGTAAAGCCCGGCCCCACAGCGATGACGGCAGGCGCCATGTCGCGCGTGGTGCCCAAGTTGCGCTTAGCCAAAATCGCGTCGACCACAGCCGCGGGTTTCAGCTCGCCGAGCATCTTGGCCTGAGGGTCCACCACAACGGCGACGTCTCCAGCCTCGGTAATCTCAAGCGCCTCAGCCGGCGTCCGTGCCAAGCGAGCGCGAATGCCTTCGACCTCGACCTCGCCCAGGCGAATGGCCTCGCAAAAACAGATTGTGCGGCGGATGCACGTGGGAACCGCGATATCGGCCATAACGACCGAAACGCCGGCGCGCACCAAGCGAGCGGCGACGCCCGTGGCGATATCGCCGGCGCCGCGAACATAAACGAGCATTCCCGGGGTACCTCCCTGTGCTACGGTTTGAGCAGAGCAAAAGCGGTTCGGCCGCTACTCTGATGATTATTTATTATCACAGTATTATACGGCGGTGAACAGATGGAAACGGTTAGCGGCAATCTTGCCTCCGCGCTCAGGATCGAGCCGGGCATTACCGCGATTATCGGCAGTGGCGGCAAGTCGACGCTGCTGAAGACGCTGGGTCTCGAGCTCATGCGCGCTGGCGGCCGCGTGCTCCTCTGTACCACCACGCACATGTTTCCCGTCGCCGGCGTGCCATGGGACGGGTCGAGCCGTCGCCTGGACGCCGCGCCTTGGAAGCCGGGGACCCTACATGTTCCCGGCTGCACCTGCGAGGCATGCGCGGGACTTGTCCGCGGAAGCATCTGCCAGACGGGTGTTTTGGACCCGGAGACAGGCAAGCTCTCCGCCCCCGCCGAGCCGCTCAACGAGCTGGCGCAGCGCTTTGACTATGTGTTGGCCGAGGCAGATGGCAGCAAGCGACTCCCGCTCAAGGCACATGCCGCCTGGGAGCCGGTAATTCCCGCCGCCGCGACAAACGTTGTCTGGGTCGTCGGCGCCTCGGGGCTGGGCAAGCCCGTCGCCGAGGTTGTCCACCGCCCCGAGCTCTTCTGCGAGCGCTGCGGCTGCGAGCCCACCGACGCTGCCACCCCAGAGCGCGTCGCCCAGGTGCTCAATGCCGAGCTGCAGATGCTGAACCTCAGCAATGCCCGTATCATGCTCAACCAAGCCGACACGCTTGCCGACCCAACAATGGCAGATCGCTTCGAGGCAGCCCTCAACCGCCCCCTCATCGCCACCAGCCTCCAGGGGTAGCAAATTTGGGACGGGGCTCTTTTTGCTACCCCGTCCCAAAAAATCATCTCCCAAATTAGCTACCCCGGCGGTCTTCCCGTTAGCGGGGCACGTAGCGGCCGGGTTGGGCTCCGGTGGGCTCGCCGTCGCGTGCCGCCAGCACGCCGTTCACAAACACGGCCTTGGCGCGGCCATGTGCCTCAAAGCCCTCGAGCGGCGTGTAGTCCACGGCCTGATGCTGCGTCGCGGCGCTGATCGTCCAACGCGCGCACGGATCCCACACGCACACATCGGCATCGGAGCCCTCGGCAAGACATCCCTTGCGCGGATACATGCCAAAGACGCGCGCCGGGTTCTCGCTCATCAAGCGGCACAGATCCTCGGGGCCCAGCTGTCCCTCAAAGCTCGTAGCGATCGCGACGGGGCGATGCTCCACACCGGGCCCGCCGTTGGGAATCGCGCGGAAGTCGTCGCGTCCGCGGTCCTTTTGCCCGTGTAGGTTAAAGCTGCAGTGGTCGGTGGCGATGGTATCGATCTCGCCGGCCACAAGCGCCTCGCGCAGTGCCGCACGGTCGCCGGCATGGCGCAGCGGCGGGCTCATCACATACTTGGCACCCGCAAAGCCGTCCTCGCCCTGCTCCAAGTAGCAAGTATCGTCGAGCATCAGATACTGAGGGCAGGTCTCGACATAGATATTCTTCTGCCCGCGCGCCTTGGCGGCACGGATGGCCTCGAGCCCCAGCTTGGTCGAAAGGTGCACCACGTTGACCGGTGCGTCGCCGGCCAGGTGCGCCAGATATAGCAGACGGCTCACTGCCTCGGCCTCGCACACATCCGGACGGCTGAGCGCATGGCCCTCGGGCCCGTGGATACCCTGCTCAAACACGCGCTTCTGCAGCTCATTCACCAGCGTGCCGTTCTCGCAATGCACGCACAGTATGCCGCCAATATACTTGAGCTCCTCGAGCACCTCGAGCGTCTCGGCATCGTCCAGGCGCAAATGATCGTAGGCAAAGTAGGTCTTGAACGACGACACGCCCGCCTCGCGCATGGCCGAGAGATCGGCGCGGTTGCGCTCGTTCCACTCGGCGAGTGCCATATGAAAAGCGTAGTTGGCCGTGCAGGTTCCGTCGGCGCGGCGATGCCACTCGGCCAAGGCATCGGGCATGGTCACGCCGCGATCGGCCGTCGCGTAGTCCACAATGGTCGTCGTGCCGCCGCAGGCAGCCGCGCGCGTACCGGTCTCAAAGCTATCGGCCGTCCAGTCCATGCCGGTCCAGCACTGCATGTGCGTGTGGCCATCGATAAAGCCGGGAAACACCCAGCAGCCCGCGGCATCCTCGACAGTATCGTCGGCGCCCGGCTCAATCGCCGCGGCGATCCGCACGATCTTATCGCCATCCATGGCAAGATCGGCGCGGCGAAGCCCCTGGGGCGTCACGAGCGCACCGTTTTTGATGATGATCATAATTGCTCCTTATTGGTTGATGCAGTTGGCCACGCGATCAAAATACGAGCAGGCGGCGATATGCTCCGTTATGCGTCGCTGTCCCTTGGCGGTATCGACGTCCCACAGTTCGTAAGCACGTGCCTCGACCAGCACCACGTCGGTACGGTCCTTAAGGATCGAACCGCCGCCGTCCTTGCCCTCAAGACACATAAGTGCATCGAACAATTCCGCCGGAAAGAGCACCGGGCTCGAAGGCTCGCCGTTGCACGTAAGACGCACCGGATGATTGCGTAAAAAGGATGGTTGAGATACCGCTGTTGTCTTCGTACGTTCCGACGAGCCACG
>CATWKM010000103.1:0-4702 GCA_958351385.1 uncultured Collinsella sp. | reverse complement strand
GTGATCTGCAGCCACAGCGTCAACGGCGTGGCCAAGATCCATTCCGACATCATCAAGAACATCGTGCTCAAGGACTTCTATGCCCTGACGCCCGAGAAGTTTAACAACAAGACCAACGGCATCTCGCACCGTCGCTTCTTTGCCGAGGCCAACCCCACCTATGCCAAGCTCGTGACCGAGGCCATTGGCGATGGCTGGCTCAAAGACGCCTTTGAGCTTGAGAAACTCAAGGAGTTTAAGGACGACACTGAGTTCCTGAAGGCCGTGGGTGCCTCCAAGCGCGCCAACAAGGAGCGTCTGGCCGCCTACGTCAAGGCCGAGACCGGTCTGGTTATCGACCCCAACACCGTCTTCGATGTCCAGGTAAAGCGCTTCCACGCCTATAAGCGCCAGCTCATGAACATCATGAAGGTGATGGACATCTACAACCGTCGCATCGCCGATCCTAACTTCCACGTGACGCCGACGACCTTTATCTTTAGCGGCAAGGCCGCCTCGAGCTACACCTTTGCCAAGGAGACCATCCGCCTCATTAACTCCGTTGCCGACGTCATCAACAACGATGCCCGCGTCAATGAGGTCATGAAGGTCTGCTTTATCCCCAACTTCCGCGTGAGCAACGCCCAGCTCATCTACCCCGCCGCCGAGATCTCGGAGCAGATCTCCACGGCCGGCAAGGAGGCCTCGGGCACGTCCAACATGAAGCTCATGATGAACGGCGCCATTACGCTGGGTACCCTTGACGGCGCCAACATCGAGATCGCCGATCTGGCCGGCCGCGAGAACGAGGCCATCTTTGGCCTGACCGCCCCCGAGGTCGAGCAGCTCTGGGCATCCAACAGCTACTTTGCGTGGGATACCCTCAACGGCGACCGCGAGCGTCTGGGCCGCGTGATGGACGAGCTCAAGGACAACACGTTTGCGGGTCTTTCGGGCAACTTCGAGAGCATCTACAACGAGCTCATGAACAACAACGACCCCGACCTAGTCATGGCCGACTTCCGCAGCTACGTGGATGCATGGGAGAACCTCACGGGCAGCTACGGCGACCAGGAGACCTGGAACCGCAAGGCCCTGCTCAACACCGCCTCGAGTGGCTGGTTCTCGTCCGACCGCACCATTCGCGAGTATCGCGACGAGATCTGGCACGCATAAAGCGCGCGAGCTCCCTTTGCCGCACGGCATTACTCGACGGGCGTGACAGTGCGCCGCGCCCGTCGCTAATGGGTTAGGAACATCGATGACAGAAGGAGAAATCGATGAGTAAGAAAGAATGCATCGCGATGCTCCTCGCAGGAGGACAGGGCAGCCGATTGGGGGCACTCACCCAAAAGATCGCCAAGCCGGCGGTTAGCTTTGGTGGCAAGTTCCGCATTATCGACTTTTCGCTGTCCAACTGCTCCAACTCGGGCATCGACACGGTGGGCGTTCTGACGCAGTACCGTCCCTACCTGCTGCATGCCTACGTGGGCTCCGGCGAGGCGTGGGATCTGGACAGCCGCGACGGCGGCGTGTCGATCCTGCCGCCGTACGAGACGCAGACCGGCGGCGCCTGGTATGCGGGCACGGCCGACGCCATTACGCAGAACCTCGACTACATCAAGGCGAACGACCCCAAGTACGTTCTGATTCTTTCGGGCGATCACCTGTATCGCATGGACTACCGCAAGATGCTCAAGACGCACATTGAGAACAACGCCGACCTCACGGTGAGCGTTATGCCCGTGCCGTGGGAGGAGGCCAGCCGCTTTGGCATCCTGACCACCGACCCCGAAGACGGCCGCATCACCAAGTTCACCGAGAAGCCCGAGAAACCCGATTCGAACCTCGCATCCATGGGCATCTACATCTTCTCGGCCGACGTGCTGATCGAGGCGCTCGAGGAGGACGCTCTGGACCAGCGCTCGAGCCACGACTTTGGCAAGGACATCATCCCCAAGCTGCTCGGTGAGAACAAGCGCCTGTACAGCTACGAGTTCCACGGCTTCTGGAAGGACGTCGGCACCATCGCCAGCTTCCATGAGACCTCGATGGACCTGCTGGGTAACAACCCCGAGTTCGATCTGTTCGACAAGAACTTCCCCATCATGTCCAACATCACCACGCGTCCGCCGCACTACATTGGCCCTGACGGCCGCCTGGACGACTGCCTGGTCTCCAACGGCTGCAAGATCTACGGCACCGCTCGCCACTCGATCCTTTCGACCGATGTCATCATCGAGGAGCGCGCCGTGGTCGAGGACTCCGTGCTGCTGCCGGGTGCGCACGTTAAGAGCGGCGCGCACATCTGCCGCGCTATTTTGGGCGAGAACTCCACGGTCGAAGAGGGCGTGAAGCTCGGCTCTGTCGATACCACCAAGGATACGGCCGTCGTTGGAAATGACGTCGTTATCGGGAAGGGGGAATGATCCGATGATCAATCGCAAGGCCATCGGTTATATCACCGCTAACTATTCTTCGACCTACGGCAGCGTGCTGCTCAAGGACCGCCCCATCGCATCCGTTCCGTTTTTGGGCCGCTACCGCCTGATCGACTTTCCGCTGTCCAACATGATGAACGCCGGCATCAAGACCGTCGGCGTCGTCATGCCGGGCAACTACCGCTCGCTGATCGACCACGTGGGCTCGGGCAAGGACTGGGGCCTGGACCGCAAGAAAGGCGGCCTGTTCATGGTGCCCGGCAACGCGTATGGCACCACCAAGGGCGGCATGCGCTTCCTGCTGCGCGACATCATCTCCAACAAGACGCTGTTCCAGCGCTCGGAGAAGCCCTATGTCGTGATGATGGGCACCAACATCATCTTTAACATGGACCTCAACACCATCATCGAGGCGCACGAGAACTCCGGTGCCCAGATGACCGTGGTGTACTGCAAGGCCACGCGCAACGTCGATGACGAGACCAAGCTCGAGATTAACGAGAACGGCCGCCTGACGGGCGTGAGCGCCGGCGTCGTGTACGGCGACAACGCCTCCATGGACTGCTGCATCGTCAACCGCGAGACGCTGCTCGAGATCATCGACCACTACCAGGCCGCCGACTATCTGGACCTGCTCGAGGCACTCCAGGGCGACTTTGGCAACATCGACGTGTGCAGCTACGAGTACAAGGGCGAGGTCGTGGGCGTGTTTAGCGAGAAGTCGCTGTATCGCCGCAGCATGGACCTGCTCGACCAGACCGTGGCCGACCAGCTCTTTGACCCCGAGCGTCCGATCCTGACCAAGGCTCACGACGTGCCGCCTTCGCGCTATGCGACCGGCAGCCACGCGTGCAACTCGATCATCTCGGCCGGCTGCATCATCAAGGGCACCGTGCGCAACTCGATCCTGTCGCGCGGCGTCGTGGTCGAGGAAGGCGCTTCGGTGACCAACTCGATCATCAACCAGAGCTGCATCATCAAGAGCGGCGCACGTGTCGAGAATGCCATTCTGGACAAGAACAACGTGGTCCCCACCAACACCGAGCTTCGCGGCACGCCCGAGAACATCCTGGTGCTGGGCAAGGCTCCGTTAACTTCCGACACCACCATCGTACGTTAACGTTGGCACCGCAACATCGCTCGTAACATGTAGAATAGCCGCCCGGTTAGCGCCAGGCGGCTATTCTCGAATTGCAACATGGGAGACAATATGGCTGATTCCAGCAAAAAGATGCAGATCGTGTTTGCCTCGGCCGAGTGCGCACCGTTTGTGAAGACCGGTGGCCTGGGCGACGTGGCAGGCTCGCTGCCCGCGGCGCTTGTGCGCGCCGGCGCCGAAGTTATCGTGATGGTACCCAAGTACGCCACCATCAAGGACGAGTACAAGGCGCAGATGGAGCACTTCTCCGATTTTTACGTGAGTCTGGGCTGGCGCAACGAGTACTGCGGGCTCGAGAAGCTCGAGCACGACGGCGTCACCTATATGTTCATCGACAACGAGCGCTACTTTGCGCGCGACTATCCGTACGGCTTCTTTGACGACGGCGAGCGCTTTGCGTTCTTCTCCAAGGCCATCACCGAGAGCCTGCAGCACCTGCCCGAGGGCTTTGAGTGCGACATCCTGCACTGCAACGACTGGCAGACGGCACTGGCGCCCGTGTTTTTGCGCGAGTTCTACCAGGGCCTGCCGCTGTACGACCGCGTCAAGACTGTGTTCTCGATCCACAACGTGGCGTTCCAAGGTCAGTTTAGCGACACCGTGATGGAGGACATCCTGGGTGTGGCGCATATTCCCGCGGCCGCCTCGCAGCTGCGTTGCGACGCCTGCAGCGTCAACTACATGTTGGGCGCGCTGCGCTATGCCGACGCCATTACCACGGTGAGCCCCACCTATGCCAACGAGATCCAGACGCCCGAATTTGGCGAGGGCCTGGACGGCGTTCTACGCGAGCGCTCCTACGCGCTGCAGGGCATTTTGAATGGCATCGACGTCGCGGGCTTTGACCCGGCGACCGACAAGCGCATTGCCGCCAACTACACGGTAGAGGATCGCTCCGGCAAGGCCGTGTGCAAGGCCAAGCTGCAGGAAGAGCTGGGGCTCGAGGTTCGCGACGACCGCCCGCTTATGGTCATGGTCACGCGTCTGACGCGCCAGAAGGGCATGGACCTGGTCATGTACGCGCTCGACCGCATCCTGGCCGGCGGCGTGCAGGTGGCGGTGCTGGGCACCGGCGACCGCGACTACGAGGACGGCCTGCGCTACTTCCAGGACAAGTACCCCG
>CATWKM010000102.1:0-4746 GCA_958351385.1 uncultured Collinsella sp. | reverse complement strand
TAGCCGCCCATCACGGTTGTCTTGTCCTGATCCATGCAACGATTCCTTTCCGTCGCCCGTAAGCATCAAGTTATCCATGCATTCTACCCGCGCAAAAGCCCGTGACGGACAGAGCCCGTCCATATCTACAAGACAAGCGCGGCTAGAAAACAAAAGCCCCGCCGGGCCTTGGTAGGCGCGACGGGGCGGGCAAGCAGCTATGGGCAACAAGCTTAGAACAGGCCGGTGATGTTGCCGTCGTTGTCGACGTCGATGTTCTCAGCCGCGGGGACCTTGGGCAGGCCCGGCATGGTCAGAACACTGCCGGTCAGTGCGACCACAAAGTGGGCACCGGCGGAAACCTTGAGCTCACGCACCGTGATGCGGAAGTTCTCGGGAGCGCCCAGGGCCTTGGCGTTGTCGCTAAAGCTGTACTGCGTCTTGGCCACGCACACCGGCAGGTTGCCAAAGCCGTTCTCGCGCAGCTCGGCGAGCTGGCGCTTGGCGGCCGGCGTAAAGTCGACGCCGTCGGCGCGGTAGACCTTGGTGGCAATGGCCTCAAGAGCGTCGGCCACATCGGCGCCGTCCTCATAGGCAAACTTGAGCTCGCTCGGCTGCTCAATCAGACGCATGACCTCATCGGCAAGCTCGAGCGCGCCCTCGCCGCCCTTGGCCCAAACCTCGGAAAGCTTAACGTTGACGCCGAGCTTCTGACACTCGGACTCGATGAGCGCAAGCTCGGCCTCGGTGTCCGTCGGGAAGCGGTTGATGGCGACTACGCAGGGCAGACCATAAACGTTCTGGATGTTGTCGACGTGACGCAGCAGGTTGGGCATGCCGGCCTTGAGTGCCTCGAGGTTCTCCTCGTTGAGGTCGGCCTTGGCGACGCCACCGTTGTACTTCAGCGCACGAGCGGTCGCGACGACCACGACGGCGCTGGGGCGAACGCCCGTCATGCGGCACTTGATGTCGAGGAACTTCTCGGCACCCAGATCGGCACCGAAGCCGGCCTCGGTAATGGCGACATCGCCAAAGCGCATCGCCATACGCGTGGCCATGATGGAGTTGCAGCCGTGGGCAATATTGGCGAAGGGACCGCCGTGGACAAACGCGGGCGTACCCTCGAGCGTCTGCACCAGATTGGGCTTGAGCGCATCCTTGAGCAGGGCCGCCATGGCACCCTGAGCCTTAAGGTCACGGGCGCGAACGGGCTCGCCGGCATAGCTGTAGCCGACAACAATCTCGCCCAGGCGCTCCTTGAGGTCATTGATGCTCGTGGACAGGCACAGGATTGCCATGACCTCGGAGGCAACGGTGATATCGAAGCCGTCCTCGCGCGGCACGCCCTGGGCCTTGCCGCCAATACCGTCGATGACATGGCGCAGCTGACGGTCGTTCATGTCGACGACGCGCTTCCAGGTGATGCGCTTAACATCGATACCGAGCTGGTTGCCCTGCTGAATATGGTTGTCGAGCATGGCGGCCAGCAGGTTGTTAGCGGCACCGATAGCGTGGAAGTCACCGGTAAAGTGCAGGTTGATGTCCTCCATGGGGATGACCTGCGCCCAGCCGCCGCCGGCGGCACCGCCCTTGACGCCAAAGACGGGACCGAGCGAAGGCTCACGCAGGGCCACAGCACTCTTGACGCCGCGACGGCGCAGGCCATCGGCCAGACCGATGGTCGTGGTGGTCTTACCCTCGCCCGCAGGCGTGGGGTTGATGGCGGTCACGAGGACGAGCTTGGCCTGGTGATCAGTTGGCTCATTAAGCAGAGAGTAGTCGACCTTAGCCTTGTCGAAGCCGTACGGAATCAGGTGCTTTACGTCGACACCGGCGTTCTTGGCCACCTCGGTAATGGGCAGCGGTGTGACGGAACGTGCGATTTCGATGTCAGTAGGCATGGGAGGTCCTTTCGTTACCGAATGAGAAAAAGACCAATTCAGCATAGCACGGGCGCGCAATAGTAAAACACCCGTAACCGATGAATGGCGATATGTTTATCCAATGCTCAGCGATAGCTTAACAGCCCGCCAAAACAAAGCGCCCTAAATGGTAGGTTCAATCCCCAAGTGCTCAAAGGTGCGAAGCGTTGCCTGGCGGCCCTGGGGCGTGCGAATCATCAAGCCGCACTGCAGCAGATAGGGCTCATAGACATCCTCGAGCGTTCCCGGGTCCTCGCCCACCGCGCTGGCAAGCGTTGTCAGGCCCACGGCACGTCCGGAGAACGTCTTAGCGAGTGTCTCCAAAATGCGAATATCCATCCAGTCCAGACCAAGCTCATCGATCTCGAAGAACTCGAGCGCCTGGCGGCAGATATCGAGCTCGATAGGGCCGTTGCCGCGCACCTGTGCGTAATCGCGCACGCGCTTGAGCAGGCGGTTGGCAAGACGTGGCGTGCCGCGCGAACGCGAGCCGATCTCGAGCGCACTGGGGTGGTCGATCGTCACGCCCAGGATGGACGCCGAGCGCGTCACAATCTGCGCGAGTTCTTCGACCGTGTAGTAATCCAGGCGATATGAAATGCCAAAGCGGTCGCGCAGCGGGCCAGTCAACATACCCGAGCGGGTCGTTGCCGCCACCAGCGTAAACTTGGGGATATCCAGGCGAATCGATCGTGCGGCCGGGCCTTTACCGATCACGATATCGAGGGCAAAGTCCTCCATCGCGGGGTACAGGACCTCCTCGACCGAACGGTTGAGGCGGTGGATCTCGTCAATAAACAGCACATCACCCGGCTGCAAGTTAGTAAGGATGGCCGCCAGGTCGCCCGTGCGCGCGATGGCGGGGCCACTCGTGGTCTTGATCTGAGCGCCCAGCTCGTTGGCGATAACGGTGGCCAGCGTGGTCTTGCCCAGGCCCGGAGGACCCGAGAAAATCACGTGGTCGAGCGTCTCGCCACGGTTCTGCGCCGCTTCGATCAACACGCGCAGGCTCTGCTTGATGTGCTCCTGGCCACAGTAATCGTCCAGGCGCTGGGGGCGCAAAGTGCGGTCGACATCGAGGTCCTCGGCCGTCAGCTCCGAGCCCACCATGCGCTCGCCGTGCGCCATGGATGCCGCCGGCGAGTTGCCGGGCGTCGCCCACAGGTCCTGAGAGTCATCGGCTTCCCACATCACGCATCCATTCCAAGTCGCTTAAGCGCCGCGCCGAGCAGATCCTCGACACGCATATCCTGCCCATCATACCCGCTCAGGGCAACCTCGGTCTCCTGCGGGCTAAAGCCCATGGAAAGGAGCGCCGCACGGGCGTCATCGATCGCCGAAGGAGCGGCGGCGGGCACGGGCATCGCAACCTGACCGGGGATCGCATCGACCGGCACAAAGCCCTTGTCCTTGGCAAAGGTGCTCTTGAGCTCCAAGATGAGGCGCTGGGCGGTCTTTTTGCCCACGCCGGGCACCTTGGCCATGCCCTTGTCGTCCTCGGCCATCACCAGGGAATACAGCTGTCCCACGGTATAGGTGGAGAGCACGGCAAGCGCCAGGCGCGGACCGACACCCGAGACGGACACGAGCCGATCGAACATCGTGCGCTCATCCTTTGAGGAAAAACCGAAAAGTGTCATGGCGTCCTCGCGCACCTGCATACGCGTGTAGAGGCGGACCTCGCCGCCGGGCGTCGGCAACGTGGCCGCAGTGCTGCCCGAGATGCCGAGTTCAAAGCCAACGCCCGACACGTCGACGACGGCCGAGCTCATCGTGGCCTCGACAAGCGTTCCATGGAGCTGGGAAATCATCAGTATCCGGTTCCTCTCTGTTGATAGAACTCGCCGCCGGTGAGGGCGCGGGTGCGGCTGAGGTTAACGTGGCAGATGGCGCAGGCCAGGGCATCGGCGGCATGGTCGGGATGCGGGTCGTGATCGAGCTGCGTGAGCGTACGAACCATATACGCGACCTGCCGTTTGTCCGCAGCGCCGGTGCCCACAACAGCCTGCTTAATCTGCATAGGCGTATACTCGCCAATCTCGAGCGCGCATTCCGAAAGCGCCACGAGCGCGGCGCCGCGGGCATGCGCCGTAGGGATGGCCGAGCGAACGTTGGCGCCAAAGTAAATGCTCTCGATAGCAGCGGTATCGGGTCGATAGCGCTCCACGACACCCTTGAGGTCGCGGGCGATATGCGACAGGCGCACCGCGAGCGGACTACCCGCGCTGGTCTCGATGCAGCCATAGGCACGGCAGCGAACCTCGCCACGCCGCTCCTCGATAATCCCCCAACCCGTATGAGCCAAACCGGGGTCAATGCCTAAAATAACCAAGCCAACCTCCCCTCGTCTTTTACCAAGCGCAAGGCAAGGCCCCGCGCACTACTCACGAACGTCTGTTCTAGAATAACACAACGGGGTCAAGATGCTTAGTTGAAGTATCGGGGTTGAGAGCGAATCCCATCCCCAGTTTAGTTCTGCGAGAAGAATGGGAACTGTCGGGGATCAACCGGCGGATGCGGCATCGGGCCACCCTGGTGCCCACCCTGCGGGCCACCCTGGCCGCCCATCATCTTATCGATGGCGTCCTGAACCTCGCCCTCGAACTTTTTCATTCCCTCGTGTAAACGACGCTGACCGTCTTCAGAGCGCAACTCCTCCATTTGTTCGGGCGAAATACCCAGTAGCTCGCCCAGCACGCCCATCATCTCGTTTCGCACGCGCTCGCTCGTATCCTCGTCAGCAAAACGGCGCACCTCGGCGCGCGCCAGCGAATCGACCGTCATACGCTCCTTGCCGTTAAGCCCCAGGTCGGACCACGCGAGCATGTACGGCCAGGAGCGCTCG
>CATWKM010000101.1:0-4793 GCA_958351385.1 uncultured Collinsella sp. | reverse complement strand
CTCACGCACTCGCCCGAACCCTTGGGTGCGATCTGAGCAACCCGGTCTGCGATGCGCGAGGCCTGGGTGTTGGTGACAACGGTGACCTTGAGCGTGGGATGCGCGTCGACAATCTCGTGCACGCGCAGCGACACATCGGCTGTGGCAGAAACGGGACAGACCACCAAAAGGATGATGCGCGGGATGTCACGTACCTGCTCAAGCGAGGCCAGGCAGCGGTCGAGTTCGGGATTGTCGGCGTTGAGTCGTGTCGAATGGTCATAGGTGCCAGGGGCGTTTGCGCGAGCGTCATCGCCCGCCCAATACGTTGGAATCACGACCGTGGCGTTCATGCCTTACCCTCCCTGCAACACAAAAACGGGACGCCGCCAAACACAGGCGACGCCCCGCGACCTAGCTGACTCCATCATACCCACTTGGGCTAATCATTGTTCGAAAGTCAGAATGTTTATTGCGGATAACCCCAAAAGAGTATCGCGGCGGACGCAATTACCGACAAGTTCCTATGCGGCCTGCTCTGCCGTCTGAGACATGCGGGACAGACGGACCAGCAGCACAAAGCCAACGACCAGCAGCACGCCAATGGAAAGGACGCCCAGCGACGGGTTGCCGGTCAGCGAGGTAACGACCGACACCAGAAAGGTGCCCATAACGCTTGCGTAACGACCAAAGATGTCAAAGAAGCCATAGTACTCGTTGGACTTTTCCTTGGGGATAATGCGGCCAAAATAGCTACGGCTGAGCGCCTGCACGCCGCCCTGGAACAGGCCGACCATAATGGCAAGCACCCAAAACTCAAAGGCGGTCTTTAGGAAGAACGCGGCGAACAGCACAATGCCCATATAGGCAGCGACTGCCACCAAGATCATGTTGAGCGTGCCCACGCGGCCGGCGAGCTTACCGTAGATGATAGCGGACGGGAAGGCCACAAACTGCGTAACGAGCAGAGCCAGCACCAGTTGGGTCGAGTCGATGCCCAGAGCCGATCCGTAGCTGGTTGCCATGGAAATAACCGTGTGCACACCGTCGATGTAGAAGAAGAACGCGATCATGTAGACCAGTACGGTCTTGTTGTGGGCAATCTCGCGCATGGTGTGTCCGACCTCGGAGAACACACCGCCCACGATGTGGCCGATGGTGTCCTCGGGACCACGCTCGCGACCGTACTTTTGCTTATAGGTGCGAATGAGCGGCAGGGTAAAGATGAGCCACCAGGCACCAGTGATGATAAACGACAGACGCGTTGCCAGCATGGTGGGGACGCCAAGAGCGGGGCCACCCATGATAAGCGCCAAGCAGATGATGAACGGCACGGTGGAACCGATGTAGCCCCAGGCATAACCCGAGCTGGACACGGCGTCCATGCGCTCGTCGGTGGTAATGTCAGGCAGCATAGCGTCGTAGAACGTCATAGAAGAGTTAAGGCCGATGGTGCACAGCACGTACACGGTCAAAAATGCCATGGCGGACATTGGGATAGCCTGCGCCAGGCAAAGAACCAGGCCCGTGAGGAAGAAGCCCAAGAAGAACTTGATCTTGTTGCCGGCGTAATCGGCAAGCGCGCCCAGAATGGGCATGAGCATGGCAATGACCAGCGAGGCAATCGTCTGAGCGTTGCCCCAAGCGACCACCAGGTCTGCCGAGGAAGCACCGGTATTGATGGCGTTAAAGTAGATGGGCACCACCGAGGTATTGAGCAGTACGAGGGCCGAGTTTCCCACATCGTACATGACCCAGTTACGCTCGAGCTTGGTGTATTTCATGGACAGGGACCCTTCGTATTCGCCCGATATGCAGTTAGTTCATCGTACCCCAATTGTCCAGAAGCGCCGGTGAGGATTCGGCAAAGGGGCACGCACGAGCCCTACTCCTCGCGGTCGAACTCCTCGTCGGCGCCGAGCACGCGACCGCTGTAATTGACATGGTTGGTCACGGCTTCCATATCGCCGGTCTCGATAAAGCGGGCAACCGTGCACTCGTAATCGAGCAGCGCGCGGTCAAAGACCTCGGGGAAGCTCTCGGTCGAGACTTCATCGGTAAAGGGGTTCTTCCATGCCAAGTGGCCCAGGTTGCCGGTGCGCTCGGGCAGCTCCGTCGTCACGCGATGGGCAAGGCCGTCGAGCAGCGAGTAGTCGTGCACCAAGCCCTCAACCAGCGAGATCGCGCGCGTCTTTACGGAGCCGGCCGGCTCAATCGCGCGGTAAAGTCGCTGCATATTGGCAACGGCAGCACCGTACTCCCCCGCCGGAATGTCAATGCCGTACACGCGTCCGGCAACATAGCTCATCAGCACGCCGGCCACGCGATTGATGCGATCGGTGGTGACGATCTCGCCCGCCGGCGGGTAATCGTCAACCGTAGCGCCATCGCGTTTAAGCTGCAGCATCAGTACATCCAGGTCGCTCTCGATCACGGCATGGACCTGACTGCTCGAATCCTCAAGCTCTGAATCGGACTCCACGATGCCAAACTGTTGCTCATAGACAAAGGGATGGGCGTTGCGGTCGAGCACGTAATGAGACAGCAGGCCCAGCGCAAACGCACGGCCCAGGTTGGCATCGCGCGGCAGCAGGTGCGACACGCCGTCGCGCAGACACGAGAACTGACGCGACATGCGCGACCGATGCATGACCTGCGCCAGCAGCGTGCAGTCGGAAACACGCGGTGTCAGAATGTGAAAGAAAAACGGGTCGGGGCCTTGGTTGCCCAAGATAAAGGCAATGCGCTCTTCATCGGACGTGATGACGCCCTGCGGAAGACGGTCGATGCTTTCCTCGCCAAACAGATGATGGGTGATAAGCGCGGGCATAATGATCCTTTCGATTTCATTCGATGCCACCCATTATGCCCACCGCGCGCCCATGCCAAACCTGCGATGGTAAACGACGGCACGCAAGCCTCTTACGCAAGCCCCAGGTGCGACTTGACCTCGGCGGCACGACGACGGGACACCGGCACCGTCGAGCTCACGCGGTCGAGCCTGAGCTCCATCAACCCCGTGGAGCCAATCTCAACATTGTGCACGTCTTCCAAATTGACCAGATAGCTGCGATGAACGCGAATAAAGCCCTCGGAGCCCAAGCGACGCTCGAGCGAAGAGATCGACTCATTGATCAGGTACGTTCCCTCGGCGCAGATGGCGTTGCAAAAATCGGCACGCGCCTCAAAGTAGCAGACATCCGCCACGGGGATGAACACCTTTTTACCCCCGCGGTCCACCGTCAGGCGAAGGGGCTGGCGCGGGGTATGGACAGCGCGGCGAACACCCAGGGCGGTTTCGATCTTGTCGAGCGCCTTTGACAGGCGGGCATCCTCGACCGGCTTGACGACATAGTCGACAGCATCGAGGTTATACGCGTCGGCCGCGAACTCTGCAAACGCCGTCACAAACACCACCACCGGCGGCGTCTTTAGGTTCTGCAGGGTCTCGGCTAGCTCAATTCCCGAGCGGCCGGGCATCGTGATATCCAAAAACAGCACGTCGGGCTTGTTCGACAGAATCGACTCCACGGCCTCGGTGACATTGCCCGCCTCGGCAATCTGTCCCACACGTGCATCCTTTTCCAGCAGATAACGTAGCTCAGCCCTAATAGGAGGCTCGTCATCAACCACCAAGATGTTCCATCCCTCGGACATATGCGCTTCCCCTCTTTTTCTCTCAATCCAACCGCGTGCTACGCCGTCAGCGGCGCCGGTTCATGCGGCTCGCCGTTCAACTCGACGATGACCTGTGTTCCCACGCCCTCCTGGGACTTCACGCGCATGCCAGAATCTTCTCCGTAAAAGAAATGGATGCGCTGAAGCACGTTGAAGAGCGCCAGGCCGCAACCTCGCTTGATGGATCCGTCGGCGGTAATGCTCTCGGGCTCCTCTCGGCGATGCTGCTCAAACAGATGCGCGCAGACTTCTTCGCTCATACCGATACCGTCATCTTCGACGATGATCTCCAAGCCGTCATCGGTCTCAAAAGCCCTAACACGAATAGAAAGCGGCTCGGTCTCGCGCTGCGCATGCTTGATACAGTTTTCGAGCAGCGGCTGCAAGATAAACGGCGGCACCAGGCTGTCGCGCACCTCAAAGTCGATGTCGACCGAAACGCGCAGACGGCCATCACCATACCGGGCCTGCATAAGATTGATATAACGAGTGCCCTGTTCCACCTCGTGCTCGAGCGTGGTGAGCGTATCGGAGTCAGAAAGCGTCTGACGATAGTAGTTGGAAAAGTCGATTAGCAGCGATCGCGCGTTGTCGGGCTCGGTTCGAACGAGCGACACGATCGTGCTGATGGTATTGAATAGAAAATGCGGGTCGACCTGCGACTGCAGAGCGCGGAGTTCAACGCGGGCCGTGAGTTCATCCTGGCGCTCGAGCTCAAAGCTGGCGAGCTGCGTGGAAATAAGGTCGGCGAAACCCGAGGCAAGCGCCGTCTGGCGCATATCGATGCTGCTCAGGCGCGGGTAATACAGCTCGAGTGTGCCCACGCAATGCCCACGCACGGTAAGCGGCGCGACAATGCCGGCGCGCAGGCGGGGAAAATAGCCGCCCGTCTCATTGGAAGCGTCACGCGAAAACACGCTCTGCTCACCCGTCTCAATCACGTTGAGCGTAGTCTTGAGCACCACCGGGGTGCCGGCAGGGCATTTTGCCGAGTCCTCGCCCCAGCTTGCCAGTACCTGCTTGCCGTCGGTAAAGCAGATGGC
This sequence comes from uncultured Collinsella sp., assembly GCA_958351385.1. GTDB lineage: Bacteria > Actinomycetota > Coriobacteriia > Coriobacteriales > Coriobacteriaceae > Collinsella. Next base: position 93 of record CATWKM010000101.1, on the reverse strand, counting down.
AGAGGCGATGGTCTCGGACAGGATGATTTTAGAGGCGCCCAGGGCCGCTTCGGGCGTAAGGCCGCGCGACGTATAGGCGAATATTTTTGATGC
>CATWKM010000100.1:0-4944 GCA_958351385.1 uncultured Collinsella sp. | reverse complement strand
CGACGGAAAGGAATCGTTGCATGGATCAGGACAAGACAACCGTGATGGGCGGCTACGGTTCTGCGCAGGCTGGCGATAGTGCCGATGCGACCCGCGTTGTTCCCAACCCCGGTTATACCGACCCCGCCGCGACGCAGCCTTCTGCCGAGCCAACCCGGGTTATGGGCTATGGCGACACAGCGCGGGATTCTTGTGCTGTATCTTCGCAAGGCCCCTATGGCAACGCAGCTCCGGACCCGTTTGATTACGCGCCGCAGGATTCTTATGCCGCCTCGACGCCGAATCCCTATGATGACCTGCCGCAAAATCCCATTCCGCAGCCTCAGCAGACGACGTATATGCCTCGCACGGCGCAGTCTCGCTACGAGTCGCGCGAGCCGTATCGCGAGTACCCCAAGTCGATTCCGCAATATGGCGAGGACGAGGAGAAGAAGCCGTCGCGTTCGTCGAGCGTGATCAAGAAGATCCTCATCGTGCTGGCGATCTTCTTTGCGCTGTCGGTTGTGTTTGCCATTGTGTCGGGCATGCTCAACAAGCGAGGGAGTTCAACGGCCGATACCGCTGCCGAGCAAACCGAGTCCGCCTCGTCTAGCACCGTCGATCTGAGCGATATCCCGGGGCAGTACTGGTCCAACGCCAAGAAACTTCTCAAGTCGCGCGGCGCCAATCTTTCGAATGCCGTGGTCCTGACTGATGATGGCTCAACGCCCGTCATCGATGCCAACTGGGTCGTTACTTCTGCTTACTATAACGACAGCGGCAACCTCGAAATTCAACTCACGCACAAGAATAGCTCGGGCAACTCGCCCGACGGCCAAAGCGGTACCGACAGCTCGAGTTCCAATACGCTGGAGGACTTGAGCAACAAGGCACAGGAGCTTGGGGATAAGGCCCAAGAGCTGGGCGACACGGCCCAGAACCTGGGCGACACCGCTCAGAACTTGGGCGGCATGGCGACGGATGCCTGGAACGCTCTGCAAAACGGCATCTCGGGCGCTCAGGGAAACTAGCTGTTAAGCGGGCTACAGCTGCTCGGCCGGACGGTCGGGCGAGCTAAAGCCCGAGTCAAACGTAACGACGCATGAGGCATTGGGTCGGCGCTCGTGCACGATGCGCGTGACGAGCTCCAGCAGCTCCTCGTCGGATATGTCAAAGCCGTCGGGACGCACAAGGTCAAACGAAACGAACCCGTCGTGCTCGTGCAGGTCGTGGATGGAGAGCGCGGGGTCGATCTGCATGATGCCGCGCTTGACCCAGCCGCGCAGGTCGTCGCCGGTGGTGGCGATGGGGTCACAGTGCAACGTGATGCCGATGCCCATCTGGCGCTTGATGTCGTGCTCGATGGTGTCCAAAATCTCGTGGTGCTCAAATGCGTCGCCCTCGCCGGGCATCTCCACGTGGGCGCTGGCAAACTGACGACCGGGGCCGTAGTCGTGCACCATCAGGTCGTGTGTGCCCAAGACCTGCGGATAGGACATGATCTTGTCGCGGATTGCCTGAACGAGCTTGGGGTCGGGCGCTTGTCCCAGCAACGGGCTGATGGCGTCGCGCACTAGACCCATGCCGCTGATGCAGATGAAGATGCCCACACCCAGGCCTGCCCAGCCATCGAGGTCAAAGCCGGTCGTCTGCGAAATAAGCGCCGCCATCAAGACCGAACCCGAGGTGATGACGTCGTTTTTGGAGTCCTGTGCTGTGGCAATGAGTGTTTCGGAATCGATACGGTTGCCCAGCGCGCGGTTGAATGCGGCCATCCAGAATTTGACGAGCATGGACAAGACGAGAGCGGCTAGGGAGACCAGCGTGTAGGCGGTGGGGGAGGGCTTGATGATCTTGGTGACCGACTCGAGGATCAGGTTGATGCCGACGGCGCAAACCAGGACGGCGACGAACAGACCGGCTAGGTACTCGTAGCGGCCGTGGCCATAGGGGTGGCCTTCGTCTGCCGGGCGGCTGGCAAGGCGGAACCCGAGCAGGCTTACGATGTTGCTCGAGGCATCGGAGAGGTTGTTGAAAGCGTCGGCGATGAGGGAGACGGAGCCGGCGAGCAGGCCCGCGATGCCCTTGGCCAGGCACAGAGTGATGTTGAGGCCAATGCAGATGAGGCTTGCGGCGAAGCCCGCGTTGGTGCGGCAGGAGGTATCGACCGGCTCGCCCTCGCTGCCGGGAACAAGCGTATGTACCAGCCGATTTACAAATAGCATAGCGGTCGTCCTCACAATCATGTTTAAGGGGATAGTGTAGCTCGCGCGGAGGCGCTGTGCACCGATGCTCAGAAAATGCAGTAATGGTCTGCCGGTGCTAACGAGCGAGCCTTCTCGTCTGCCTGGGTGGTCCATTTTGGGCCACATGGGTATGGGCATGTGCCTGTTTGCTCGACATACTTAATGTCGACAGCTTTGTGCAAAGGAGGACGTTTCCATGGACGAGATGTTTGCCATTAAATGTCAAAACTGCGGCGGCCCTATGTACTCGCACCAAGCTAAGCGCAGCTTTGAGTGCGCTTATTGTGGTGCGGTCATTCCGTGGCAGGCGGACGCCGGAGAGCCCAAGAGCGCTTTGGGCATTCGCCATACGCCGTTGACGGTAGTGGATGGACTGCTCAAGCTCACGCATGTGTCGCAACTCGAGCGCCCGGAGGACCCGGACTGGTATTTCTTCAATTCGCACTGGCGCAATCAGTCGGTCCTGGAACATCTGCTGTGGGAGGACCGCGGCACGGCGCAGGAGTTCCAAGAAGCGACGCACGTGAGCATTCCCTGCCCCTTCTGCGGAGCGTCCTTTGAGGGCGAGTCAACGCAGCGTGTGTTTGAGTGCCCGTCCTGCGGCAACAAGATCGGCATTGCCGACCTGCTCAAGCCCGGTACGTTTAGCAAACGTCTGACCATGGGCGTGGGTGCGGAGTATGTGCCGGAGCAGGGTATTCCCTGCGAAATTTCGCCGCAGCAGGCACGTGCCAACGCGCTGCAGCTGGTGCGCCAGTACCCCGACGCCTTTGCCGGGCACGATGTAGAAGATGCGATCCAAAACGACATGATGCTCTTCTACTTCCCCATGGCGCTCGCGGATTTGCGCATGATGGCGTCCTTCCCGGGCAAGGGCCTGAGCAAGGAAACCCTGGTGTACTACGAGGTGCTCGACTGGGCGTATCCGCGGGCAAACTATCTGGATGTTCGCCTTATGGGCATTTTGGAGCCGTGGGACTTTGCCAAGGTTGGGCCGTTTGACCCGGCCATGCAGGAAGGTGACTTCCGCGTCGTCTCCGTCGATGCGTCTACCAAGGACCAGGTGGTCATTGATAAGCTGGCGCTCGACATTGCCGGCAACGATGCCGAGGCGGTGCTGGGGCTCAATAAAAAGAGCATCCGCACTTGGGCGCGCAAGGCCCGCAAGCATAAGGACGGCCTGGTGATGGTGCCGGTGTACTTTGTCGATCGTCCGGCGACGGACAGCCGCGATGGCGAGCAGGTGCGCATTGCCGTAAACGGCCAGACGGGTCGTGCAGCCGCGGTGGTGTTTAGCGACAAGCGCGAGACGCATATCGTGGCGCCGCTCAACCCCAACGTGATGCTGTCGAGCGAAAGCACCGTGCACGCCACGCCCATCGAGGTCAAATACGTTAAATCGCCCTTCCTATACCAGATCGTACGCCGTGGAGGCGGCGAACAGCCGCGGCAGGTGGCAGCAACTGCCGAGGGTTCCTGCCGAGAGGAGAAGCCCAAACGCCGCGGCCTACTGGGTGCGCTATTTGGGAAGTAGGGGAGCGGTGCCGGTCGGCATGGCGGTGTGATAGCCAGGGGGCACGGGGCGGCTCGCAGGGGTGCGGGCCGCCCCGTTTTTGTGCGGCGACAAGGTACGTGGGCGCTCCATTAAACACTTATGCTCACAGCGCAAACGTTGGGCAACATTACGTTTGCCGATAGCTATTAAAAAAAGTCCGCAAGCGGTAGTAGTATCAAAAAAAGAGGGGCTCCAAATGGAACCCCTCTGGCAAGTCAAATTGTCCCCTACGGGACGCCTTCCAAGGAAGGCATTTTTGGCAAAGCCGTATTTTGACTCGCAGTGTCGATGTAACTGGTAATCGACAAGGCAACTGTAACATAGCGCGGAAGGGCTGGTCGACATGAATTTAAGAAACTACTCTGGCGACTACAATATCGGCCTCGACATGGGAACCGGCTCCGTTGGCTGGGCGGTGACTGATGCCCAGGGCAAGCTTCTGCATTTTAAGAAGCAGCCAACGTGGGGTAGCCGTTTGTTCGATAGTGCGCAGCCGGCGTCCGAGGCGCGCGTTCATCGTGGGCAGCGCCGCCGTTACGTGCGCCGTCGTTGGCGCCTCGACTTGCTGCAAAAGCTGTTCGAGCCTGCGATGAGTGAGGTTGACCCCGGCTTTTTCATGCGACTCAATCAGTCGCGAACCATCGAAGGCGACCCGATTTTTACCAAGGACTTCACCAAGGCCGATTACTACGATCGCTTCCCGACCATCTATCATCTGCGCGCTTACCTTATGGACACCGATGAGCAGGCCGATCTTCGTTTGGTCTATCTTGCAATCCATAACATCGTTAAGCATCGCGGTAACTTTTTGCGCCAGGGAGAGAAGCTGACGGCAAAGACGGCGAAGACGTCGGATGCTCTTAAGAACCTTAATGGTGCTTTGAAGGCATGGTGCGAATCGAGAGAATACGAGTTCGCGAAGCTTGATGAACCCTCTGTAGCGAAAATCTTGGCTGACGAGAGGTCTTCTCGTTCGCAAAAGGCAAAAGACATTCAGGCGCTTGTAAAAGTGGACACTGCGGATGCGGCTGCGAACAAAAAGCTGGCAAAGGCTTTGTCGAACGCTGTCGTTGGCCTTCAGTGTGAGTTCAAAGACGTGTTTGGCGATTTTGAATGCGAGGCAACTAAGCTCGCGCCTTCGGATGACGAGAAGCTAGAAGCGCT
>CATWKM010000099.1:0-5035 GCA_958351385.1 uncultured Collinsella sp. | reverse complement strand
CTTGCAGCGACGGACCTCGGGACGCTCTTACACCACGTCTGCGCGCGCCACCGCCTTGTGTCCAAATCGCCTTCTGATGGCATGAAATCGCTGTTACTAAATTGGTAACAGTACTCATATTTGCTATTTTTTGTCCACGGGCCCTTGGATGACAGTGTGATTTTATGCCTTCGGGGTTCGAATCCCGGCGTATGGGTAGCAAAAAGCCCGCTACCGAATTGGTAACGGGCTTCTCAGATTCTGTGGTGCCCCCAGCGGGATTCGAACCCGCGATATCCACCTTGAAAGGGTGGCGTCCTTGGCCGCTAGACGATGGGGACAGCGGGAAAGAGTATAGCAGACTTTTTTGCCGGCGCGTATATCGTTGGCAAACTGGAAAACCACCACAAAGGTACCTGTCCCCTTTGTGGTGGTTGGGGCGTTAGGGGAGGAGCTTCATGGCGGCGTCGTGGGCGGCGTGCTCGTAGGTGTCGTCGAGGGGTTTGAGCGGCAGCAGGGCGGCGGCCTGTGTGTCGCCACGGCGCTCGAGGGCGTGCGCGATGAGCCAGTCGGCGAGTTCGGGGTTCTTGGGCAGCGCCGGGCCATGCAGGTACGTGCCGATGACACCCTTGTAGATGAGACCCTCAAAGCCATCGTCGCCGTTGTTGCCGGTGCCCGTGACGACGGACGTTCCGAGCGGCGTGGCATCGGCGTCCAAAAGCGTGCGGCCACCGTGGTTCTCGAATCCCACAAAGGGCTCGGGTGCCAGGTCGGTCTTGACGGCGACGTTGCCGATCAGGCGGTCGGAGCCGCGCACGGTCTCGGCGGCAATGACGCCCAGGCCATCGATGCGATTCTCGCCCATATAGTACGAATGGCCGAGCAGCTGATAGCTGCCGCAGATAGCGAGCAGTGAGCCACCGTCCTCAACATAGGCCGCGACCTTGTCTTTTTGAGCGAGCAGCTCGTGTGCCACAGCCAACTGGTCGCGGTCGGAGCCACCGCCCATCATGACGATATCGGCGTCGGTGAGATCGAGCGACTCGCCCATACGGACTTCGTCCACGCGCACGGGAATGCCACGCCAGGCGCAGCGGCGCTCGAGGGCGATGACGTTGCCGCCGTCGCCATAGAGGTTGAGGGCATCGGGATACAGGTAGACGATGCGCAGCGGGCGCGAGAGCTCGACCGGCGCAATATCGGTGGGGACAGCGCTAACATCGGCGCGCGCTACGGCGTGGGAGGCAACCGAGCTCGCATCGGTGCCCTTAAGTCCGTCGAGCTCCTTGACCAGTGGCGGGAAGGCCGTGTAGTTGGCGACGGCATAGAAAGTGTCGCCATCCTCCTCGTCTGCCACGGCGCCGATCGCCTGCTCGATATTCGAGATGATGGCGGCGTCGATGCCGGCGTACTTGAGGCGTACCTGCATATCGTGCGCGCGCGTGCCACCGGCAAAGGCGACAAGCCCTGGGGTATCGGCGATGCGCTCGAAATCGACGTCGTAGATCCACGAGACATCGTGACCGTCGGCGTCGTTGTCGTTCAGGAAGAAGGCGCAGAGCCTGCCGCCTGCCGTTTTAATGGACTGAATCTGGCGATCGAAGCCCACGGGATTTTTGGCCAGGTTTGCCTCGACGGTACGGCCGGCGATCTCCCAGCGGCCCATGCGTCCGCCGGCGGGGACGTAGGCATCGAGCGTTGGCTGCAGATGTGCCGCGTCCACGCCCAGCTCGCGCGCCGCAAAGAAGGCGGCGGCAACGTTGTAGACCATGTACAGGCCGTTGTAGCGCGTGACGATGTGCGTTGCAGGTGCGTCGGTATCGGGTCCAAAGACAAGGTCAAAGCCGTAGCCGTCGCAGCCGAGCTCCACGCCCGTCACGCGACGGACAAGCGCAGGGCGGGCCCAGCCGCACGAGGGGCAATGGTATGCGCCGAGCTGTCCATACTGCACATAGTCGTACTCCAGCGGCGCGTTGCACTGTGAGCAAAAACGCGAGTCGCTAATGCGATCGGACTCGGTGCCCGTGGCACCGTCGATGCCAAAGGCGATGCTCGTGTTGGGGACGCGTGCGGCGATCGAGGCGCACAGCGGATCGTCGGCGTTGTAGATGAGCGTCGTTGCCGGCGAAAGCTCCAGCGCGTGGGCGATGACGTCCTGGGTGTGGTCGATCTCGCCGTAGCGGTCCAGCTGGTCGCGGAACAGGTTGAGCAGTACAAAGTAGGTCGGCTTGAGCTTGGGCAGGACGCGCACCGTGTAGAGCTCGTCGCACTCAAAGATGCCTACGCGCTTGCTGCTGGCCGTTCGCTTAAGGTTGCCGCGCGCCTCGAGCAACGCGCCCACCACGCCCGGCTCCATGTTGTTGCCGGCGCGGTTGCATACCACGGTGGCGCCGCTGGCGGCAACGGCATCGGCGATGAGGTTGGAGGTGGTGGTCTTGCCGTTGGTGCCGGTGATCACCACGCTGCGGTCGACCAGGCTCGCGAGGTCGCTTAGCAGCTCGGGGTTGATCTTCATGGCGATGCGGCCGGGGAGTACGCCGCCCTGGCGCTTAAGGACGGAGCGCAGCCCCCAGCGGGCGATATCGCTCGAGGCGCAGGCGAGAGAAGAGCGGAAGTTCATGAAGCCGTTCCTAACGTAAATGACATGGTCGTGGCGTTTGCGCCGTTAAAAGCCGTAACGGCGCGCAAATTCCTGGGCAAGCTGCGATACGTCTTCGCAAGCGTTGGCCCAGGGGGCAAAGTCGGGAGTATCCGAGATAATGCCGTCGGCTTCCCAAACTGCCTGATGCGAAAGGTCCCAGGGGTCGTGCGGTTCGGGCCGGCAGGGAAGGTATGGCGTCTGATACATGGGGTTCAGCAAAAAGAACGCGCCGCCCTCGCAGCGGTTGGCAAACTCGCGCAGCGCGCGTGTCGCCGGGCGTATCTTGTTTGTTTTGAACAACAGGATCGTGCGGGCGAGTAGGTACCAGGGGGAGCTCTCGAGGGCATCGGCCCCCATCTGTTCCTCGAGCTGGTGGGCCAGGGCAAAAAAGCCGTCCTCGTCTTCCAGGCGAGCGAGGGCGAGTAGCACGGTGCCTGCAGCTCGGGTGGGATAGCCTTCTGCCTTAAGAACGCGGCGGGCATAGTTAGCGGCAGCACGGTAACGAGCACTCGCCATGCACAGCTGCGAGATGGCCTCGAGCGTGTGGAGCCACCCGATTAAAGCCGGCTCGCTTACGGTGAGGTCGGCAGCTGTCACGCCGTCTGCCAGCACTCTGCTGGCCCAGTAGTGCGGGGCATCCATGTCAAACCCGGGCACGCTTTGCTGCAAGTAATCGGCCGTGGTCGCCTCGAGCTTCATCAAGTCGCCTAGACAGGCGTCGACGGGCGTGTCCGCCAAAATGATGGCGAGCAGCTGGGCATCGAGGACATGCGCATCGATGCGGACGATCTTGAGCAGCTCATCGCGCATGTCATCGAACAGGCGGTTGCGCGTCTGCTCAAACTCCTCGTCGCTTCCCATGTCCTCGATGCGATGAAGCTCGTCGAGCAGGTGGCGGTGAACGCCGGCATAGGACAGCAGCGCCTGGGCGTGCTCGGTCTGCGCATACTTGTGAGGGTTGACGCTCACGTCGTTATGGACAAGCTCGCGTGCTGCATCGGTGAGTTCGGGGTGCGACGCAACATAGGCGCGCTCCAGGTAGGCGGGGATGTAGACGCTCGGATCCATTAGAGGTCTCCTCCCTTAAATGGAAGCCCCTGCTCGGCCGCGCGCAGGATGCGCTCGTCGATCTGGGAACGCACGATATCGCTGGTGGCGACCCAGGCGGCAAAGCTGGCGTTGTCGGGGGCGCCCAGGCCCTCTTGCAGCACCGGCGTCGCCTCGGACAGCGCAAGGACAAGCTCGTCGGTGGAACCCGGACCCACGTTGACGCGGGCATAGACGCCATCGGGAAACTCGGTTTGAAAGTAGAGCGCCTCGGCTGCGTGCGGGCACGAGCGTGCAAGGATGCGCAAGTAGTGCTCGGCACCCTCGTAGTCCAGCTCGCGCCAGGTAGCGCTCATCAGCGCGATGAGCGTCCACGGGTCCAAGTCACGCTCCGCATCCTTGGGACGACGGCGTAGCGGCGTGTTGGCGAGATAGGGGACGGAGTGGGCAGAGCGAAAGCGCTTGAGCTCCTCGGCGGGGTATTCGAGCTTTGCCATGGCGAGCATCGCGGTGTGGCGGACGCCAGCCGGATCGTTGGGGGCAAAGTCGAGGCTGCAGTTTGCAGCTTCGAGCGACATGCGATAGCGGCCGCTAATGAGGGCGCGTGACGCAAGGGCGGCAAGCCAGCGCAGGTAGGGACGGCGCATAAGGTCGCCTGCGGCTTCGCGCTCGTAGGGGTCCTGCGCCGAGGCGATCTTGAGTGCCAGGTCGTGCTCGACTTCATCGCGCTTGGATACCAAGTACTGTACGTACTCCTCGTTGGAGTTGGCGGTGAGGGCGCACAGCATGCGCTGGGCATCCCAGTTGCTCGGATCGAGCGCGGCTGCCTCGCGGAGCATGTTCTCGGCTGCGGCCTCTTCTTGCTCTGCCTGGGTATCGTCAGGGATAAAGGGAATGCGGTAGTCGACAGCCTCGATCACCTTGGCAATGAGGTGACCAGCACGGTCGCGGTCGTGCACGATGAGTGGTGCAGGGTTACGGGTGAATTGTTCCATCAGGCGCTCTACGGCGGCACCGTCGGTGAGTGGGATATTGTCGCGGCGCAAGGCCTCAAGAACGAGGCGATGGCAATCCTCTTGAATGGGATCGAATGCCATGGGGCCTCCTTTGCTGCGGTTAGGGTTCAAATGTCTCTATATAAAGTTCTAGTTTACCCGCATGTGGCACACCGGGGGTGCCGCACTTGGACTTGCACCTTTGCACCACGAAGACGGATGTCGCACAAATGTCGGCACCTTGGACGGCCGAGCGGTATCACGGTGCCGCAAACGGTCGATTTTTGGCGGCGAACGGGGCGCATTTTGGAGGGGCACAGTCCAACCCGGGATATGTGGTCAACCTTGATAAAACGTTTGCCCAGCTTGGGAG
>CATWKM010000098.1:0-5287 GCA_958351385.1 uncultured Collinsella sp. | reverse complement strand
AGCCACAGCCTTATCGCCGGCCTGACCGGTGCCGCCATCGCCCTCGGCGGTGCGAGCAGCGTCAACGTCCACGAGTGGATGAAGGTCATCTACGGCCTGGCGCTCTCCATCGGTCTGGGCTTTGTCATGGGCTGGGTCCTGTGCAAGCTCGTCTCGATTCTTTTCGCCGCCGCCAACAGGCGACGTGCCAATGTCTTCTTTAAATACGCTCAGATCGCGAGCGCTGCGGCCATGAGCTTTATGCACGGCGCGCAGGATGGACAGAAGTTCATCGGCGTGCTCTTTTTAGGCGTGGCCTTTGCCAGCGGCCAGACGAGCGTCGGCGATGCCGGCATCCCCATCTGGATTATGCTGCTATGCTCGGCCACCATGGGCATCGGCACCAGCGTGGGCGGCGAGCGCATCATCAAGTCCGTTGGCCAGAGCATGGTCAAGCTCGAAAAGTATCAGGGCTTCTCCGCCGACCTGGCGGGCGCCGCGAACCTGCTGCTTGCCACCCTTACCGGCATCCCCGTGTCCTCCACGCACATCAAGACCTGCGCCATCATGGGCGTCGGTGCCGTCAAACGCCTCTCGGCCATCAACTTCGGCGTCGTCAAGGACATGATGTTCACCTGGTTCTTCACCTTCCCCGCCTGCGGACTCATCAGCTTTGTCATGGCCAAGCTGTTCATGATGTTCATCTAGTCAAACCGAACGTCCATCCGGACCGTAACACCTCGCCCACCCGTCTTCGCCTCGAAAGGACCCACTCATGGCAAAGAAACCCGATTCGTTCTACTTTGACAACTACGTCGCCTGCGCCGACCTTGCCGTCCAGGCCGCCGAGCTGCTCACCAAGATTTTCGAGAACTTCGATCCTGCAAAGATTCACGATATGCTCGACAAGATGCATGCGATCGAGCATGCGGCCGACAAGAAGCACCACGAGCTCGAAGACGCCTTGCTCACCGCCTTTATCACCCCGCTTGAGCGCGAGGACCTGGACCTGATGAGCTGCTCGCTCGACACCGTGCTCGACCGTATCGAGGGCGTCGTGCAGCGCGTCTACTTCACCAACATCCAGAGCATCCATCCCGACGCCATCGTCATCGCCCACAAGGTGACCGACGCCTGCCGCGCCATGAAGGACCTGATGGTCGAGCTGCCTAACTACCGCAAGTCCAAGACGCTGCGCGAGCTCGTCATCCAGATCAACACCATCGAGTCCGAGGCCGACGAGCTCTATATCAACGCCATGCGTAACCTGCACGTTAACGGCAAGGACCCGCTCGAGGTCATCGCTTGGCGTGACGTGTACGCCTTCCTGGAGTACTGCGCCGACTGCTGCGAGAATGTGGCCGATGTCGTGGATTCGATTGTCATGAAGAACAGTTAATTGGGGGTACATGTCCCACCGGTCGCGGGCCCGGCCACTAATAACCTTTTTCACTCCGGCTGCAAGCAGAGTCGTTCAAAAGGTTATTAGTGGCCGGGCCCGCTCCCTTATGCACCACCATTGGGAACTTTGGCTGATAGATTTAGCGCGATGGGGGTTTGGCTGAAGGGACCTTTGGTATCCGTTCGGACACTTTGGCCCTTGATGAGCGTTTGGCTGATTGCTGCTTTGGGTACTCTTTGGGTTACTTTTGGTTTGTTTGATTTTTAATTTTAGGAGGGCTTGTATGTCTTATTTGGATCTGGCTCGTGGTCGGTATTCTTGTCGCGAGTTTGAGGACCGTTCTGTTGAGCAGGCTGTGGTGGATGCCATTGTTGAGGCTGGGCGTATTGCTCCTTCTGCTTGTAATAATCATCCAGCCCGTGTGATGGTGCTGGATACGCCTGAGCTGTTGGAGAAGGCTGCTGCTTGTCAGCCTCGGTTTGCTCGTGATGGGTCTATCTTTGGAGCTCCGCTTGTCTTCCTTATTTGCAGCGTTACCGATGATGCTTGGGTGCGCCCGTATGACCAGATGAATTCCAGTGAAATCGATACGTCCATCGTGTGCGACCAGATGATGATGGAGGCCACCGAGCAGGGCCTGGGAACGTGCTGGGTATGCCATTTTAAGCCTGAGGTGGCACAGGAGCAGTTCAATCTGCCCAAGTGCGTCTATCCCTATCACATGCTCGTCTGTGGCTATCCCGCCGACCACATCGCCGATCCCGAGCATCGCGAGGCCCGCACTATTCCCCTCTCCAACTTCCTCCTCAAGTAGTTTTAGACATACCTTAAAATCTACCTTTTACCACGCGCCCTTCGCCGAGTTCTGTCCTATCGCATGCAGAGCTCGGCGTTTTGTTTCCCAACCCGTATACAGCCACAAAAAAGGAGCCCGCAGGTGCGAGCTCCTCTTAAGGACACTAGATTGTAGCTCTGATGCTAGTCCAGGTCGTCGGCAGCAAAGTTGTCGATCGGGGCGAAGGGATCGGCCACGGGGACAACCGGGTCAGCGACGGGCAGCGGCTCGGCGGGAACAGTCACCGCAGGAGAAGCGGCAGAACCGACCGGCGTGGAGGCCATGAGGTCGGCCGGGAAGGAGTTCTGGGCATCGTCCATGAAGTGCTGGATGAGTTTGAGGTACTCGGCCTTGAACTCCTCGCGGGAAGCCTTGAGACGATCGATTTCCTCGAGCTCGGCCTGCTTCTCGGTCAGAGCCTGGCGGATAACCTCGCGGGCCTTAGCGTCAGCCTCGTTGCGGATACGCTCAGCGTTCTCGTTGGCATCGTTGACGATGGTCTCAGCGGTCTGCTGGGCAGCGATCAGGGCAGCGGAAATCTGGCGCTCCTGAGCGGAGAAGTCAGGGGCGGGAGCAGCCACGGGGGCGGCAGGAACGGCTTGGGCGGTGGCATCCTGAGCCTGGGCAAGCTGAGCCTGCGCATCGGCAAGCTGCTGCTCGGTAGCAGTCAGGCGACCCTTAAGGTCGACGATCTTAGCGAGCATAGCGTCAACCTCGGAGGACAGCGTCTCCAAGAAGACGTCGACCTCGGCGGGATCGTAGCCACGCTTGGCCTCAGAGAAAGTCTGAGCCTGGATGTCTGCAGGGGTAATAGCCATAACAAGTCTCCTTTTTCATCGCCTCGGCGCTATACGCCCGACGTAAGTTACTAAGTCAGTTCTATACGAGTATACCTATAAGAAGCTGCAGAACCGGCCTCTGCACCAACTGCAACGCAATAATCGCAACGACCGGCGAAAAATCGATACCGCCCATCGGCGGGATGAAACGACGGAACAGGTTGAGCCACGGACCGCACACGCTATCGAGCACCGCAGCAATATCCTGAAGCAAACCACCCTGCTTCATGGGAATCCACGTCATAAAGCAGTAGACGACAATGAGCGTGGAATAGAAGTTGAACAGCGTGTTGACCAGCTGGACGATAGTGTAGATGTTGATGGGAATCTCCTCGTCTTGTCTTTACTTAAGGTAGCCGTCGGCACGAAGCTTCTTGAGATCGGAATCTTTGACCTCGCAGCCGGCGGGCAGCACCATGAACACGCGGTCGCCCACCTCCTTGACCGTGGCACCCAGACCGCAGGCAAAGCCGTAAGAGAAGTCCAAGACGCGCTTGGCAACTTCGGTGCGTACGCCCACAAAAATCAGTGCGACAGGCTGCTTGGTGCGAACGCGGCGCACTACGGTCTCCACGTCGTCATAGCTCTCGGGGCGCAGGACATAGGCCGGCAGCTGCGGCGTGGCGTTGATGATATTGCTCGCATAGGCCGAGGCGTCGCTCGGTGCAGGCGCGGGCGCAGCGGCGGCACGGGCGCGGGTGTTCTCGGCGTAGCTCGACGGCGTGTCATAGGCACCAGGACGATAACCGCTCGCAACGCTGTCCTGCGAGCGCGAAGGCGGGTTATACGTCGTGGCATGACGGGAGTCATCGCCGACAAGCTGACCGGAGCGCGTATACACGGCAACCGACTCAGCTTCACCGCGGCGCGTCTGGCCAAGCAGGCCGTTGCTCGGCTCGTCTTGGGTGTAGAAGCCCTCGCCCGAAGCACCGCTGTAGCCGTTGCCCTGATAACTATCGTCATAGCCGTCATCGTAGCCGTAGTCGTCGTCCTGGCCATAACCCTGGTCGTAACCCTGCTGGCCGCCCAGGTGCATCTTATTTTTAATCTCGTCAAGGAAGCCCATGGTTGTGTCCTCTCGCGGTTTAGTGCAGGCACCCCGATAATCAGTGCGCACTTCAGAGCCTTATTTTACTGCAAACTCCGGGCTAAATACTACCCTGCCCAGGCGAACGAGCGTAGAGCCCTCCTCAAGGGCAGGCTCAAAGTCCTCGCTCATGCCGCAGGAAAGCTCAGGCAGGTTCAAATCGGGATGCGCCGCCTCCAGCTCATCCCTCAGCTCACGAAGCCCCGCAAAGGTGCGGCGTGCCACATCCTTATTCCCCCGGGGCGCCATAGTCATAAGCCCCTGTACGCAAATTCCCTCAAGTTCCGCAAGCTCACCCGCGGCGGCGCGAATCTCATCGGGCGAAAAGCCTCCCTTCGACTCCTCACCACTCACATTGACCTCGATGAGCACACACTGGGGGCCGGCGAGCTCGCCTGCCTCAATCTTGCGGACAGCACGGCTCGAGATCGCCTGCGCCAGATGCAGCGAACCCACCGAGTGAATCAGCTCGGCTGAGCCCAGCACCGCATTGATCTTATTGGTCTGCAGGTTGCCGATCATATCGAAGCGCACCTCGGGCAGCTCCGGATGCTCCGCCAGACCCGTGAGCTTGCGAACCAGCTCCTGCGGGCGGTTCTCGGCAAAATGGCGATACCCCGCCTGGATGGCGGCAACGGTCTCATCGACACCAACGGTCTTGGACACGGCAATGAGGCGCGCGGCGTCGTGGGGGCGGCCCGCGCGATCGAGCGCCGCATAAAAACGTTCCAGAATCTGCTCGCGGCGAGCGCGCATCAAGTCCAAATAGTTATCCATTGCCAATCGCCTCCGCTGACAGCCAAACAAGTAGTCTCATGCTAACGCAAGAGCGCGGCCCCGCATGTGCAAGGCCGCGCTCACTTAGGTATTTACAATCTTTCGACGAACGGGGTCACTTACTCCTCGTCGTCCTCGCCATCGTCCTCGTCCTCAAGATGATCGAGCAGGTAGCGAAGACCCTCGCTGACCTCGTTAGCGGGCACCTTGGCAACGTAGCGAGCGTCGACGGCGGGCCTCATGATAACACCTTCGCCCGAAGGCACGCGCATGCTCTCGAGCTCATCCTCGTCCACACGGGCGATATCGCCGGCGTTCATACGCTGACCAGTCAACAGGAAGGTCAGACGGCAAGCGGCATCGATGGA
>CATWKM010000097.1:0-5386 GCA_958351385.1 uncultured Collinsella sp. | reverse complement strand
TCGCCAACCAGCTCGATGCCATGAATATCCCCTACGAGCGTCCGCTCAAGACCGGCTTGGTGGCAACGCTTCGCGGTACCGCGCCGGATGCCTACCGCGAGGACGGCACGCCGCGCCGCCGCATCCTGCTGCGCGCCGATATCGACGCCCTGCCCGTCACCGAGCAGACCGGCGAGGAGTTCGCCAGCGTCAACGAGGGCTGCATGCATGCATGCGGCCACGACTGCCATATCGCCATGATGCTCGGCACGTTGCAGATTCTGCGCCACATGACCGATGACATCCACGGCGAGATTCGTATCGTATTCCAGCCCAGCGAGGAAAACGGCCAGGGCGCCAAGCTCATGATCGGCACGGGCGTACTCGATGGTGTCGACGGTGCCTATGCCGCGCACATCTGGAGCGAGGTCGATGCCGGCACCGTGAGCTGCGAGCCCGGTCCGCGCATGGCAAACACCGACTGGTTCCGCATTGATGTCCGCGGCACCTCGTGCCATGGCGCCATGCCCCAGCGCGGCCACGACGCCGTTATGGTTGCCGCCGAGATCGTCAATGCCCTGCAGACCATCGTTTCGCGCGAGATTAGCCCCTACGAACCCGCCGTCATCACCGTCGGCGAACTGCACGGCGGCACCGCGCGCAACGTTATCGCCGGCACGGCGTACCTCGCTGGCACAGTGCGCACCTATGGCGACAAGACACATGAGGAAATGCCCGAGCTTATGCGCCGCATCGTGGAGCACACCGCAGCAGCACTAGGTGCCGAGGCCGAACTCACCGACTACACCATCGCCAACTACAAGGTCGAAAACGATGCCGCCTCGAGCGAGCGCTGCCGCCAAGCTGTGCTCAAGTGCCTGGGCCCCGCAGGCGAGGGCCATTACCGCGGCACGCTTTCGGGCGAGGATTTCTCGGAGTACCTGCGCCGTGTGCCGGGCGTGCTCGCCTTTGTTGGCACGCGCAACCCCCAGATCGGCGCCACCTATGCCCAGCACTCCTGCTTCTACAAGATCGACGAGAGCGTGCTCGCCAAGGGCTCCATGGTAGCCGCCCAATATGCCATCGACTTTTTGGCCGAGCCCACGCAAGAAGAGCTCGACGGCCCCACGATCGCCGCGGTTGCCGAGACCAATCCCGACCTGGCCGCCAAGCTGCGCTCTGCCAAGGCCACGGCCGCCGAGGCCCGCGACGCCATGCACGATGCCCGCACCGCCCGACACGCCGCAATCAAGGGCATCCACGATGCACGTGCCGCCGCTCGCCGCGAGGAGAAGCACGACGAGTAGTCGATCCACGACCATCTCGCAGTCATAGCCGCATCGCGATATCAAAGCGGGGGCGGACGCTTCGGCACGTCCGTCCCCGCTTATTTGTCAAGCGCTATTTCTACCGTTTCTACCCCGTCCCCAAATGGCAGGTGGCAGGGTTACTCGTCCTGCGGGTCCTCGTCGGAGCTTGGCGCAGGCTCGGGCTCAGGCACGGGCTCAGGCGCAGGCTCGGGCTCCGGTTCCGGCATGGGCGCGGGCTCGGGCTCAGGCACGGGCTCAGGTTCAGGCTCAGGCACGGGCTCGGGCGCGGGCTCGGGCTCGGGCTCGGGCGCAGGCGCCGCAGCGGAATCGGATACGGGCGCTGCGTCGGTGCTAAAACCAGCCGGAGCAGACTTCTTCTCAAACGGCAGCACAAAGGTCAGGACGTCATCCTTATCCTCATCAGCCCATTCAGCTGCATAACGCGCTACCCAATAGCCAACGGCACGATGCTTGAGCATCTTGCCAAAGACCGTAAGGAATACCGTGACAAACGCCGTCAGCACCAAGAACAATACGAGCGTGATGCCACCGCCGGTAACAAGCGCCTCAATAGCCGAAGGACGGTAGTAGTAGCTATACATACCGACAGAGGCAATGGTGCCAAAGACGAACGTCAGGATCCAGGTGACAACGTTGGCGACCAGGCCCGTCAAAAACTCGGGAAGGAACGAAGCGCAGAACAGTTTGGTCTTGTTGTGCTTAAAGGCCGCCCAGACCTTATCGAGCGAAAACGCGCTCTCGACACGACCGGTCACCGCAAAGTGCATCACGGCAATGTCGGCGAACATCTTAAAGAAGACCCCCAAGACCGCCGTGGCAATCATAGCCAGGACAAGCAGGCCAAGCGAGCCGAACAGCGCTGCCTCGAGTGCATAAGAGCCGTAATACGAATACGAGCCCGCGGCGCCAATTACCACGCTCTCCACCAGCGAAAGCACTACACCGATAACGGGAATGGCAGCGATAACCTCGAGCACGACCGAGATAACGCTCGAAAAGACTCCGAGGCCAAACGACGTGGAACGCATGAGTGGACGATCCATACCGTCATCAACCTTGAGCGACAGATCGCGACCCCACTCAATACCAAAGCCGGAACCACACACGCTCGCAATGCAAGCTGCCAAAAAGCCGATGGCAGCCGCGATACCGCCGATAACGGGAATGAACAGCACGAGCACCGACACAACACAAATCAGCGCCGGCAAAAAGGCGATCTGGCACACGCGCTGCAGCACGCCCGGCGTCTTGGTCATGTCCTCAAACGCCTGAGCCACACAGCCCTTGGACGCATTCGCCACGGGCGGTTGCGGAACAAACTGCTGGGGCTGACCCTGAGGGGCAGGGGCTGCGGCACCGGCATTGGGGGCACCACACGCACCACAGAACTTATCGTTGTCGCCCATGGGGGCACCACACTGCGAACAGAACATCGAGATCATCCCTTCGTATCTTGAGCGAATCATCTGGATCGCAAACGATGTCTTTGGCATCATTATCACCCAATGTGGGGACAAATACTCCAACATGACGCATTTGCAATGCGCAGGGCGCTATTCGATTGTTTGATAAGCTCGACCGCGTTAGTTCGTTCCGCGGAAACCCTTGCCGACGATCTCGGAGCTGTCGACGATCGTGATAAAGGCACCCGGATCGATCTCGCGAGCGTAGCGACGCAGCTGCACGGCCTCGCGACGACTCAGCACGCTCATGATCACCGTCACGCACTTGCCCGAGAAGGCGCCGAAGCCGCGGCTGATAGTCGCCGTGCGGTTGAGATGTTTGACGATAAACTCCTCGACCTTAAGGGGCTCGGAGCAAATGACCGTGCAGACTTTGCGCAGGTGAATGCTCTCGATGGCCTTGTCGACCACGAGCGTCTTGGCAAACAGGCCAAGCACGCAATACAGACCGACGCGCGGGCCGTACAAGAAGGCCGCGATGGTCACGATGCCGATATCGACCAACAGCAGCGCACGGCCGATCTCAAGCGTGGTGCGGCGTTTGAGAATCATGGCGAGGATGTCCGTGCCGCCCGTCGAGGCACCAATATCAAAGACGATAGCGCTGCCGAGCGCCGGCAGAATCACGGCAAAGCACAGGTCGAGCCACATATCGCCCGTCATCGAGACATCGGTCGGAATAAAGAGCTCAAACAGCGAGACATAGGCGGACAGCGCAAACGAGGCAAAGACGCTCCACAGGATTGCCTTGCGCTCCAAAAAGATAAAGCCCAAAACGACCAGGACCGCATTGATAATCCACATAAAAACGCCGACAGGCAGGGTCGGGAACAGCGTGGACAGAATGACCGACACGCCCGAGGTGCCGCCAAAAGCAAAGTGATTAGGGGTTTTAAACGCGACGATGGCAAAGGCCGTGAGGATCAGGCCCAAATTGAGCTCGGCAAAAAAGCGCGGAAAGCCCGGCTCCTGGCTGCGCTTGCGACCAGCGCGCTCGCCCCGCTCGATAACATCGCGATCGACCACGCGCTCCATCGGCACTACGGGAGGACGATGCACCTCCTCGGCAGCACGCGACGCCGCCTCTGCTGCAGCGGCCTCAATTGCCCATGCCTTGCTTTCTGTTTCGTGCTCGTCAGCCATTACGGCAACCCCTCGTTAACAATTTGGAAACAATGCGCCCATTAGAGTAACGCGGAACGTGGGGATTGCAACCCTTAGTTAGACGAGCGGTATGACTATATCGGGAGCGTACAGAAACGGCCGGCCACGCTTTTGCTTGCGCGGTCGGCCGTTTAATGTTTTCGCAGATAAAACCTGCCAAAACAAACCTGTCCTTTTTGGAAGGTTATTCGTGCTGGCTGGTGCGGTGCTCGTACTCCTCGGGGGTGATGACATCCTCGATGCGCAGGTTGACGCCCGCCACCTCAAGGCCGGTCATCGCGGCAAGGCGCTCGGTGACACGTGCCTTGACATCGTCGAAGATCGCGGGCGCATAGGCGCCGTACTCGATGATGACGGAGATGTTGACGACCACGCGATTATCGTCGGTGACCTCGACCGTCACGCCCTTGGTCAGATTCTCGGCACCAAACTGCTCCTGCACAAAGTGCATGAGGTTACCCTTCATGCCCAGAACGTGCGGAACCTCGCGGGTGGCCATGGCAACGATCTTCTCGATCACGCCGTTGGAATAGGTCAGCGAGTCCTCGGACTCATCCGCTTCCTCGTCGTCCTCATCCGTATCGGACTCGGCCTCGACGAGAGCCTCGTCCTCGAGCGTCACATCCTCAGCTTCGGCGACGACTGCCTCGTTCTCCTCGAGCTCGGTATCGGCTACATCGACCTTCGTATTAAAAGCCATGGTTCCTCCTTATGCCTGCCGCGGATGCGACAGTCGAATACATATTAGCGGCCGCTAAACAGACGGCCGAAGAAGTTGACGACCCCGTTCTCGCCGTCGCGAATTTGGCCGATCACAGCGCCGATCAGCACGAAGAATGCAATGACGAGCGTGTCCCACAGACCCAACGTGAGCACCAACACGGCGAGGATAAAGCCGGCGACGGCGCCGAGCGTGGTGTTGGGATGACGCACAGCATAGCTCCAGATGGCAGCGCCCGTACCCTTGATGAGACCCATAGCCTCGTCAAAATCCGCGGCTGCCGCGTCTTGTAACTCGGTTGCCTCTGCTTTGGAATCAACAGGTTCGCTCGCCGACGTGGCGCTCTGGTCAATCGTCAGGCGCGGCGTACGAGCGGTCTTATCTTGATTGGTATCACTCACCGGAAACCTCCACGGTCTGGACGGTAGTCTTGGACGGCAAAAAACGGACGCGCGCGGTCGTACCCGGCGCGCCGAGCATGGTATCGCAGGCTTCTTCGATGCGCTGCTGCATCGCGGTAGCCAGAGATGCCACGTCCTTATCGTCAAGCGCGATAGCTTCGACCTTAAAACGGACGTGCGAATCGTCGGGGCCTTGGACGCGGGCCTCGACATGCTCAACCATCACGCGGTCGTCACGCTCGGCAGCAGCCCTGGCGCACGAAGAAAGCGCCGCAAGGGTAACCTCGATATTGCGCTCCCCCGCCGGATGCACGCAGGACGGTTCGC
>CATWKM010000096.1:0-5391 GCA_958351385.1 uncultured Collinsella sp. | reverse complement strand
CGGAGACGCACGAATGCGCGGTTTACCTGCGCGTTTGGGAGAATTGGGGTGCAAGTCCCCGGCTGTACCAGTAACCGTAATTCCTCTTGGCTCGGGATGTTCGCGTCGCAGATCGGACGACGTGCCCGAGTCGTTAAGGTTAAGTCGGATCGCCTCCCATCTTGCATGCGGCTGCGGCGTATGCCGCCGGTGTGCATAGGGCTCTGGGGGGAAGGGGGACCCCGATGGGGGAACTCGAGCGCAACATGCGCGATGACGTGGGGCAGCCTCAAGGCAACGCTCCAAGTACAGACAATGGGAGACAAATGGATATGTTTGTGGACGAGCGCCAGCGCGTCTCGCATCGCCGTGGCGCAATTGCGCGCGGCGTAGCCAAGCGCGGCCTGGTGGCATTCCTGGCCTTCGCGATGGCCTTTGGCACCACGCCGGCTCAGCTGTGGGCCGAGGGCGCCGAGGGCATTGCCGAGGCTGTGGCTCAGGCTACGACGCCGGGCGAGGACGCAGCGCTTGCGGGCGGTGCTGCCGACCAGGGTAAGGCCGAGGTTTCGGATTCCGAGGGCGCGCCTGCAGCTAGTGCCGCCACAACAGAGGCGGCAACTGGCGACGAGGGCTCGGCGACGGGGGAGAACCCTACCGCGAGCGAGCAGTCTTCGACGGCATCCGCTGGCCAAGCAGGATCTGCCGCCGTGGCTGCCGTCCAGGCAGAGAACCCGACGGAAACTGGCGATGTCGCCAAGAAGCAAGTCGAGGTCTCGTTCTCGATTATCGGCACCGATGCCGACGGCAAGGCTCAGACCTGGGCGGCACCTACGCAGCTCAAGCTCGACGAGGGCGCGACGGCTGCGGATGCCTTTATTAAGCTGCAGCAGAAGACGGGCTTCAAGGCAGACTACGATGCAAACACGGCATACGGGTTCTACCTCAAGAGCATCACGTCCCCGACAGATAGCCGCACGCTTGCCTACGACGCGACAACTGGTGCCTTCTGGCAGCTCTTTGTTGATGGTGCGTCTTCCTCGGTTGGCGCGAACAGCGTCAAGCTCACCCAGGGGCAGAAGATTGAGTTTGCCTATACGGCTGGTAGCTCGTCCCCTGTCGTTAAGGACCAGGTTGCCGCAAATGTGACCGTCATTGGTCGCGATGCCCAGGGCAAGACTCAGACTTGGGTCGATAACGCGCAGTATGTGGTGACGTCCGGCTCGAGCGCACTTGACCTTACGAAGGTCGCGCTCGAGGCGAATGGCATCGACGCCGTTGCTGCAGGCTCCTTCATTCTGAGCCTTAAGTACAACGGCGTTGAGCTGGGTACGCCGCTCGATTATTCGACCTCTTGGCAGCTGTTCATCAACGGCAAGTCGAGCGACTACACGGCGGACAATGTCACCATTCATGCCGGCGATACCGTTACGTGGTTCTACGGTGGCTGGGGCGACCAGTTGCCCTCTGATTCCGTCCGTGCTTCCGTTCAGGTGCTTGGCAAGGACAAGGACGGCAAGCAGCAGGTTTGGGCTTCGACGGGTCAGATGAGCCTCAGGGCAGGCTCCACTGCTAAGGATCTCCTTGAGCAGACTGGTCTTACTCTCGATGCTAGAGAAGAGCCTTGGGGTTGGTGCCTCAGCGGCATTACCTCGCCGCTTGACGGTAAGATCTATGAGTATGATCCTGCGACCAAAAGTTATTGGCAGTTCTATGTAAATGGCAAGTTCGCCCAGGTCGGGGCCGGCAACTACGAGCTCCAAGAGGGCGATGCCGTCACCTTTATGTATGGTGCTGACGCCGATGCCCTTCCTGGCCAGGTTCTTGGGTCCGTCGATGTTATCGGTCCCGATGCCAACGGCAACAATACTCGCTGGAGCTCGGCAAGCAACGTTTCTCTGCCCGAAGGCTCTACGGCTCAGGACCTTATTAAGGCGGCTCTGAAGGCCAAGGGCGTTACGTACAACGGCCTCCAGAGTGGTGACTACTGGTTCCTCAATTCCATCGACTCGCCGTTTGAAGACAAGACGTACGGCTATGATGGTGCGACCAAAAAATACTGGCATCTGTATATCAATGGAGAGGCCTCCTCTTTCTGCGCCAATCAGATTACGCTCAAGAGCGACGATAAGGTTACGCTTGCCTATACCACCGACGATTCGCCCATGCCCGATCCCGACAAGATTGTCGTGGACCCGAGTGCAACGACTCCTGATTGGGATGCCGAGTGGGCCGGCTACGGCAACGGTGGCAACGGTTCGACCGTAACGGATGCCAAGACACCTGCGCAGGCCGCCGGTCTTAAGTGGGCCTTCGATTGGAAGGCCGAGTCTGGTCAGCAGTATGCCAACTGCAGCGAACCTGTCATCGCTAACGGCTTTGTGTACATCGCGACCGAGAACGAGCTCATTAAGATCGATTCGTCCACGGGCAAAAAGGTTGCCTCTGCGCCGCTTGCCTCCAAGGTGAGCTATACCTCTCGTCCGATCTATACCAACGGCCTTATCATCGTTCCGCTCAACGGCGGTGCGGTCCAGGCGATTACTGCAGACAAGCTGATCTGCAAGTGGCTGACGCCTGGTTTGACGGACTTGACGCAGAGCTCCTGCACCGTCGTTTCGGACGGCGAGTATGTCTATGTTGGTACGGTCGATATTTCGTATGACGAGAACTACAACGCGACCTACGGCAACGGCTCCCTGAAGCGTATCAAGATTGCCACGGGCGAAGTCTCTTGGCAGAACATTGACCCTTCCGAGGGCTATTATTGGACTGGCGCTGCGCTGACGGATAAGTACACCATTGTTCCTACGAGCGCGGGCACGCTTAAGTGCATTGATAAGACGACGGGCGATGTCGTTTCGACCATGAAGCTCGGCGCTGTCGCAAATGCCGATTGCATTGCCGATCCGTCCAATGGTTCGACCTTCTATCAGATGACGCACGACGGAAAGCTCCATGTGATTTCGCTTTCGGCGAAGGGTGTGCTGAGTGAACAGAAGACGGTTGATCTGGGCCTTACGAATAATCTGAGCGCCCCAGCGGTGTCTGGTGACAATCTGATTGTCGGCGGACAGACGGCTACGGGCTCTGCTCTGGTTCTCTATAACCTGAAGACGGGTAAGACCACGATGGTCGCTGCTGCCGACGGCAAGGCGCTGCCGGCTGGCCTCAACGGTATTGCTGCTACTCCGCTGGTGAGTGTTCAGGGCGGCAAGACCTATGTGTACTTCACCGTGAACAGCGCGGATAGCAAGGATTACGTCAACTACTCTGCTGGCGGTGGCGTGTATCGCTATACGCTTGGCGACGCAGAGGCGACGCAGATTTATGATGCGGCTGGCCATTACCAGTACTGTGACTCTCCGGTCATTGCCGATGCTTCTGGCAACCTCTACTACATCAATGATTCGGGTACTCTGTTCAAGCTGGGGGCTGTCGAGTCTTGGACGGTTGCCTTTAATTCCAACGGCGGGTCTGCTTGCGACACTAAGTTCGTTGCTACGGCCGATGGCAAGCTGGTCAAGCCGGCCGATCCGACGCGCGATGGCTATACTTTCAGCGGTTGGTATACCGATGAGGCTTGCACGCAGGCGTATGACTTTATCGCGCCGGTGACGGCCGATCTGACGCTGTATGCCAAGTGGACCAAGAATGCTGTTAACCCTGGCGGCAATGGTGGTTCTGGCACTAATGGTGGCAACGGTGGCGCTGGCAACGGTTCCGGTGCTGGCACGGGCACGGGTTCCGGCTCCGGCACGAAGGGCCAGCAGGCCGGCGGCGCTATCGCCCCGGGTCAGAAGCCGGTGACCAAGACGACGGTGTCGACCAAGACCGAGACCAAGGACAACAAGTCCGACAAGAAGGACACCGATAAGTCCGATAAGAAGGACGAGAAGAAGTCTGACAAGAAGTCTGACAAGAAGGACAGCAAGTCCGACAAGAAGTCCGATTCCAAGTCCGATACGGGTGCTGCTTCCACGACCACTGCTAAGAAGTCCTCTAGTGCCTCCGAGCAGGAGGCTGGCACCAACCCGCTCGCCATTGTTGGCGTTGCCGCCGGCGTCATCGGTCTCGCCATCGTCGGCGTGTTCGTGTTCACCAAACGTCGGTAGGTGGGGGCTGTGTCCAATAAATCCAAGGACGCTGACCCCAAGCAACCAGATTCCTCGTTCATTCAGTTCGACGATGCAAAGCAACAGGGCGCCGCTTCGGCGGCGTCCGCCCCTCGTCGCAAGGCGCTCCTTGGCGTTTTGACTGCCGCGTGCACCATTCTGATCGTCGTCTCGCTGGGCTTCGTCCATCCTTCCGAGAGCGGCGCCTGGTCCATCGACTGGATCATTCAGGCCGTGACGGGGGAGAGCGTCGTCACCAAGGACACCAAGGCGTCTGGCTCGACTATGGCTTCGGGCGAGGCCAGTTCCGAGGACTCCAAGTCATCGAATGACGCAAAAGATGAGTCCAAGTCCAAGGACGATTCCGAGTCTTCAAACAAGGAATCGGACAAGAACTCGGATAACAAGAAGTCCGAGGACCAGGACGGCAAGAAGTTTGGCGATAAATCCGCTGCCCAAAATACGGGAGCCGGTGATACTTCCAATGCGTCTGGCGGTGGCCAGTCGTCTGATGGAGCCTCATCCTCTAATGGTGGAAACGCCTCCTCGGGCGGCCAGAGCGGCTCGCAGGAGTCCAGCTACGTAACAGTGACGGTTTCGGTCACATCGAGCGCTGTGGGCAATCCTGTGTCTTCTGGTGGCACCTTTACCTTTAACGAAGGCGTTACCGTCTACGATGCCCTGTGCGCGCTGGGTCTTTCTGTCAACGCACATGGCTCGTCGTACGGCACATATGTCTCCGCGATTGGTGGTTTGGCCGAGAAACAGTACGGCGGCACGAGCGGCTGGATGTACTCCGTCAACGGCACAACGCCTATGACGGCCTGCAGCAACTACGTTCTCTCCAACGGCGACAACGTGGTCTGGTATTACGTTACAGGCTAGAGGCCTCGACATAGCGCGCCAGACGGGCGGTTCGGACAGACATCCGGGCCGCCTGTTTTTCATGCGAATGGGACTGGGTCGCCGGGTCTTTCGGCAAACAAAAAAACCGGTTGGAATGGGAATTCCAACCGGTTATACATTCAAGCAAATAGCGAATCGACTACGACCGTGCGCCCTCGAGAAAGAAGCGACGGCTGAAGTAGTTGTACCAGGTGACGAGGAACGTGGCGATGGCCTTCATGGCCTGGTAGCCGATGCTCAAAAACGTGACGCCCACAAACATGTATAGGTCGTTGAGGCCCAGGCCGATCACCGACAGGATGGTGAAGATCGTGAACTCGCGCTTGCGGCTCATGCCCTCGCGGTGGTCGAACACGTACTTCATGCTGAGCCAGTAGTTGACCACAACGGAGGT
>CATWKM010000095.1:0-5583 GCA_958351385.1 uncultured Collinsella sp. | reverse complement strand
CAACAGGGGGTGCCGGGGACACGAGCGGCCCCCGGCTCAACAAGATCAAGGAATGGGACTAGTCGATCTTGTTGTTGGTCAGACCGGCGCGGAACACGGTGGCATCGCCATCGGCCTGGCTCGGATCGTAGAGGTTCAGGGCAGCCACATACATGGCAGCAGCGGTGACCAAGTCGTCCTTGTAGGTGACCTCGTTGGGAGCGTGAGCCTGAGACTCGGCACCCGGGCCAAAGCCCACGCAGGGGATGCCATAGCGGCCCTGGATGGAGACGCAGTTCGTGGAGAAGGTCCACTTGTCGCACAACGGACGACCGGCGCGCTTGTCCATGCTGGGCTCGCAGCCGATGCGCTCGTCACCGAACATGGCCTTGTGGGCGTCGACGAGGGCCTTGACGTGCGGAGCGGTCTCCTTGTTGATCCACGTGGGGAAGTAAGCCTCGGTCTCGTAGACCTCGCCGGTCCAGGACGGACGGTCGTACATGTACATGGAGACCTTCACGTCGTCGCCGTACTTCTTGGCGGCCGGCAGGTTGCGGATCTCGTCCAGGCAGGACTCCCAGGTCTCGCCGGCGGTCATGCGACGGTCGATGGAGATGGCGCAGGAGTCAGCGACAGCGCAGCGGCTGGGGCTGGTGTAGAAGATCTGGCTGACGGTGCAGGTGCCGCGGCCCAGGAAGCGGGCGTCCTCGAAGTGCTCGGGGTTGTACTTGGGGTCGAGCATCTTGACGAGGCCCTTGATGTCAGTCGACTCGTCGCAGCCGTTGTTGTTGAGGGCGCGGACGTCGGCGATGATGTCGGCCATCTTGTAAATGGCGTTGTCGCCGCGGTCGGGAGCGGAGCCGTGGCAGGAGGTGCCGTGAACGTCGACGCGGATCTCCATGCGGCCGCGATGACCGCGATAGATGCCGCCGTCGGTGGGCTCGGTGGAAATGACGAACTCGGGCTTAATGCCGTCCTTGTTGTAGATGTACTGCCAGCACATGCCGTCGCAGTCCTCTTCCTGGACGGTGCCGACGACCATGATCTTGTAGCCCTCGGGGATGAGGCCCATGTCCTTCATCATCTTGGCAGCGTAGGTAGCAGAAGCCATGCCACCCTCCTGGTCGGAGCCGCCGCGGCCGTAAATGATCTCGTCGGTCTCGTAGCCCTCATAGGGATCGGCATCCCAGTTCTCGATGTTGCCGATGCCGACGGTGTCGATGTGGGAGTCGATGGCGATGATCTTGTCGCCCTCGCCCATAAAGCCCATGACGTTGCCCAGGCCGTCGACCTTGACCTCGTCATAGCCAAGGCTCTCCATCTCGGCCTTGATGCAGGCGACAACCTCACCCTCCTCGCAAGACTCAGAGGGGTGGGAGATCATGGCGCGCAGGAAGCGAGTCATATCAGCACGATGGGACTCGGCAGCGTTTTTAATTGCCTCAAAATCGAGTTCCTTAGTCATAACAGTTAACCTTTCTACAAGGGTTTACCTACAGGTAGATATTTCAGATAGATCACTTGTGCCAAGCAGCGTGAGGTCGAGCACCCCACAAGCAAGTAACCATAGGAGGCGGACGGAGGACTTTGCTCCGTCGCGAGTTCCGCACGAGCCGGAGAGCACTTAATGTGCTCTCCGTGCGAGCAGGACTGTCCGAGCAGGGAGTAAAGTCCTCCGGCTGCCTCCGGACAGGTCAGACCTGCTAGCAGGTGGGGTACTCGCCCTCCCAGACGATGCGACGGTACTGATCCGGATCGGTGTCGCCCTCGGTGGAGAAGCAGAGCACAGAGCTCGTCTTGTCCAGGCCGATGAGCTCCTTGAGCTCGGCGTACTCGGGATCAAGCATGAGAGTCTCGACCAGGCCGGTGGTCACAGCGCCGGACTCGCCGGAGATGACGCGCGGGTCACCCTTCTCGGGAGCACCCAGGGTGCGCATGCCGCGAGCGGTGACCCAGTCGGGGCAGGACACGAAGGCAGTGGTGTGGTTGCGCAGGATATCCCAGCCCAAGATGTTGGGCTCGCCGCAGCACAGGCCGGCCATGATGGAGGGCATGTCGCCGTCCACGATGCGCGGATCGCCGTCGCCGGCGGCAGCACCCTTGTACAGGCAGGCGGCCGGTGCGCACTCAACCACGACGAAGGTGGGCGGGTTATCGGGATACAGGTTGGTGAAGTAGCCCACCACGGCGCCGGCGAGCGAGCCTACGCCAGCCTGGACAAAGACGTGCGTCGGGCGGTTGATAGCCATCTCGCGCAGCTGCTCGGCAGCCTCGGAAGCCATGGTGCCGTAACCCTCCATGATCCAGGACGGGATCTTCTCGTAGCCCTCCCAGGCGGTGTCCTGAACGATGACGCCGCGCTCGCAGGCGTCGGCCTCGGCGGCGGCCATGCGCACGCACTCGTCGTAGTTGACCTCTTCGATGGTCACCGTGGCGCCCTCGGCGGCGATGTTATCGAAGCGGGGCTTGGTGGAACCCTTGGGCATGTGCACGACGGCCTTCTGGCCCAGCTTGTTGGCAGCCCATGCCACGCCGCGGCCATGGTTGCCGTCGGTGGCGGTAAAGAAGGTGGCCTGGCCAAAGTCCTTGGCAAGCTGATCGGAGGTCAGGTAATCGAAGGTGCACTCGGCAACGTCCTTGCCGGTCTCGTCGGCAATGTAGTTGGCCATGGCAAACGAACCGCCCAGAACCTTAAAGGCGTTGAGGCCAAAGCGATAGCTCTCGTCCTTAACGCACAAGTTGGACAGGCCCAGGCGCGCGGCCTGGCCATCCAGGCGGGCAAGCGGAGTGACGGTGTACTGGGGGAACGACTGGTGGAAGGCGCGGGCCTTCTTCACGTGGTCGAGGCTCATGATTCCCAAGTGCTTGTCATCGCTCTTGGGCATCGTGTTGCCCGCCCACTGGATCTTATCGGCCATACGGTGAACTCCTTAAGTCCTCTCTTGCCGGCCCCCGCATACGCGTTTCAGCCCATTCCCATTCATGCGACTGAACTTTTATGTGGATGCCAAACAAAAAGTTTGTTAGCACTGTTCTATCACACTTTTTGATTGGTAAACCTAACAAATTGTTTGTTGCCGTAATCGGTACCTTTTTGCCGCCGAACGGTCACATAACGCAGCGACGCTTTCGTTATTTGCGAACAAGTGTGGTTTATGGCAAAGTGTGCCCAAACTAATTTTTAGGAAGGCACCCATGACCCCCGCACAGATTGAGTTTTACAAGCGCCTTGCACACGGCCTGGCGCTCCAATTTGGCCCCAACTGCGAAGTCGTCGTCCACGACCTGGAGACCGAGGACGTGGACCACTCCATCGTAGTGATCGAAAACGGCCACGTCAGCGGGCGCAAACTGGGTGACGGCCCCAGCCATATTGTGTTTGAGTCCATGCACGAGGGCACCACCGACGTGCACGACCGCGAGCCATACCTCACCAAGACCACCGACGGCAAGCTGCTCAAGTCCTCGACCATCTTTATCCGCAACGACGAGGGCAAGCCCGTCGGCATTTTGGGCATCAACTTTGACATTACGCTTATGAAGGCTTTTGAGCGTTCGCTCGACGCCTTTACCGGCACCGGCGGCACGGGCTATACCGAGCCCGAGCCCATTACCAAGAACATCGGTGACCTGCTCGAGGACCTGCTGCACGAGTGCGAGCAGTTTGTGGGCAAGCCCGCGGCACTTATGACCAAAGATGAGCGCATTCGCGCTATCGGCTACCTCGACCGTCGCGGCGCCTTCCTCATTTCCAAGTCGAGCGAGCGCGCCTGCGAGTTCTTTGGCATCTCCAAATACAGCTTCTATAGCTACCTCAATGAGGCCAAGGCGGCAGCAGGCGACAAGTAGGCACTCACCTGGATTGCCCCTCCCCTTTTGGGCGCGAGTTCTGGAAAGCATGAATCCAAGACCGAGCCGCTTGGGAAGTTCCATATAATCGATGTCATTAGTATTTCGAAAGGGTGGAACAGAATGGCGTTGAGCAAGGCATCATGCACCGGTCGCGGATTGATTCCGGCAATTGGTGGACATGTGCACCGCATGTTCGATGAGGGTGAAGACGACCTGTTTTCGCTGAGCCTTGACGACGTGATGGATGATCGCCCGTGGACCGCCGACGAACTCATGGGCGGTGGGGTTCGCCCGTCAAGCCCCAATTCCGCACTTGCGCCTAAGCCCGCATCTGCGCCGACTCCTGCGCAGCCGCCTGTTTCGACGCCCGCGTCTACGCCCGCACCCATTTCGGCGCCCACGCCCACTCCCCGCCCCGCAAGCGACCCGTCCGAGACGGCGGCATTTCTCGCTGCGGCGACGCGGAACAAATCGGCCGACAGCACCGTTATGTACAGCGCCCAGCAGTTGCCTGTTCCTGCGGCACGCAAGTCTCCGGTCACAAGGCTCGATGAGCCCGTTGCCCATCAGGTTGCCTACGATTCCTGGGCTGCAGCCGATCTGGATGAGACCTCTACCGGCATGCCGGCGCTCGACGTTCCAGTTAACCCGCTTTTTGCCGCCAACACGAGCGCCGCGGACTATGAGGGCGGTGCGGCATATTCCGATTATTCCGATGGCTATGCTGGCACCGATCGCATCGAGACCGAGGATTATGGCACCGCATCGAGCGATTATCTCAACGATCCGTACGCTGCCACGCCTGCACCGGAATATGACCCGGAGGCCGCGTCCGCGCCGGCGTATACCAAAAGCACGGGCGAAGAGCGCTTCGCCGATTATTACGCCGAGGAAAAGGCACTGCATTTCTCGGAATTTCCGCAGGCAGTCAAGGTTGCCTTTATCGCCATTGTCATTGCCCTGCTCGGCGTCATTGCGTTTGAGGGATTCCGTCTGTTCTCCGGCCCCACCCAAGCGGAGTCGGAGACCCAGCAAAAAGAGAACGATGACGAGTACCTGGACATCAACACCCTCAAGGGCGACCCCAACGACGGGGACGACGAGTAGCGAGAGCTGAAGGCGGCCGCAGGATCCCGCATCCAGCACCGGCTTCTAAGTGCTGTTTTGTCATCCAGCTACACTTTTCCGAAGTTTTAAGGTGCCTATTTCGACACTTTTCCGTACTTTTACACGGCTGATTTCGACACTTTTCCGGATGAAAGCCGAATAATCACTTGGGAAACCAACGCCGTTCACGCGTCATTTCGCAGGCGGCGCTTGATTTCTGTCCGTACACGTTGATAGACTTCCTCTTGCCCGCAAGGAGCGGGCGCATTTTATCCAGAGTCGGGGTAGAGAGTTGGCTCCACGATCCCGACGCCAACCGGCCAAGAGGCACGGTGGCCCTGCCAACATCGATGAAAGGAGTCCGTATGGACAATTTCTCCGTGCGCAGCGAGCGTAACTTCCACAACCTGATCGTCAAACCGAATCACATGCATCTTCTGGATAAGCCAAATGGCTACGCCTCGGCCATGATCAAGAGCAGCCTCTCCCACCAGATGCGCTTTACGGTGCAGGTGCTCGAGGAAGAACTCTGCGCCGCCGGCAGCCCGCACGTGCTGCAGATCAAGCTGCTTGGAGACGACTCTCGCGAGCCGTCTAGCTGGAAGCTCTTTGCTGACGGCGTATGCGTTGCGGACGGATCCGGCG
>CATWKM010000094.1:0-5915 GCA_958351385.1 uncultured Collinsella sp. | reverse complement strand
GCGCGAGGCCGTCCCGGATGCCTACCTACTCGTTGTCGCCCGCGGTCATCTGCGTTGCGGAGAGCGTGCCGTCGGCAGCAGTTGCAGCCGCAGCGTCGGGCCAGACCCAGTCGGTAAAGGCCGGGTGATCGAAGCCCTCGTCGCAGGCGAACTCAAAGGCCTCGGTGCGGAAGGCCTCCCACTCATCAATCTGCTCGGCAAACTTGTCGGCGTCGACCATGCGCAGCACGTCGGCAGCCAAAGCCCAACGATCCATGTTGTTCAGGCGCAGCATATCGAAGGGCGTGGTCGTGGAGCCCTTCTCCTCGTAGCCGTGAACGCGGAAGGCGTCGTGGCCGGGGCGGTTCCAGATCAGGCGGCGAATCGTGCCGGCATAGGCGTGGAACGCAAAGAGCACGGACTTCTCGCCGCAGCCGAACAGCTCAGCCCAACGCTCGTCGCTTATAGCCTGGTCGTTCTCGCAGACGTTCTGGATCTTGAGCAGATCGACCACGTTGACAAACCACACCTTAATGCCCAGCTCGCGCAGCATATCGGTTGCAGCCAGAGCCTCGAGCGTCGGCACGTCGCCGCACGTGGCGACCACGACGTCGGCCTCGGCGAGTGAACCAGCGGTCGATGCCCACTTCCAAGTCGCGACGCCCTCGGCGAGCTCGGCCTTTGCCTCGTCGACCGTCTGGAAGGTCGGGGCGGGCTGCTTGCCGCAGAAGATGGCGTTGACGCAGTCGGTGGACTGGTAGACGCGCTCGGCCACAGCGAGGGCCATGTTGGCGTCAGCCGGATAGTACGCATTCACGATATGCGTGTCGTTGGCCTTGTTGAGCAGCAGGTCGATAAAGCCGGGGTCCTGGTGCGAGAAGCCGTTGTGGTCCTGACGCCAAACATGGCTCGACAGCAAAATGTTGAGTCCGCTGATGGGAGCACGCCACGGAATCTCGCGCTTGGTGGCCTCGAGCCACTTGCAATGCTGGTTGACCATGGAATCGACCACGTGGACAAAGCTCTCGTAGGAGCTCCACACACCGGAGCGGCCGGTGAGCACGTAGGCCTCGAGGAAGCCCTCGCACTGGTGCTCGGACAGCTGCTCGACAACCTTACCGGAGCCGGCGAGCAGCTCGTCGTTGGCATCGTCCTCATAGAAGCCGGCATCCCACTGCTTCTTGGTCACCTTGTAGGCAGCTTGCAGGCGGTTGGACGCGGTCTCGTCGGGACCGAAGATGCGGAAATCCTCCATGTTCTTGGCCAGAACGTCGGCAGTGTACTCACCAAAGACGCGGGCAG
The DNA here is from genome assembly GCA_958351385.1 of uncultured Collinsella sp. Lineage (GTDB taxonomy): Bacteria > Actinomycetota > Coriobacteriia > Coriobacteriales > Coriobacteriaceae > Collinsella. The sequence continues at coordinate 4,634 of CATWKM010000094.1, read as the reverse complement.
CCTCGGTGGAGCCCCAGCCGTGGCCCTTCTCGGCGACGGGAATCTCGTGGGCGTGGATATCGGGCAGCTCGAGCTCGCGACGCACCTTGCCGCCGTTCGCGTTGGGGTTGGCGCCAATGCGCAGCTCGCCGGTCGGCATAAAGGCCGTCACCTCGGGGCGCACCTGGCCCTCGGGCGTAAAGAGCTCCTCGGGCTTGTAGGAACGCAGCCACTCGCGCAGTACGCGGAAATGCTCGTGGGTGTCCTTGGCGCTCGCTAGCGGCACCTGATGGGCGCGCCAGGAGTCCTCGGTCTTCTTGCCGTCGATCTGCTTGGGGCAGGTCCAACCCTTGGGTGTACGGAATACGATCATGGGGTAGGCCGGGCGGACCACGGTCTCACCTGCGGCGGCCTGGGCCTGTGCAGTAGCCTTGATGTCGCAAATCTCGTCAAAGACCTGCTCAAACAGGGCGGCAAAGCGCTCGTGGATGCTTGCGTGGCTCTCGTCGTCAAAGCCGGCGACAAAGAAGTGCGGCTTGTAGCCCATACCCTCGAAGAACTTGGTGAGCTCCTCGTCGGACACGCGGGCGAGGATGGTGGGGTTGGCGATCTTGTAGCCGTTGAGGTGCAGGATAGGCAGGACGATACCGTCGGTTGCCGGGTTCACGAGCTTGTTGGACTGCCAAGAGGTCGCAAGCGGACCGGTCTCGGACTCACCGTCGCCTACCACGGCCACGGCCAGCAGGCTCGGGTTGTCCATGACGGCGCCGTAGGCGTGGCTGAGCGTGTAGCCGAGCTCGCCGCCCTCGTGGATGGAACCGGGCGTCTCGGGTGCAAAGTGGCTCGGGATGCCGCCGGGATAGGAGAACTGGCGGAAGAACTTCTGCAGGCCTGCCTCGTCATTGGTGATGTCGGGGCGAATCTCGCGGTAGGTGCCGTCGAGCAGCGACTGAGCAGTACCGGCGGGGCCACCGTGACCAGGGCCCATCAAGAAGATAGCATTCTGGTTGTGGTCGGCGATCAGTCGATTGACGTGACCGAACAGGAAGTTGATGCCGGGCGTGGTGCCCCAGTGGCCAACCAGGCGGTGCTTAACGTCCGGACGACCGAAGTCGCGCACCTCACCGGTTTTCTCGTCGACAAAGTCGGGGCGCATTAGCGGGTTAGAGCGAAGGTAGATCTGACCGACGGACAGATAGTTCGATGCGCGCCAATACAGGTCGACGCCCTCGAGCTCGGAAGCCGGCACCTCGTGGCCCAGCTTTTGCCACGGCGTCCCCAGTGTTTTAGCCATTGTTTATGTCCCTTCGCTGCGCGGTCGCCTTCCGATACGGCAACCTTTCGTTGGGACTAGTATATTTGCTAAAACGTTTTATCATGGTGAAAAAACGTTTTACCATCCTTATCAATCCCATTGATTAGCAAAACGCGACATTCACCTGCGGCATTGACTGTCACAGGTGCTCCACATTCGGTCTCTGCAAATTGGTAAACGTGTTTAGTTGTGTTTAGTAAGCTCGAGCACGCTGTCCTTAACGATAAGCTCCGGCTCCAGAACGACCTCTTCGGCACGCCTGCCGCCCCTACCGGCAAGACGCTTGGACATGCAGCCAAAAGCATGCTCCGCAAGGACACCAGGGTCCTGCTCAATCGCGGTCAGCGCCGGCTCAAAGAGAACGTCGGCCGCCGAGTTGTCATAGCTCACCACCGAGATATCGCCCGGGATGCTCTTCCCCATCTCGTGCAAGCGCTTGAGCAAACCGAGGGCAATGTTATCCGAGCTTGCGAACACGGCAGTGGCGTCAGTTGTGAGCACTGCCTCCGAGGCCTCGTATGCGCTCGGAATGTAGTACTCGCTCTCAAACTCCAAACGCGCGTCGATCGGCAGGCCAACCTCGCGCAGCGCGCGCTCATAGCCGGCAAGTCGCTTGCGACCCGTATTGGAACGGCGGGCATTAACCAGACAGGCGATGCGGCGATGACCTTGCTCGATCAGATAGCGGGTGGCCATATAGCCGCCCATCTCGTGGTCGAACATCACCTTGTCGCACTCGAGGCCCTCAATGGCGCGGTCGACCATCACGGCAGGGATGGGCAGATGGCTCACTTCCTCGCGCAGGGCGCGATCGTCGGAGAACTCGTCACCCACTACCAGAAAGACGCCGTCGACGCCGCGCGTCACCAGCTGGCGCAGCAGTTCCAAATCGTCATCGGCGCTTCCACCCGAGCTGGTAATAAAGAGCGCGTAGCCGTCCTCGCGGCAGCGCTTTTCCAGGCTACCGGCGAGCGAGGCAAAAAAGCGGCTCTCGATGTTAGGGACGATAAGGCCCAGCGTGCGCGACTCGCGCATGACCAGGCTGCGCGCAATCTGGTTGGGAACATAGTGGTTGCGCGCCGCGACCTCTTTGATGAGCTTGCGGTTTTCTTCCGAGATGCGACAGGGCCGATTATTGAGAACAAGCGAGACCGACGAGGGGGAAAGCCCCACCTCCTGGGCGATCTGCTTGAGGGTGACTTTGTTGGCCATCTCGCTCCTTCCGGGTTTACGCGCAATCTCTTGAAAGTATAGCGACTACCCCTCTACCTCGGTGATAAACACTTTACCAATCCGGTGGACGGCTGTTTTATCGCCGCCAGCGCACCAAATCCGTCCGGGTGGGGTATATTGCAATCGATTGATGACAACGACCACCAAAAGGCGGATATCCGTATGCACGAGAACGATTTTTTTAACGAGGACCTGCTGTGCGCGCTCGCTGGCGTTGCCGGCGAGGACAACGTGCTGATGAGCGAGCCCATGCGCGAGCACACCACGTTTAAGATCGGCGGTCCGGCCGACGTCTTTGTCACGCCCGATACGGAGCAGGGCCTCGTCGCCACGCTCGATACCTGCTATCGCTGCAATCTACCACTCACCATCGTGGGCAACGGCTCCGACTTGCTCGTCGGCGACAAGGGCATCCGCGGCGTCGTCGTAGCGCTGGGCGAGGGCCTCTCCGACATTACGGTCGACGGCACGCACGTCACGGCGGCAGCCGGCGCCTTGCTTTCCGATGTCGCAGCCGCGGCAGCCGAGGCCGGCCTTACCGGCATGGAGCCCATCTCGGGCATTCCCGGATCGGTCGGCGGTGCCTGCTACATGAACGCCGGAGCATACGGCGCTTGCATGGCCGATGTGCTGGAGTCCGTGCGCGTCTACAAGCCCGCACGCATGCTCGACGACGGCACCCGCGGTAGCGGCAGCATTATCGAGTTCGATGTCGATGAGCTCAACCTGGGCTATCGCAAGAGCCGCATTGCCGACGACGGTTTCATCGTGCTTTCGGCCACTTTCAATCTCGCCCCGGGCAACGCCGCGATGATCAAGGCCGACATGGACGACTACCGCCAGCGCCGCGAGGACAAGCAGCCGCTCGACATGCCGAGTGCCGGCTCCACCTTCAAGCGCCCCGAGGGCTACTTTGCCGGCAAGCTCATCATGGACGCCGGCCTGCGAGGACACGCCATCGGCGGCGCGCAGGTGAGCGAAAAGCACTGCGGCTTCATCGTCAACGCCGACCACGCCACCGCAGCCGACGTCGACGAACTCATCCGCCACATCCAAGCAACCGTCAAAGACCAATTCAACGTAGACCTCGAACCCGAAGTCCACCGAGTAGGCGAATTCCTCTAACAAAGAAGGCCCCGAAAGGGGCCTTCACTTTCTTTTATTCAGACAACCAATCCGGTGCGTAGCGCCCCGAACCCGAGAGGGCCGCGTGCCCGCCCGCAATATATTTGATTGATCGCGAGTTCCGCACGCAAAGAAGGCCACTTAATGTGGCCTTCTTCTTGCGCAGGACTGCCCGAGCAGGCAATCAAATATATTGCGGGCGGGCACGCGGCCCAGTCGGCTTTACGACAGCGCAATACCGCCGAGCCAGCCCCAACGCACGCCAGAGCCAGTGCCGTAGAACCGAATAAACGCATCAAGCGACTTAGACGTAATGGCGCCCTCGTTGCTCATAACGATGCCGCCACCAACATAGATGCCCACGTGTCCGTACAGCAGACCCGGCGTACCGGTGCCACTGTGCGACGAGTCGGCCACGATCATGCCCACCTGCAGCGCCGAACGATCGGAGCTGTAGCACCAGGCGTTAAACATGTCGCACGCGTTGCCGCCAAAGTAGCCCACGCCGGCGTTGCGGAATACGTTGGTAACCCAAGCGGCGCACCAGTTCAGGCCAGGCGAAGGGGTGGAGTAGCATGCGTTGACGACGGCCTGCTGCTTGCCCGAGCCGGCATTCTGTTGCGGAGTTCCGGGCGCATACGATCCACCGCCCGAGCTCGAACCACCCGAGTAGGAATTGTTCTTGTTCGCGGCGGCCGCGGCAGCGGCGGCCTTCCTAGCGGCCTCCTCGGCCTGGGCGGCAGCGAGAATCTCGGAATCGCGCTGAGCCATGAGCTCCTTGACGTCGTCGGAAAGACCGTTCAGCACGGTCTGGACTTCTTGCTGCTTGGCCTGCATATCCTGCATCTGAGCCGTCTGCTGGTCCTTGAGTTTCTCCAGGTTGGCCTTTTGTGCTTCGAGCTCGGTCTTCTGCGCGTCGAGCTCAGCCTGAATCGTCTGGATATCCTCGATGGCATCGCGGTCGCTCTTGTTGATCTTCTCA
>CATWKM010000093.1:0-6013 GCA_958351385.1 uncultured Collinsella sp. | reverse complement strand
GCGCAAGATGGAAACGCAGCGCGCTCGCGTGGAGGAGGCCGAGGCCGCCATGGCCCAGGTCGATCCCACCAACTACACGGCGCTGGGCGAGCAGCAGGCAAAGATCGACGAGGCCCACGCCGCCATGGACGAGCTGGAGATGGCGTGGCTCGAGGCGAGTGAAAAGCTCGAGGGCGAGGAGTAGGCGAGGATGATCAAGGCCGCGTTTTTTGATATCGACGGCACGCTGCTGAGCTTTGAGACGCACCGGATTCCGGCGTCGGCGCAGCAGGTGCTCGACAGCTTTCACGAGCAGGGGATTGCGTGCGTCATTGCCACGGGTCGCCCGACCTACCAGATGCCCGATTGGCTGTTCGATCTTGGTTGGGATGCGTACATTACGCTTTCGGGCCAGCACTGTTTTGATGCCGAGGGCGTTTACCGTAGCTGCCCGATCGATCCGGACGACGTTGCGGTGATTGTGGACCAGGTGGCCGAGGGGCGCTACGACTCGCTGTGCATGCAGGGCGAGAACTCGTTTGTGAACCGCCTGTCCGAACGCGTGGTGACGGCCGGCAACAACGCGGGGATCGTCTACCACGAGGAGCCGTTTGAGCACGCCTTTGACGCGCCGGTCTACCAGTTTTGCGCCTTTGTGGATCCTGCCGACGAGCATATCGTGACCGATGCGGTGTCGCATTCGCTCACTACGCGCTGGTGCGACCTGTTCTGCGACATTATTCCCGCTAACGGCGGCAAGGACCTGGGCGTGGCAGCGACGCTGGAGCGCCTGGGTGTCGACGCGAGCGAGGCGATCGCCTTTGGCGACGGCGAGAACGACCTGTCGATGTTCTCGGCCGTGGGCACAAGTGTGGCCATGGGCAACGCGCAGGATACCGTGAAGGCCGCAGCGACCTACGTGACGACCGCCGTAGACGACGACGGCATCTACAACGCCGCCAAGCACTTTGGGCTGGTGTAGCTGCGGATTCGGCACTTGGGGACGTTCCTTTTGTGCCGGCAGCTGGGGACACTCCTTGCGGGGTGTGTCCCCGTTTTGTTTTCATCCCGTGCGTTTTGTGAAACACGGTTAACTTTTTAAATAACGTAGTAAGACATGGGCAACTTTTGCGGTAAAGTAAATCAAGCAAAAGTATCCAAAGGCTAACTAGAAGCCATCGCGAAAGGCGGCCCATGGCCCTGCGTGAATCTGGAGAAGACTATCTCGAATCTATTTATGTGCTCTCGGAGCGCCAGGGCGTCGTTCGCTCGATTGACGTTGCCGAATACCTGGGCGTAACCAAGGCAAGCGTCTCTAAAGCCATGGCGACGCTGGAAAGCAACGGCTACGTGGAGATGGGCAAACGCGATGTGCATCTGACGGAACGCGGTCTTGAGGTTGCCCGTCAAATGTGGGAGCGCCACTGCTTTTTCGTGCGGTTGCTCGAGGACGCAGGCGTTTCGGCAGAGGTTGCCTCGCAAGAGGGCTGCCACATGGAGCACTGCCTGAGCGAGGAAAGCTTTGAGAAGCTGAGGGCGATGTTGGGACGGGACAGCGACCGGGACCAGTAGCCCCGCCAACCAAGTCCAACTCAGACAAGGAACCCCGCCAGCAAGCGATGCCCAAGAACCGCCAGCAACGTTACCGCAGGCCGGGACCGGGCTTGGTTTTTGAAAACACTCCGCAGACCAGAAGCGCCCCCGTTCGTAGCTCCGAAGGAGCAGAACGGGGGCGCTTCATTGGTCGAGGACGTTTTCAAAACCAAGCCCGGTCCCGGCCGGAGGGACCACAGGCGCTACAGGTTCTTGACACCCATCGCGCGCATGGCGTTCAGGATAGCGATGATCGCCACGCCTACGTCGCCAAAGACGGCAAGCCACATATTGGCGATACCCAGCGCTGCCAGCACAAGGATCAGCAGCTTAATGCCCAGCGCAAAGATTATGTTCTGCCAAACAATCGACATGGTCTTGCGCGCCACGCGGATCGCGCGGGAAATGTTGGACGGCTTGTCGTCCATCAGCACCACGTCGGCGGCCTCGATCGCGGCGTCGGAGCCCATGGCGCCCATGGCAATGCCCACATCGGCGCGCGTAAGCACAGGAGCGTCGTTGATACCGTCGCCGACAAAGGCGAGCTTGCCCTTGCCACTTTCGGCCGCGAGTAGCGCCTCAACGCGCTCGACCTTGTCGCCCGGCAGGAGCTGCGCGTGGAACTCGTCGAGACCGAGTTGCTTGGCCACAGACGCTGCAACCTCCTCGCGGTCGCCCGTGAGCATGACGGTGCGGTTGATACCGGCGGCATGCAGGTCGCGAATCGTTTGCTCCGCATCGGCCTTAACGGTGTCTGCAATCACGATGTGGCCGGCGTACACGCCGTCAACGAGCACGTGGAGGATCGTGCCGACAACCTCACAGTCCGGTGCTTCAACGCCGGCCGCGGCGAGCATTTTGGCGTTGCCAACGACGACGTGCTTGCCGTCGATGGTTGCCGTCACGCCGTGGCCCGCGTCGTTGGCGGAGTCGCTCACGCGCTTGGGGTCGACCTCGCCCTGGTAGGCGTCGCGCACGGACTGCGCGATGGGGTGATCGGAGAACGACTCAGCAAGGGCTGCGACTTCGAGCAGCGACTGCTCGGTATAGCCAGCCTCGGGGTGCACCGCGACGACTGAGAACGTGCCGTTGGTGAGGGTGCCCGTTTTGTCGAAGACGATGGTGTCCACGTCGGCGAGCGTCTCGAGGTAGTTGGAGCCCTTGATGAGAACGCCCAGCTTGGACGCGCCGCCGATGCCGCCAAAGAAACTCAACGGTACGCTGATCACGAGGGCGCACGGGCAGCTGACGACCAGGAAGGTCAGGCCGCGCAGGATCCAATCGGACCAAGCGCCAGTCACCAGGCCGCCGCCAAGCGCGAGCACCGCGGCAGCGCCAGTGACGGCGGGGGTGTAGACGCGGGCAAAGCGCGTGATGAAGTTCTCGGTGCGCGCCTTCTTTTCGCTGGCATTCTCCACGAGCTCCAGAACACGCGCGACGGTTGACTCGCCAAAGGGCTTGGTGGTGCGCACGTGGATGAGGCCCGTCATGTTGATGCAACCGCTGATGATATCGTCGCCGGTCTTGGCCGGGCGGGGGACCGACTCGCCCGTGAGTGCGGCGGTGTCGAGCTGGGTTTCGCCCTCGACGATGACGCCGTCGATAGGCACGCGCTCGCCGGGCTTGACCACGATCACGGTGCCGACGGCGATGTCATCGGGAAAGACCTGTTCGAGTGTGCCGTCGGCTTGCTCGACGTTAGCGTAGTCGGGCGCGATGTCCATCATGGCACTGATCGACTTGCGGCTCTTGCCCACGGCGTATGCCTGGAACAACTCGCCGACCTGGTAGAACAGCATGACAGCGGCGCCTTCGGCCATGTGCGGGTCGGTGTCGGGGAAGAGCACCATGGCAAACGCGCCGATGGTCGCGACGGCCATGAGGAAGCTCTCGTCGAAGGCCTTGCCGCGGCGGATGTTATTGAATGCCTTTTGCAGTACGTCGTAGCCGGCAATCAAAAACGGCACGAGGAACAGCACAAAGCTGGCGTAGATGTTGCCGGGCTCCCCAAATGCGATAGCGAGGGCGCCGAGCTCGTCGAGGGCATAAACAACGGCAAAAATGCCCAGTGCTACCAGGATGCGGTTGCGCTTATGCTCAAGGGACTCTTTCTTCTTGCGCTTCTTCTTTTTCTTCTTGGGATCGGCGGCTGCCATGATTCAAACCTCCCATTTGAGTGTATGAACACTTGCTCATATAATTTCGCGAGCAAAGGCCGCGGCAAGCGCGGCCTCGCAGGTCAACGTATGCGCGGGTTAGAGAATGATCTCGCAGTCCGGCTCGGCGTCGGCGGTGAACTCAACGACGCGGTCCAGGACCTCGTCGAACTTGGCGTCGTCGGCCTCGAGCGTCAGCTTCTGGGTCATAAAGTTGACCGAAACGGACTTGACGCCCTCGAGCTTGGCAAGTTCGTCCTGAAGCTCGCGCGCGCAGTTGGCGCAATCGATCTCGTCGAGCTTAAACTGCTTTTTCATGGTGGGTTCCTTTCCCTGTGTTAGCGGTCTGGGTGCCGGCCGCGCTGATACCGTGGGTGATTGCTATTCGCAGATATGGCTCATGCCCTGGTTAAGCATGGTGTAGACGTGATCGTCGGCGAGCGAGTAGAGAATGTTGCGGCCGTCGCGGCGGAACTTGACCAGGTGCGACTGCTTAAGCGTGCGCAGCTGGTGCGATACTGCCGACTGCGAGGTTGCGGTCGCCTCGGCGATGTCGGCCACGCAGAGCTCGCGGCCCATGAGGGCATAGAGGATCTTGATGCGCGTGGTGTCGCTGAAGACCTTGAACAGGTCGGCAAGGTCGTAGAGAAGCTCCTCGTCGGGAAGGTCCTCGGGCGAGCAGGTGGTGGGGACGATCGGCTCGGTGGCCTCGATGCCAGTCTTTGTTTCATCAGCGTGGCTGCTCATTGCAATATCCTTTCATATGAACATGCGCTCATATAACTTACTTCCGATTATATGAGCGCATGTTCATATGTCAATACAATTTGCGATAATTTCGATGACTGCTTGCCGCCTCGGCGATTTTCTGCGGGTTGGGAGACATCGACGCAATGCTCGCCAACATATTTCGAGATGTTCGGCCAGCATGCTAAGAAAGCCACCTTGAGAAGCATTAGAACTGTTCATATTTGTACTTTATCGTGTTAAATACCGCGAGAATCAGTTCTTCCTCTACGGGAGTTCCTGCAGAATCAGTTTTATCTAAAGTTATATTGAGCATTGCTGCAGCCAATCTGGCACATCGGTGGCCGAATAAGTCGAAAAATGTAGGTGGACATCCGCAGAGATCGCCTTTAGAAGAGCGAATTCTCAATTAGATCAATAATCGTGTCGTCTTCCGTGCGGTTTTCATCGATTTTTGCGAAAATGTCGCTTTCCCAAGGCCCATTGATTTCCTCAGCAAGGGCCCCGACGTGTTGCATGTCGTCGGGTTCTGGCACATCGTTGATGCTCGGGTCATCAGCTTGCGGATATTGGCTTGCAATTTCGCGCTTGGCGGCCTCTTCTTCTTTGAGTGTCTCCAGGACGCGGCGGCCGTATTCGAAGTAGCGCCGCAAGACAAATTGACGAAGAGTTTCTTGCAGGATGGCGAAGTTATCCGGGAGTCGACCGGGCCATATCTTCTCGCGAATGCGAATCGCTTCCATGACCCGTCTAAAAGCGGACTGCTTGAAAAACGAATGACGACTAACTGTGATAACGGCATATCCCATGTTTCGCAGCGTGTTTCGGCGTTCCTCGTCAATTGATTGCTGTTCGGGCTCGTCGTGGTAAAAGCCGTTGTATTCGATATCGGTCATCGATTTTTCGAGCAGCGCGTCGAGGTAGAAAACCGTCCGTCGCGTTAGGGCGGCGTATCTTTTGGGGACTGGGATCGGATAGTCCGTTTTGATAGCGCGTATGGCTAAGCCACCCATTGACTTGGGCATTGTCAGCATCATGACAAACGCCGTTTCGAGTGGGGAGCGACAGCCTTCGCGTACATAAGAAAGTGCCTTAAGTGCTTTATTAGATCCACGATACCCCGACGCCTCTGAAAAGAAGGCTCTGAGCTCTTCAACGCTGGTTAGGGCTGGGCGCTCGCGATATTGAGTTTCGTCGGACGTTCCAAGCGCGTAGGAGCCGCAGATTTCAAAGTAATACTCAACGAGCTCCGAAAGGTTGAGGTCGGCTGCTGCTTCTAACGCGCACAGCTTGATATCGACGATGTAGACGTTCGGCTCGAGTTTTAGGTAGCTTTCTGCATCAAACGTATAGCGCGTGCAGTGGCAGATGCAGCCCTTGCGGTGCCTTTTGGCATTATTGGAAAACGTCAGCACATGGATGCTTTCAGAATCGACATTCTTTCTGTTGAGCCATGCTCGCGCCGCTTCCAGGTTGGACGTGGTCGGCGCAGACACCTTGATCTTTTCCATAGGTATGGGATCGGTCGCGTGGCTTGC
>CATWKM010000092.1:0-6021 GCA_958351385.1 uncultured Collinsella sp. | reverse complement strand
GCAAGTGACATGGAATGCCTTTCGTTGAGCGCCGGACGGCGCAGGCCTATGGGTGCAGGAATTGGGCGGCTGCGGTCAGCTAGACCGTCTGGAGCTTCTCGACCTCGTCGAGGTTCTCGGCCAGACGCGCCGCAAAGGTCGAAAGCGGATGCGGATGCGTATCGAACTCGTAAGCCGTCTCGGTGGAGTGGATCACGGTACCGACGCCGGCGTCGGTCAGCAGCTCCAGCAGCAGCGAATGCGGCGTGGTACCGTTGATGATGTGAGCGCGAAATACGCCTCCGGCAAGCGCATCGACGGCAGCACGCAGCTTGGGAATCATGCCCTTATCGACCTCGCCGCCGTAGAGCATCTCGTTAACCTCGTCGAGCGTCAGGTTGGAAATGAGCGAATCCTTGTCGCTAAAGTCCTTGTACAGGCCGTCGACATCGGTCAAAAAGATCACCTTATGCGCATGGAGCGCCGCCGCAACGGCACCGGCGGCGGTATCGGCGTTGATGTTGAAGAAACCGCCGTCCTCCCCCGCCGCGACGGTAGCGATGACGGGGATGTACTCGCTATCGAGTAAGCGCTCGATATAGTCGGTGTTAACGTGCGTCACTTTGCCCACGCGACCGAGCTCGGGGTCGAGCGGCTCGGCGATGAGCGTGCCAGCATCGCTGCCCGACACGCCCACGGCCAGGTTGCCGTGGTGGTTGATGGCGACAACCAGCTCCTGGTTAACCTTGCCGCCCAGCACCTCGCGCACGATATCCATAGTCGCCGGCGTGGTCACGCGCTGGCCGTTCTTAAACTCGACGGGGATGTCATAGTGGCTCAGCGCCTCGTTGATAGCCTTGCCGCCGCCATGCACGATAACGGGGCGCATGCCGATGATCTTAAGCAGGACGATGTCGCTCATCACGTCGCGACGCAGCTGCTCGTCGACCATGGCGGCTCCGCCATATTTGATAACAACCGTCTTGCCGGTCAGGTTCTTAATCCACGGCAGCGCTTCGAACAGCAGCTGCGCGGTTGCTTCGTTGGATTCGCTCGAACGACAATCGCGTGCGAATTTCATAGTCTGCCTCGTCTTTCGTATCGTTATCGCGCCGTGCTCCGCTGTCCGCAATCGCGGCAAGATGCGCAGCGTGCCTGGAATCTAGGAACGGTAGTCGCCGTTGATGGAGATGTACTCATGCGTGAGGTCGCAGGTCCACACGGTCGTTGCCGCGTCGCCTGCGCCCAGGTCGGCCGAGATCACGATCTCGGGCGCCTCAAAACGTCGTAGAGCCTCGTCCTCGTCAAAGGGAACAGTCAGACCGTCGCGACAGACAGGCATGCCCATCATGTCGATGGAAACGTCTTCCTGATTAAACTTCACGCCGCACTTGCCAAGCGCCATGGCAACGCGGCCCCAGTTGCAGTCGTGGCCGGCGATGCAGGTCTTAACGAGCGGCGAGTTGGCAACGGCACGGGCGGCGATATCGGCCTCCTCGTCGTTAGCGGCGCCGGTAACGTTGACCGTAACAAGCTTGGATGCGCCCTCACCATCGGCGGCGATATTGCGCGCCAGGCTCTCGCACACCTCGTGCACGGCAAATGCCAACTCGTCAAAGGCATTGGAGCCCTCAACGATAGGCTCGGCATCTGCGGCAGCGGCGCCGGAGGCAAGCATGATGCAGGTGTCGTTGGTCGAGGTGTCGGAATCGACCGTTACCTTGTTAAAGGTCTGCTTGACGGTCGAGAGCAGCAGGGCATGAAGTGCCGCAGGCTCGACGGGGGCATCGGTGGTGATAACTGCGATCATGGTGGCCATGTTGGGCATGATCATACCCGAGCCCTTGCACATTCCGCCTACCGTATAGACATTGCCCGCATGACCCGCAGCCTCACTGACGTAGGATACGGCGTACTCCTTGGAGTGCGTGTCGGTCGTCATGATGGCGCGAGCGGCATCGGCGCCACCGTGGGCGGAGAGCGCCTCGTAGGCAGCAGGAATGGCGGTCTCAAACGTGTCGATCGACAGAATCTGGCCAATCACACCCGTGGAGGCAACCAGAATCTGCTGGGGCTCGCAGCCGATGACCTGCGAGGCGATGTTGCACGTCTCGCGCGCGCAGGCAAGGCCCGTCTCGCCCGTGGCGGCGTTGGCATTGCCAGAGTTGACCGAAATGCCGGCGATGATACCGTACCCCTTGTCGGTACCGCCCAGGTTGGCACGGCTCACCTGCACGGGCGCCGCGCAAAAGCGATTGGTGGTAAACACGCCAGCACCGGGACAGGGTTTATCGGGCACGACGAGCGCGTAATCCAGACGCTCGGGGTTCTTGCGGAACCCAGCGTGGATGCCTGCAGCCTTAAAACCAGCCGCAGCCGTAACGCCACCCTCGACGGCGCGAATCTTGATATCAAACAGCTCGGTATTCATCGTCTTTATGACTCCTTATGTCAAACAAAAAACGGACATCGGTTGGTGCGCCATGCCAGTCGTGATCATGAGACCAGCTTAAGAGTGGCGCCCCATTCGATGCCCGACTACCAAATCGTTAACAATCGAATGTGCTACACCGGGCACGCCACTGTGGGCAAGCCTCGTCGCTCGTCAAAGCCAAAGACGATATTGGCGCACTGGACTGCTTGGCCCGCAGCGCCCTTGCACAAATTGTCGATAGCACCCGTCGCCACCAGCACGCCCGCGCGCTTGTTGAGCGCGAGGCCAATCTGGGCAGCGTTGGTGCCGACGACCGAAGCCGTCTTGGGCTGCTGGCCGGCATCGAGCACGCGCACAAAGGTGCGACCGGCGTAGAACTGCTTGTAATGGTCGACAACGTCCTCAAGGGTCAAGGTATCGAGAGCCTGCGGCGTGAGCGGCAGCGTCACCGTGGAGAGCAGACCGCGCTTGAGCGGTGCCAGGTGCGGGGTAAAGACGACGCGATCGGTCAGGCCAAGGATTTGCTCAATCTCGGGCGTGTGGCGATGCTTGCCCACGCCGTAGGCCTCCAAGTTCTCGTCGGCGCTGCAAAAATGGGTGCGGGCGTTGCAGGACTTACCGGCGCCCGTCACGCCGCTAATGGCATCGACAATCACGGGGCCGTTCTCGGCCACCCAGCCCGCGCGCACGGCGGGCGCGGCGGCAAGGCTCGTTGCGGTGGGATAGCAACCGGCGCAGGCGACCAGCACGGATTTGCCGTCGGCATGGTCGGATGCGGCGGTCTCCAAGTCCTGGCAGAACAGCTCGGGCAGACCGAAGGCACGGGTCTTGAGCAGCTCGGGGCTCGTATGCTCGGCGGCATACCAAGCCTCAAAAACGGACGCGTCGTTCAGACGGTAGTCGGCCGAAAGATCAAAGCAGGAGACGCCCGATGCAAGCAGCGCGGGCACCTGTGCCATGGCAGCCGTGTGCGGCACGGCCAAAAAGACCGCGTCGCAGTTCTTGAGCTCAGGGGCATCATGCGTCGTAAAGACAAGATCGCTTACGCCGGTGAAGCTCGGGTGCACCGCAGACAACGGCTGGCCGGCATCGGCGTTGGACGTAATGGCAGCAAGTTCAAACTCGGGATGACCGAGGACGAGGCGAATGAGCTCGGCTCCGGCATATCCAGCCGCGCCGACGATTCCAACCTTCAAAGACATATCAGACTCCTTGTCTGCGATTTATGCACCGATGCGCATTTCGCAGCGGTCGTTATGAAGTGGGTTGAAACTTTAGCACCAAAAGATGCATGAATACGTAAATGGCTTGCATATTCATGCATTGAAACATTCCCGACACATTCGCTTGAAGGAATTGACAAATGGAGCGGGCCCCGTATTGACCGGCGCTCCTAACGGCGCCGGGCAATACGGGGCCCGCCCATGCGAAAACCAAGTTGTTAGGATGAGCCAGCTGGCTAGAGCTCGACCGGCACCCATTCGTCGTGATTGCAGATAAAAGCCTCGGGATCCTCGACGCTAAAGAAGACGAGCGTGGGGTCGTTAGGCCCCTCATAGTGCTCGCCCAGGCGCTCTAGATGCTTCCACCCAGCTTCGCGCATTTCGCCTAAAGCCCGGTCATCCAAGCCGGCACGCCCGCGCAAGATGAGCCAGCCATGGCCCGGCCACCAACTCGTGGCCTCAAAGCGCTGGTTTTGCAGCAGCTCTTGCCACACATCTTTGGTGCGCGCTGTTACAAACCACAGCTTGCCGTCCTGGATCTGCGCAAACGAAAACGGACGCACATGAGGCTGTCCGTCAACGCTCGTCGCCAAATACCATGCCGGCACCGACGTCAGATACTCCAACACCGTACTCAATCCGTCCATGTGTCCTCCTGGCGCTAGCTAATTCGGAACGGGTAGTTAATTTGAGACGCTCTAGAGCTCCAGGCGCTCCTCGCTGCCGTCGATATCACAGAAGCGCGCGGCAATGTTGCGGACCGAAAAGAAAGCAAGGCGGCCGTCGTTGGCACTCTCGTGTTCCTCGCCGATGCCCACCATGTGCTTAAAACCCGCTTGACGCACCTTGTCGCTCGCAACCGCGTCGTCCTCAAGTGCGGCCTCGCCGGTCAACACGATCCAACATTCCCCCGGCTTCCAGCCCGAGAGCTCAAACTTGGGATTCGCACTCAGCTCCGCCCACACATCCTTGTCGCGCGACGTGCAAAACCACAGCTTACCGTCATCGACCATGGCAAACGAAAACGGCCTCACGCGAGGCTGATGCCCGTCGGTCACATCGGTCGTGGCCAGATACCACGCCGGAATGCGCCTGAGATACGAACAGGCGCGCTCAAGCTGAGCCGTGCGGTCGTTGTCGGTCATAGGGACCCCTTTCTTGCGCTCGAATCGCGCCTAAACAAGTTGAAGGTTGACGACGATGACACACGCAAACAGCAGCATCGTCACAACCGCAGCCAGCGCATCCCCGCGGCGAAATGCAAGTGCATGCAGACGCGTGCGGCCCTGCTCGCCGTGATAGCAGCGTGCATCCATGGCGGCAGACAACGTCTCGGCATGACGGAACACGCCCGTGAACAGTGGAATCGCCACACTGCCGAGCATACGCACGCCGCCGAGCGGGCCACCCGTTACGCGTGCACCGCGGCTTGCCTGCGCGTCCGCCGTCTGCTTCATCTCGGTGGCAAACTGCGGCATAAAGCGCAACGCGATGCCCATGATCATGCCGAGCTCATGCGCAGGGAGCCCCACGCGCGCAAACGGTGCGAGCAGACGCTCAAAGCCCGCGGTGAGGTCGAGCGTAGGCGTGGTGAGCGTAATGGCGCTCATGCCGGCCATCATCAAGCTCAGGCGGCACGCCATAAAGGCGGCGGAATGCAGCGAGCCCTCGCTTATCTGCAAAAAGCCAAGCTGCCACAGAATGCGCCCGCTCTGGTCGGAAAACAGGTTGAGCACTGCGACCACCACGACAATCGCCAGCAATGGTGCCATCGATGATAGGACCCGGCGCAACGGCACCCGGGACACGGTATAGATCAGGACAACGAAGATTGCGACCGGGGCCAGTCCGCGGAAGCTGCTGACCGTGAGCGTCGTGATCAGAAACACAAAGCCCAAGAGCAACTTAGTTCGCGGGTCCAGGCGGTGGATCGCACTATCGCCGGGATAGTAGCTGCCAAACGAAAACGCCTCCATTAGCAGCCCTCCTCTCGCGCGACCGTCTTGGATTTAGCAATGTCCGCGACGTTAGAAGGACCGTCTGAGCGACCGATCAGCAAATCTGCCAGCTCGTCGGCCAGCGACTCAACCGTATAGAGCCCGCCGCAACGCAGCGGCACGCCCGCCTCCGCGAGCGCCAACGCCATGCGCTGAGCAGCAGGTACGCCCAAGCCGATCGACTTGAGCTCATCGGCATGTGCAAACACCTGCGCGGGGGTTCCCTCGGCAAACACCGCACCTTCGTTCATCACGACGATGCGGTCGCAGCAGTTGGCCAGGTCATCCATACTATGCGAAACCATGACAACGGTCAGGCCATCGCGGTGAAGCCGATCGATAAGCTCAAGGAAATCCCTGCGCGCAGCCGGATCGAGCCCCGCCATGG
>CATWKM010000091.1:0-6083 GCA_958351385.1 uncultured Collinsella sp. | reverse complement strand
CCCATAAGCTGAAGCTGCCTCAACGAACCGTGGCTGGCGAGACGAAAAAGGGGAATCCCTTTTGCGGGATTCCCCTTTCCGAGTCGTTATGCGATTTGCACTACATCTGCTCGCGGCGCTTCTTTTGATCGAGGAAGACGCCGGCTGCCACGAGGACGGTACCGCCGATGACGAACGTCTCGCCGATGAGTCCCGCGCGGTCACCGGTCTGGGCGAGGTTGCCGTGCTGGGCGGTATCCGTGCCGGCGAGGTGCTTCGGGGTGTATGCCGCCTGCTGCTTTGCGACCTCCTCTGCCTCCTGTCGTGCGATCTCATCGGAAAGCTTCTGCTCCGCTGCGATGCGGTCGGACTTCGCCTGCTCGTAGGCGGCGAGTGCCGCATCGTAGCCGGACTGGAGCTCGTCCACCGCGGCCTGCTTCTCGTCCAGGATGGCCTTGGCGGGCGCGACCTTGGCACGTGCCTCGACTGCGGCGGCGAAAAGCGCGTTGAGGGCGTCATTCGCGTTCACATCATGGCCGGAAGCGATCGCCGCGCCGGCATCGATGGAGTTCAGCTTCGACAGCTTGGCGTCTGCCTGCGCCTTTGCCTGCTCGGCAGCGGAGACCAGGGACTCGGCGGCGATGGTATCCTCCTTCGCGGCAGCGAGGGCGGCCTTGGTGTCATTGACGGCCTTTACTGCATCCTGCTCGCGCTGCTGTGCCTCTGCGAGCTTCGCGGCAAGGCCGGTGAGGATGTCGAGGTTCGACTGTGCGTCCTCGAGATCAGTCTGGGAGCCGGTAAGCTTGTCGGCGGCAACGTCGGTGTCGGCCTTTGCGGCATCGACGGCACGCTGGGCATCCGCGAGGGCGCGTGCGGTGGCGTCTGCCTTTTGCTCGGCGGCGGCGAGGACGGTCACCTTCTCGACCTGATCGGCTACCGCCGCGTCATGGACGCTCTTTGCTGTATCGAGCGCCTTCTTGGCGTCGGCGACGTCCTGGAAGAACTTCGCGAGATCGGCGTTCGCAACCGTGACGTCCTGCTGCTTGGCCTCGGTGTCCGCCTTGGCGGAATCCAGCTTGGTCTGTGCGGCCGTTACGGCTGCGTTGGCGGCATCAAAGGCGACCTGTTTCTGCTGGACGGTCGACTTTGCCGTATCGACTGCCGCGTTGGCGGCATCGAGGTCCGATTTCGCCGCATTAAGCTCGGTCTGGGCATCCGTGACGCCCTGCTGCTTGGCGGCGACATCAGCCTTGGCGGCATCGACGGCACGCTGGGCATCGGTGACGTCCTGCTTCGCGGCATCGACGTCTGCCTGTGCGGAATCCGCTGCGTCCTGCTTCTGCTGGACGGTTGCGGCGGCGCCGGCGGCTGCCTGCTGCTTGGATGCGAGATCGGCCTTGGCTACGTCGAGTGCGCTCTTGGCGTTCTTGAGGCCGTTGATATAGGAGGTCAGCTTCTGCTCGTACTCGTCGACGGAGATGGGGTTCATGTTCCAACCGGAGCCGGACCAGCCGGAGATTTCTGCGGTGTAGCACTGTGTCTGAAGCCCGGACATGGTGCCCTTGGTGCAGGTTGCCATTCCCATAACGGCGAGTTCGGGATTGATGATGTTCATGTAATGGCCGACGGTGCCGCTACTGCCGTTCTCCCAGTGGCAGTTGTCTGCAATCCAATGGTTGATTGCGACACCGTTCTTTGCATAGAAATCATAGGCATCCTTGCCGACAAGACCGGTGACTCCATAAAGGGCCTCCGTTGCCTTGTCGAAAAAGCCCTTCTCCTGCTCGATCCACTGCCCACTCGGATCGATTCCGTAATTCCATGCCAGGTTTTCGGCAAAATCATATTGACGGGCATGATCGAGCACGGTGTCGCTGTAGTTGGCATCTGCGATCGCACCGGCGATGAGCTTGTAGGTGACATGGAGCTCGGACAGGCCGACCGACTTGCGGTAGTCGTTGACGGACTTCATCCACTTGATCGCATTGAGCATATTGTCAAGAGACGTGGCGTCCTTGGAGTTGCCGACTTCGGTCTTTCCGGCATATTTGGCGTTCAGGATGATGTTGGCTGCATCTTCGGCACCCATGGCACGGAAGAAGCCGATGGCTCCCTGCTTGAGCTGCGCGTCGGCGGAATCGAGTTTCGCCTGGGCCTCGTCGACCTTCTGCTGCGCGGCGGTTACGGCGGCGTCTGCGGTATCCTTTGCGGCCTTGGCGTTCGCGAGCTCTACGTCTGCGGTTGCCTTGGCGGACTCTGCGTCCTTGACAGCCTGCTTCGCGGCATCCAGCTTGGCGACGGCGTCGGCATTCACCTGCTTGGCCGCATCGAGACCGGCGTTCGCGGCATCGAGAGCGGACTGGGCGGCGTTCACACCGGATTCGGCATCGGCCGCGGCCTGCTGCTTTACGGAGAGGGCCACCTGGACATCATTCAGGTCGGCCTGTGCCGTTGCCGCAGCGGACTGTACCTGCTCGAGCTCGGACTCGCACTGGGACTGTGCCGCTTGTGCGGCAGCGAGGGCTGCCTCCGCGTCCGCGACCTTCTGTTTTGCCGCATCGTACTCCGGACCGCTGGCGCCTGCCTCCGCTGCGGCGAGGTCGGCTTTTGCCTGCTCATAGGCGGCGCTGGCGGCTGCGGCCTTCGCATCCGCCGCGTCCTTGTTCTGCTGGGCTGCGGCGAGGACGGCATCGGCGGAATCCTTTGCAGACTGGGCCGCAACCAGCTTGGACTGGGCATCGGCAAGCGTCGCGTTGGCGTTGTCAAGTTCGGCCTGTGCCCTGCTCACGGCAGCCTGGGCGTCGCGCACGGCCTGCTCGGCGGCACGGATAGCCTCCGGGGTGGCGCCTACGGCATCGGCCTTGGCTTTATCGAGGGCGTCCTTGGCATCTTGGGCCGCCTTGAGGGCGGACTGGTACGCTTCGTCCTTCTCGGATGCATCCGCCTTGGCGTCTGCGAGACCCGCCTTCGTCTGCTCGAGGTCCTTGCCGGCGGCATCGGCGGCGTCCTTGCCCTCCGCGACCTGACGGGCGTACTCGTCCATTGCCGCTCGGTCGGCTGCCGTACCGGCGTTGACTGCAGAATCGTAGGATGCCTTGGCCTGGTCGCGGGCGGAAGCCGCCTCGTTGTAGGGGCCGGCGACCTCATTGTAGGATGCCTTGGCGGCGTCCTCCTTCGCCTTCGCCTCGTCGACTGCCTTCTGCAGGTCCGCGATGGTCTGTGCGGCGGATTTCGCGCCGGTACCGGATGCCGCGCCGGCGTGGGCGGCGATCGGCGACATCACGGCGGGGTGCTGCGTGCCCCCGTCACCGGTCTGGGCGAATGCCGTGAACGGTGAGATGAGGCTCGATCCGGTCATGGCGGCCATGGTCGCCGCGGTGACGGTCAGACGCGCGATCCCCTTCGGAGTGTGAATCTTTTTGTTTGGCAGTGCGGCGAAGTGATCGCCACCGGCAGCGAAGTGCTTTCCCTGGGTCATTGTGCTGTTCCATTCCTTTTCCGTGCCCTATCCGACTGGGCATCAGAGCGCTTTCCAATAGAGACAATTATGCGCCTTAACTGGGATTGTTGTATATAGTCCGTTGGCTTTTATACAACAATCCATGACTCTTTTTGTCATGGATACGAAGACGCTTCAGAAATCATTCGGCATGAGATGCAAAGAGCTCCGCGCTGGACTCGGGTGCAGCCAAGAGCAGTTCGCCAATTTGATTGAAATGGATCGTTCCTACTACGCGAGCATTGAAGTCGGGCGGCGTAATGTCAGCCTTTCAAATCTCAAGAAGATTGCCGACGGATTTCAAATCAGCATTGCTGAACTCATGAGAGGCGTCAGCTAAATTTATCCGTCTCATAGTTCACAGTGGGTCTCGTTGATTAGTGCCTTAAGAAAATGGAAATCGTCCCAACGAGCTATCGTCAATCGTCCCAATAAATTACCGTCAATCGTCCCAATAAGTAATCGTTATTTGTCCCAACGACGCAGATAGACGCTATAATTTCAAATGAATGATTGGAGGGAAAGCCGATGGATCGGTATATAGGACGTTGTGTTGACTGCTTGGTCGAGCGCGACCTTGGCATTTTTGGTGCAGTGCTCATTCAGGGGCCGAAATGGTGTGGAAAGACAACGACAGCTCAGAGATTTGCCGAGTCATCGTTATCTCTCTCCGACCCATCTGGCGGTTTTGCGGCCCTCCAGCTCGCTCGTCTCGATCCGGCCCAAGCAATTGTCGGACCGACCCCGAGGCTTGTCGACGAATGGCAGGAAGAACCGAAGCTATGGGATGCCGTGCGATTCGAATGCGATGTCAGGGGAGGGGAGCCAGGACAGTTCATTCTCACCGGATCTGCGACGCCGCGAGCCGAGAACCAGCCGATGCACAGCGGTGTGGGTCGAATCGCCCGTTTGCGGATGGATACCATGACGCTTTTCGAGCTCGGTATTTCGTCGGGAGCGGTCTCGCTTGGTGCGCTGCTCGATGGCGATTCCGTTGCGGCGTCACTCGGATCCATCGCCGGTATCGCCGGTATCGCGGATTTGCTCTGCCGCGGCGGTTGGCCCCAAGCGGTCGGTAAGACAACTGCCGACGCAATGCGGATAGCCGCCGCCTATATTGACGGTGTTTGCGAGTCTGACGTTTCGAGGGCGGATGGAGTGAAACGCGACCCGGTTAAGGTAAGGGCCTTGCTCTCGTCGCTTGCACGCAATGAATCGACTCTTGCCGGCATGAGGTCCATCGAAAGGGATTTGGGTGTTGACGTCTCAAAGAATACGATTACCGGCTACATGGACGCGCTGCGCCGTATCAATATCGTCGACGATGTCCCCGCGTGGCATCCGGCTCTCAGGTCGCCGGTGAAGTTGCGGCAGGGCGCGAAGCGGCACCTTGCGGACTCATCGCTCGCCGTCGCCCTCATCGGTGCGGATCCGGAGTCGTTGTCATCCGATCCGAAGACCCTTGGCTTGCTCTTCGAATCCCTTGTGCTGCACGATCTCAAGGTTTACGCGGCGGTCAGCGATGCGACCGTATCTCACTACCACGACGCTGATGACCTAGAGGTCGACGCGATTGTCCATCGCCGTGACGGCTCGTGGGTTGCCGTTGAGGTTAAGCTCGGGAGCCCCCAAGTCCCAGAGGCAGTGGAAAATCTGCTTCGACTTGAGCGAAAGCTGGTCGATCGCGGGGAGAGGCCGCCTGCGGCGAAACTCATCGTCATCGGGTTTGGTATGCCGGCTCACGTAACTAGCGAAGGCATCGTTGTTGCTCCGGTCGATACGCTCGGAATCTAAAGCTATTTGCATTTCCAGAAATCCTCTATCTAGACGCCTCCTAGAGGATTTCTGGAAACAACCGGTATTTTGATCTGGGCTACGAAAGGTTACGGGTCCAGATTCTGTGCTGCGTGGAGCCGGTGATCTTGTATCCGTGGCGGTCGATTCACGCCGCAAGCCTGTCCCAGTCGATGCGTTTCCAGTTGCCGCACGGCGCGTGGTTCACGATGAGCCCGCCGGCGACCATGAGCGCGTGGTTGCGTGCCTTGCGCGCCTCGCGCGCGAGCGCCCTCTTCTTGTCCGAAATCTGGACCTCGGCCTGCTTCTTCTTGCATTGAAGCCTGAACCAGGTTCAGCTGGCATGGTTAAAAACGGGGGCGACGCTTTTGCGTCGCCCCTCGTCCCGGCTGGTTGCTTTAGTTGTACACGCGGTAGTTACACTTGAACTGGGTTATGTGTCCATAGTTGGAGCGGTACCAACCCGACGTATAGCTGATTGCCTCTGCGCCTAGATAGTCGTAGCCCTTGTTGTAGCGAAGCTCACGGTAGGTCGTGTCGTACTCTGCTACGTAAAACGTGTTTCCAGAGAAGGCTTTGTACCGGTCTTTAACCGTCGAAGCCATGTACGCGGGTTCGACATCGCCTTTCTCCCCGTTGAGCGCATAGACGGGTGCCGCGATTCCGCATAAAGCCGTTGCCACGAGGATGGCGTAGACAGCCATGCGCGACGCATTGGACTTCAGCTGTTCAAATAGTTTCATGTCATTCACCTCGCTCGTATGTATCGAGGTATTCCTGCTTGAGCGTCTGCGAGGACGACTTGATCTTT
>CATWKM010000090.1:0-6239 GCA_958351385.1 uncultured Collinsella sp. | reverse complement strand
GCGACGGGTCACCGCCGGGCTCATGCGGAAGGACGAGTGGTTCAACACACATATCTAAGCTTCGCTCCTTTCTTTAGTTAGGTAGTTGAATTGTTTTGTGCCTAACCAATTTAGGAGCACGGTAAATAAATGTCAAGGTACCAAACTTATTATGTTCGAGCGGCACTTAGGGACGTTCCTTATGTGCCGGCATTTGGGGACACTCCTTGTGTCGACTAGTCATTTAAGAACGTCCCCAACGACTAACTTCCTCCTTCCCGTAACCTTTCCGCAACAATTCGTCCTCTGCGGTGCCAGCGCCCGTTCACAACGTCCCCTGCGCTACACTTAGTCGCACTGTGGCGCTGCCGCGCCGCGCCCGAAACAAGGGAGACCCTCATGAAGAATACTCAGCTGCTGCTGGTTAACGATATGTGCGGTTACGGCAAGGTCGCGCTTTCCGCCATGCTGCCGGTGCTGTCGCACATGGGCTACCGTATCCACAACCTGCCGACGGCGCTCGTTTCTGACACGCTCAACTACCCCAAGTTCTACATCCACGACACCACCGAGTACGTGCGTCAAAGCCTCGCTATCTGGGAGGAGCTCGGCTTTGAGTTCGACGCCATCTCGACCGGCTTTATCGTGACCGAGGAAGAGACGCGCATCATCTCGGACTTTTGCCACCGCCGTGCGCAAAAGGGCACCAAGGTGTTCGTCGATCCCATCATGGGCGACAACGGCAAGCTCTATGCCGGTGTGCCCGAGTCCACGATCGGTCTCATGAGGCACCTGCTCGAGTGCGCCGATTACGCGGTTCCCAATTACACTGAGGCCTGTCTGCTCACCGATACGCCTATTGCAGAGCAGATCACGCCCGACGAGGCTCGCGTTCTTGTGAACGCCGTGCGTGAGCTGGGTGCCAAGTCGGTGGTCATTACGAGCGCCGTAGTCAATGGCACGAACGCGGTTATCGGTTACGACCATGTGGCGGGGGAGTACTTTACGATTCCCTTTGAGCTCATTCCGGTCTATTTCCCGGGCACGGGCGACACGTTCTCGGCGGTGCTCGTCGGCCGCGTTATGGCAGGCTGGAGTCTGCAGCGCGCGACGTTCGATGCCATGCGTGTGGTGGCTGAGCTTATCGAACGCAATGCCGACCAAGAGGACAAGTCGGCCGGCCTTCCCATCGAGGCCTGCCTGGACGTGATCGACCATGAGTAACATTGGCGAGGGCGGCGTCAAGCCTGCGGGCGAGAACAGGCCGCTCGGCGCGCCGCGTGGCAAGCGGCCGCGTATCCGCGTGAGCTGCGTGGACCAGCTGGGGACGTGCCGCTGCCACCACGGTCACAAGCCGGGCGACGTTTTTGACTTTGACCGCGATCGCGGCAAGATGTGCGCCATGGCCTGCCATGTGGGCTTTCCCTATATCGATATCCTGCGCTATGGCGGAACCGTGCCTGGCAACGAGCCTGGCACGGCAAAGTTCTGCTGCCCCGAGGTCGATACTCTGAACGTCTGGCTTGCCGAGATCGTCGACGAGTAACCGAGCGAGGATTTTCTCCCGTCGAAATATCGAGCGTGGATTATCTCCCGTTTTGGGCGCAATTTCGCACTCAAAGTGGGAGATAGTCCTCGCTCGATTTGTATGCGAGAATCCCGACCTCACTTATGCCCATGCTTAGGCGCACGCGTCGTTGTTCTATGCGCGAGTAAGCTCAAATTTCTGCATTTCATCAAATTTCGGTACTAAAAATCTCTGCATTTCATCGATAATAGTCGATATAAATATCTGCATTTCATTTATCGAGGCGATGGGAGAGCTTATGTTGCGCAGGAAAATCGCTGATGAGCTTGATTGTTGGCAGAGATCCATTGAACGAAAGGCGTTGTTCGTCACGGGTTCTCGCCAAATCGGTAAGAGCTACTCGATTCGCGAGTTCGGTAAGTCAAACTACGCAACCTATATCGAGCTCAATCTCGCGGAAAATCGCCAGGCAAAAGATGCTCTTCTCGAGGCACGGGATGCCGACGATTTCATCAGCAGGGTGACGCTTCTCTCGGGAAAGTCGATAGCGCCGGGCGAGACCCTCGTGTTTATCGACGAGGTGCAGGAGGCGCCGGACATCATGACGATGGCCAAGTTCCTTGTCGAGGACGGCCGTTGTCGCTGGGCATTCTCGGGGTCCATGCTTGGGACCCAATTCAAGGGCGTCAGGTCTTATCCCGTGGGGTACGTCCATGAGCTCAGGATGTTCCCGCTGGATTTTGAGGAGTTCAGCTGGGCAATCGGGGTGAGCGAAGAGGCGCGGCGCTCGATTTGCGATGCGTGCCGCAACGAGACGCCGGTTCCTGGTTATATTCACGACGCAATGATGGCAAACTTCAGGACCTATATCGTCGTCGGCGGTATGCCGGAGATCGTGCAGCGCTTCCTCGACACGCAGGGTGATCTGGCATCTGTCCGCCAGCTCCAGTCCGAGCTGAACGGGCAATACCGTCGGGATATCTCGAAATACGCGAACGGGCGCGCGCTCCAGGTGCAGAGTATCTTCGACCAGCTTCCTGTCATGCTGGAGGGCGAGAACAAGCGTTTCGTGCTCAACTCCATAGATCCCAAGGCGCATTACGAGAAATACCAGCGAGATTTTGTCTGGCTTGTCGATGCCGGCGTCGCTCTCAAGACCGACATCGTGACCGAGCCCAAGTCCCCACTGCTTAAGACGGCACGGGCGTCCCAGTTCAAGCTGTACCAGTCCGATATCGGGATGCTGATGGCCCGTTATCCTATCGGGGTCGCCCAGGCGGCGTACCTCGACAGCAAGGAGCCCAACCTCGGCGGCGTGTACGAAAACGTGGTGGCTCAGCAGCTGGCTGCCCAGGGAAGAGGGCTGTATTACTACCAGACCAAGAAACGGGGCGAGGTCGATTTCGTGATTGACGGCCCGGATGGGACGGCTGTGCCCATCGAGGTTAAATTGGGGACGTATTACCATGCGCACGCCGCGTTGAACCATGTGCTAGAAACGGCCGAGTATGGCGTAAAGCGCGGGATTGTTTTCTCGAGAGGCAACGTTGAGCGTGACGGGGGCGTTCTCTATCTGCCTCTGTATGCGACTTGGACCCTTCCGGATGTTTTGGGCGACTCCCGTGTCGAGGGGATAAAGCTGGAGGTCAAACCTGTCTAGGAATGTGACAAATGGACAGTCCCTTTGTCACATTGAGCTCGTCGGTGAGTATCGAGCGAGGATTTTCTGCCGTCGAAATATCGAGCGTGGATTATCTCCCGTTTTTGGAGCTATTTCGCGCTCAAAGTGGGAGAAAATCCACGCTCAATTTGTATGCGGGAGATAATCCACGCTCGTTTTATGCCAATGGCGCACCTCGCGAGCTCGCTTGCCTACAGCTGCTTGAGCATAGCGATGCAACCGTCGAGCACGTCGCGGTAGGTGGCATCGAAGTTGCCGGTGTACCAGGGATCGGCCACGTCGCCGGGGCGCTCGGTCCAATCGAGCAAGCGCGTAATCTTGCCGTCGGGGTCGTCGCCAAAGATGCGACGCAGACCGCGCGCGTTCTCAGCATCCATATAAACAATGTGATCCCAGTTGCCATACTCCGCGCGCCGCACCTGACGTGCGCGATGTGCGACGACGGGAATCCCGACTTCGCGCAGCTTGGCAACGGTACCGTGGTGCGGCGGGTTGCCGATCTCCTCGGTCGAAGTCGCGGCGGAATCGATGACAAACTCGCCCGCGCGCCCAGCGCGGTGCACGAGCTCGGCAAACACCGACTCAGCCATCGTCGAGCGACAGATGTTCCCATGGCAGATAAACAGTACACGTTGCATATGCGGTTTCCTTTCGATCGCCATCATCGAACTCGAGTATCGCAGCTAAGCCTAAGCCTACGCTCTCGCCCGCTTGCGCTCCCAGCGAGCCAACTTAATCGTCACCAGTGTGAGTGCCCAGGCCACAAGCGAGAACGCGGCACCAACCGCGCCCACGCAGACAATGCCAACTCCGCTTACCACGGCTCCGCCTACCGCGGTGCCAAACGAAATGCCGACGTTAAACGCCATGGGCTCAACCGAACTTGCGAGTACCATCGACTTGGGGTGGCGGCTGCGTGCCACGTCCATAAAGTGCGTGATGCACGACACCGAGAACAGGTACATGAGCAGCGCCAAGCTAAAGACAAAGACCAGCGCGAGCGGCATGGTGCCGCCCACGGCAAACAGCCCGAGCAACGCCGCAGCCTGCAGCACAAACGTCACAAGCAGTGCCTTCATGCCAAAACGTGCGTCGATCCATCCGCCCAGGATGTTCGAGATCAGGCAGAACACGCCGTAGGCCATAAGCGTGGTGCTCGCCTGAACGGTGCCCATGCCCAGCACCTGCTCAAGATAAGGCGTCACGTAGCCGTAGAACACATAGACCGAGCCTACGCCAAACAAAAAGATGAGCATGCCGGTGATGATGCTCGGCTCGCGCAGCAGACCCGCCTGCTCGCGAAAGGTGGCAGGCTCGTCGGTTTGCCCAGCGCGCGGCATAAACGCCACGAGCGCTCCGCAGATCAGAACGGCAAAGGTCAGCGTGCCGTACATGGCCACGTGCCAGTCGAGCGTGTCGGCCACGAACTTGCCAATCGAAGTGACAAAGACCATTGCCACGGAAAACGCACCATATACCACCGAGATGGCAAGCGAAGTTTGCTGCGGGGACAGCAGCTCGGGGATGTACGTCACGCCCACGGCGAGCAGTGCGCCCGAGACAGAGCCCAGGACAATGCGCGAGATAAACAGTACCTGGAAGTTGGGCGCCAACGCCATGACCAGGTTGCCGAGCACAAAGACAATGCTGTAGCACACGAGCAGCTGGTAGCGGCGGAACCGCCCCGTGCTGAGCGCGAGCACCGGCGTGGCGATAGCGTAGACCAGCGCGAACACGCTGATGAGCTGACCCGCGGTGGCAAGCGATATGCCGAGTTCCGTTGCCAAGTCGCTTTCGATACCGATGACCACGAACTCGGAGCAGCCGAGCGAGAATCCCAACAGCACGAGCAGCGCCAGGCAGAGCTTGGTGCGCGCGGGGGAGAGCGCGGCGGCGGTTGACTTACTTTTAGGCGTGGTTGCGGCGGTCAAGGTTGTCACTCCAATGTCGCATGAATAAGCGGGATTCAATCCCTGCAACTCTAACAGAATGTGTCAGGTGCCTGCCCCCCTTTGTCGCAGGCTGCGCTTGCCTGTATAGTCGCAATACAGGCGAAGATGGTCTCAGGTACATCGCGGGCGACAGGAGATCCCATGGGTATGCACACGACAAAGGTTGCAGTGGGCGAGGGCAAGTTTACACTCGAGGCCCAGCTGACGGTGACGCCGCGAGGTATGGCGGTCTACGCCTGCTCGCCGGAGTTTGCGCACCTGGGCGCCACGGCGCAGGCCATTCCGCGCCCCGAGCCCGGCCGCACGGCGACGGTGAGCATTCTCGCAGTGCCTTGCCATCGAGACGAGATCCCGGCGCACGATATCGCGGCGGCGCTGGCCACGCGCTTTGGCGTACCGGTAGTTGCAAGTACGGGCTTTCATGTCGAGCACGCGAGCGCGGACGACCTGCAGCGTGTGCTCGATACCACCAAGGAACTCATCGCCGCGCTCGAAGGCGCCGCAGCCCGCATCCTGCGCGCAGGCTGGGATGAGGGTGGCGCCGGCGCCGAGGTCGTGGCGGTCAATGGCGCGACTGGCGAGGCGCTTGGCCCCGTCGACCGCATCGAGGCCCATACCGGCGAGGGTATCCTGCATCAGGCATTTCTGACGCTTCTGGTCGAGGGCCAGGGCGAAGACGCGCGCCTGCTGCTCTGTCGTCGCAGTCCGCTCAAACGCCTGTGGGGCGGGGTGCTGGCCGATAGCTGTGCCGGCCATCCGCTCCCCGGGGAAGACGTCGCGGCCGCCACGGCACGTCGCATCAACGAAGAGCTTGGCATCACGCGCGAGCCCGATCAGCTCAAGCACCTCGGACACGTGGTGTACCGCGAGGACCACGGCGACGGCCGCTGCGAGTGCGAATGGTGCGAGGTCTACCTTGCCCATGTTGAGCCGGGCGAGCTGCATATCAACCAAGAGGAGATCTCGGAAGTGCGCCGCGTGGCCCCGTCCGAGCTCGGCGGCTACCTGCAGGGTCGCCCCGAGCAGCTGGCACCCTGGCTCCGCGAGGCCCTGGAGGTCCCCTCCATCCGCGCAGCCCTCGCTATGTGAAAAAAGACAG
>CATWKM010000089.1:0-6262 GCA_958351385.1 uncultured Collinsella sp. | reverse complement strand
TGACTTGAAGAAGGGGGAGGCCTCGCGGCCTCCCCCTTTTTTGTATCTCGGGCAATTTGTCTCACATAGTAGCTGTGTTTTATAACCCTCGTTTGTCGCATCTTCTGTGAACGGGCTACAATAACTTAGTCTGTGCGATATGGAGGTGAACATGGCTGAAGCTGGTATCGGCGTTGATATCGTCGAGATTTCCCGCATGAGATCAATTCTTGAAAAGACGCCGTCGTTTGCTCGGCGTGTGTTTACCGAAGAAGAGCGTGCGTATTGCGATGCATCATCGCGTCCCGCTGCTCACTATGCGAGCCGCTTTGCTTCGCGCGAGGCGGTGCTTAAAGCTCTCGGCACGGGTTTTAGTCAAGGCGTGGGTCGCAAGGATGTTTCGGTAACGCGTGATAAACTCGGCAAACCGAAGGCGCTGCTTTCGGGCCGTGCTCTCGAGATCGCTCAAGAACTGGGTGTTGTTGAGGTCGCTCTTTCCATTACGCTTACGGGAGACTTGGCCGTTGCGAATGCCATCGCGATTACCGAAGATGCTCGGCCTAAGCCAAAAGATGAAAAGGTGAGCACCAAGAAACGCGTTGCGCAGACATTTAAAGAGGCTCGCTCTGTATTAGATGAGCTCGAGCAGCTGCAGAATTCAGCATTGACGGAGCACCTGGGCGATGCTTCGCAAGATACGCTAGGAGCATAGATGAAACCGGTTTTGAGTACCGAAGAAGTCGTTCGTCTCGAGGATATCATCGAACGCGAAGGGACTTCGAAGGCCGAGCTTATGGAGCTAGCGGGTGAGTTTGCCGCTAACGAGGTCTTGAAGCTCAATCCCGATCGGGTTCTCGTTTTGGTCGGTTTTGGTAATAATGGCGGCGACGGTTGGGTTGCCGCCGATATCCTGAGCCATAAGGGTGTGGACGTGGATATCGTTTCTCCGGTTGAACCGGATGAGATTCCTGCTGCTCTGGCACGTCATGTTGCTCGTCGTACTGCCGGCCGCGATGTGCACGTTTGCGTCGGCCCCTCGCGTGATGAACTCGAGGTTTTGATCGATAAGGCCGATGTTGTTGTCGATGCCATTTTTGGTACCGGTTTCCACGGGAATCTGCGTGCGCCGTTCTCCATTTGGATTCCTACGGTCAATGAATGCGCCGATTGTGTCGTATCCATTGATGTCCCCTCGGGCCTGAATGCAGAGACGGGCGTTGTTGATGACGACTGCATTCGTGCCGAGCGTACGGTGACGATGATTGCGCCCAAGATTGGTCTGTATAGCGCTGATGGTCCTGAGTATGCTGGCGATTTGATCTGCGGCAATCTTTACGACCGTCTTGACGAGGTCATCGATGATGTCGACCACGCCGCCGAGATTGTCGAGCCCGGTGACTTAGTTGATTACTTTGCTCCGCTACCATCGAATATCGATAAGTATTCCCGTGGCTCCGTGCTTATTGTCGCCGGATCTGCGCAATATCCTGGTGCTGCCATTATGGCGGCCAAGTCTGCAGCTCGCGCGGGTGCTGGTTACGTGGCAGTCGCGGCTCCTGACGCCTGCGCCAATCTCATTCGCATGGCACTTCCTTCGATTCCGGTCTTTGCTATTCCGTCTGATTCCCGCGGCTCCTTTGGCGCCGCTGCGCGCATGACGGTGTGCGAGATCGCAAAGAAGTACAGCTGCGTGCTGTGCGGTCCCGGTATGACGACGTCTGCCGGCGCTATGCAGGTGGTTTCGGGCTTGCTCGAGCTTGATGTACCGCTAATTTTGGACGCCGATGCACTCAACTGCCTTGCTAAGATTGCCATTGACGGTATTGATAGTAACCCCGAGATGTATCGCCGCGAGCAGCCGTTGGTTATGACGCCGCACTATCGTGAGCTTTCGCGCCTGGTTGCCGGTGACGAGGTGAACGACCTTGGTACCGCGATTGCGGCCGCGCAGAAGGTTGTCTGGGCTGCAGGCTCCGACAATCTGGTGGTCATTGCCAAGGGGCCGACGACGGCTATCTGTGGCGTTGAGCGTGTGCTGCTGCCGCTCTCGGGTCCGGCTTCTCTGGCAACTGCCGGTTCGGGTGATGTTCTCGCGGGTATTTTGGCCGGCACGCTTGCCACCATGCGCGACGAGATGGATCGTTGGGAGTTGCTGTATTCGTACGCCGTCGCACTTCACAGCTACGCCGGTTTTGCCGCGGCGACGGAGTATGGTGAGAAGAGCGTCATCGCGACCGATCTTATCGACTTGATCGGTCCTGCCATGGAGCTGGCGGCAAAGGATGCGCTCGAAGATCTGGGAATCATGGACGAAGGGTCGGATGACTAATCATGAATAAAGCCGATTTGACGCGCTGGTCCTGGGTCGAGATCGACCGCGGGGCGCTCCGTCGCAACACGAGGGCCTATAAGAACTTGTTGAATCCGCGTCAGCGCCTGTGCTGCGTGGTCAAGGCCGATGCTTATGGTCATGGAGCTGTTGAGTGTGCCAAGATCATGTATTCGGCCGGTGCCGACATGTTTGCCGTGGCGACGGTTAACGAGGGCGTTGGGCTCCGTCAGGGCGGGATTACTAAGCCCGTCCTGATTCTAAGTGAGCCGCCTATCGAGGCTATTCCTGCATTGCTCGAATTCGATATCATGCCCTCGGTCTATACGTCCGATTTTGCTCTTGCGTATGGCGAATGCGCCGTCGCGGCGGGCAAGGTGGGCAAGTACCATCTTGCCATCGAGACGGGCATGAATCGTATCGGTGTTCACTACACACAGGTGCTCGACTTTGTACGCGGCATCAGTTTCCATCGCGGCATCCAGTGCGACGGCGTATTTACGCACTTTGCCACGGCCGATGAACCTTCGGGTTGGGACTACAAGCTGCAGTGCCAGCGTTTTACCGAGGCCGTTCAGGCCATTAAGGACGCAGGTTTTGAATGCGGTATCGTGCATTGTGCCAATACGCCGTCCTCGATGCTCGATTCTTCAATGCACTTTGACATGATTCGTGCCGGCATCGGTTTGTATGGTCTGCAGCCATGTGAGCTGAGTGGTCGCGTGATGCAGCTTGATCCCGTCATGAGCGTCCACGCGCGTGTGACGCGCGTGGCGCATCCTGCGATGGGCGAGGGCGTGGGCTACGGCTTTACCTACCGCGTACCGCGCACGCGCGTTCAGATCTGCACCCTTCCGATCGGTTATGCCGATGGCCTTTCGCGTACGCTTTCCAATCGTATGGACGTGCTGTATCGCGGCGAGCGTGTGCGTCAGGTGGGCAATATCTGCATGGACCAGTTTATGGTCGCCATTCAGTCCAACCCGGCGCATGAGATTCCCGAGGCCGAGTATGGTGACGAGATGATCATTGTCGGCCGCGATGGAGATGCCGAGATTACCATGGACGAGATGGCGCGCCTACGCGGCACGATTAACTACGAGGTCGCTTGCGGCTTTGGTATGCGTCTCGACAAGGTCTACGTGTAGGAGTCGCTATGGGCGTCATGCACATCCCCGGCCATAGCCATCAGGCGCCGCGTGAGGTCGCACTCGAGGAGATCGAGGCCGTTCTGGGCGATTGTCACCTTTGCCAGCTTTACCAGTCGCGCCATAACATCGTGTTTGGCGTGGGAAACCCCCACGCTCGCGTGATGTTTATTGGCGAGGCGCCGGGCCGCAATGAGGATTTGCAGGGCGAGCCCTTTGTGGGGGCGGCAGGCGAGGACCTCAACGGCATTTTGTCGCTGGCGGGGCTCAAACGCGAAGACGTCTACATTGCCAACGTGCTTAAGTGCCGCCCGCCGGGAAACCGCAATCCGCGTCCCGAGGAAGTGCTGGCTTGCTCGCCATTTTTGCGTGAGCAGATTCGAAGCATCTGGCCCGATATTATTGTGACGCTCGGCAACCCCGCGACGCACTTTGTGCTAAAGACCGAGATTGGCATTACTAAGCTGCGCGGCAGGTTCCACCAGATGGGGCATTTTGTGGTAATGCCCACGTTCCATCCGGCAGCAGCGCTGCGCAATCCGGCGTGGCAGGAGCTGCTGGAGGAAGACTTTAAGATGCTGGGCGACTATCTGGAGCGACATCCCGCGCCAGAGGACGCCTCGGAATAATAAGGAGCATATATGTCCCTGGAGCGCCTGGGGGTAGGTACTTACAAAACGACTTGCGCTGCCGATACGGAGTACTTTGGCGAGCTAATTGCACCGTGCCTTGAGGACGGCGATGTGCTCATCCTGACCGGTGGCCTGGGAGTGGGCAAAACTCACTTTACCAAGGGCGTCTCGCGCGGGCTGGGCGATGGGCATATGGTTACGAGCCCTACGTTCGCCCTCATGGCCGTTCACGATCAAGGTCGTATTCCGCTGTTTCACTTTGATCTATACCGCCTGGAGCATGCCTACGAGCTCGAGGATACGGGCATTTTCGATGTGCTGGGCTATGAGGGTGCTTGCCTGCTGGAATGGGGCGAACAATTCCAGGACGAGCTGACGGATGAGTATCTTTCGGTGACGCTCAGGCGTGATGAGGGCGACAGCGACGTGCGAACGATAACGCTTGAGGCGCACGGTGACCGCGCAATGGAGCTTTCCCATTTGATTGATAAGGCTGTACAAGATGAGCTTGCATAACGACAACGCGCTGGTGGTGGCGCTCGATACCTCGACTGACATGCTTGCCTGCGCGGCAAGCTGGATTGATGGGCAGACGGGTGAGACGAAGCTCGTGAGTGGCGACCACATGTGTCGCCGTCACGCCAACGTTGAGCTCGTGAATACCGTTGATGGCGTGCTGGCTCAAGCCGGTCTGGATCGCAGCGATGTTGGTTGCTATGTGGTCGGCCGCGGCCCGGGGTCCTTTACGGGTGTGCGCATCGGCATCTCCACTGCCAAGGGCCTCGCGCGTGGTGCCAATGTTCCGCTGCTGGGCGTGTCGACGCTCGACGCTTGCGCTTGGACGGCGTGGAAGGCTGGCGTGCGCGGCAAGCTTGGTATCTTGGCCGATGCTATGCGCGGTGAGGTATATCCGGCGCTGTATATGCTGGTCGATGAGGGTCCCGAGCGTCAATTTGAGCGCGAACACGTGGTCAAGGCCGCCGTGGCGCTCGATGAGTGGCGCCAAGCAGCGGACTGGGGCCAGGTTCAGCTGACCGGTGACGGTCTAGTGCGCTATGGCAAGCTGCTGGGTGAGGACGAGGCCGCCCGCTGCGTGGAGCGCGACCTGTGGTGGCCTTCGGGCGAGGGCTTGCTGCTCGCGCACGCTGCGGGTGACGGCGATCCGGCCCGCGTCCTGCCGATTTACACGCGCCTTTCGGATGCCGAGGAAAACGAGCGCAAGCGTCTTGGTCTTGCCGAGAGTGCGCAGAGCGAAATTACGGGTGTTGCCGATGAGCTCGCCGGTCGTCATCTGCAGTTCCGTCCCATGGGCGCGGCGGATGCCGAGGGCGCAAGCGCGCTGGAGGCTGCCTGCTTTGAAGGTGCCGGACACGAGGCATGGACGCCGGGCATGTTTCTGTCCGAACTGGGCGAGGACGTCGCTGCGCCGCGTAGTTGGTGGGTGGCACACGACGACGGCAAGCTGCTGGGCCTTGCCGGCGGTATGGTCGTGGACGGTGATGTGCAGATTCTGGATGTCGCCGTCGACCCGGCACATCGCCGTGAGGGCATTGCCCGCAAGCTGCTGTCGCATGTGAGCTATGATGCCCAGATGCTCGGCTGCACTACGGCTTCGCTCGAGGTCGAGGACGGTAACGAGGGAGCGACCGCGCTTTATAACGCTCTGGGCTTTACCGAGGCTGGCCGTCGCCGCGGCTACTATGGTGCCGGCAAGGACGCCATCGTCATGACGGCTCCGCTGCCCCTGGTGCTTCCGGTCGATAATGCTTCGCCCGAGCCGACGGCGGCAGAGCAGCGCGTATGGCCGCTGCCTGCGCCTGGGCGCTCCGAGGGGGAGCGTGCCGAAATTGAGCGCCGCCGCCTAGTGCTCGCTATCGAGAGCTCCTGCGACGAGACGGCCGTGGCGATTATCGATGCGGATGGCAATATGCTGGCCAACCAGGTGTCGACACAGATTGATTTTCACGCCCGCTTTGGCGGCGTGGTGCCCGAGATCGCCTCGCGCAAACACGTTGAGGTGATTGTGAGTGTCGTGGATGCGGCGCTCGAGGATGCCGCAGCATCGCTTGGTCTTGAGGGTGGAGCCATCGCGCCGAGCGAACTCGCCGCTGTTGGCGTGACGCAGGGTCCGGGCCTGGTGGGTGCTCTGGTAGTGGGCGTCGCCTTCGCCAAGG
>CATWKM010000088.1:0-6358 GCA_958351385.1 uncultured Collinsella sp. | reverse complement strand
AAAGGGCGGAGGCGGGGCATTCCCCGCCTCTTACACCACATCTCTGCGCGCTACCTTCGCGGCGGCTCCACCGCTCGTTTAAGCGCGGGGCCGGTGGGGCATTTGCCCCATCGGCCCCTATCCCAGCCCTATTCCGGTTTGGTTTCCACCGTGGGAGTCTTGTCCGCTGCGACTGGAGTGCGGGCGGTGTCCATAGTCAGGCAGTGCTTGGGGCAGCTCTCGATGCACTCACCGCACACCACGCAGGCATACGGGTCAATCGACCACATTCCGCCCTTGCGATCGACCGCAAGTGCACCCGCCGGGCAACGGCGCGCGCACATGCCGCAGCAGATGCACACGTCCATATCGTTGACGATATGCCCGCGCAGGCGCTCGGGTGCCGCGAGCTTCTCCTGCGGATAGCACACCGTTACCGGCTGCTTGACCATAGAACCCAAGGCCGTCTTGGCAAATGTCAGCAAACTCATGCCGCGCCTACCTTTCCGTGCAGCTAATGCAGGGGTCGATGGTCAGGATAATCATGGGCACGTTGGCAATGAGCACGCCCTGCAGCGCATGCGTCAGACCCGCCAGATTTTGCGACGTCGGCGTGCGCACGCGAAAACGGTCCAAGTTCTTGGTGCCGTTGCCGCGCACATAGTAATACGCCTCGCCGCGCGGCTGCTCAATCACAACCTCGCCGCGCGCGCCGTCGGCCGGCGTGAGCTTGGTACGCCCACCGATACCGTCGTGCGGAATCTTGCCCACAAGCTCCTTGATGATGTCCATGGCCTGCGTGACCTCGGCGCAACGCACCTGGCAGCGGGCATAGCAATCGCCATCGGTAGCAACGATGGGCTCAAACGCAGCCAGGTCCGCATAGGCACCGTCGCCGAACATGCGCACGTCGTAGTCCACGCCCGAGGCGCGCCCAAACGGGCCGACCATCGAAAGCTCCAGCGCGTCCTTCTTGCTGATCACGCCCACGCCATGCAGGCGCTCGCCGCAGCTATTGTCGTCCAAAAACGTATGCACCAGGGCCTCGTAGTCGGGGCGCATGGCATCGAGCGCCTGGACAATGCCCGCCAGCTCAGAGTCCTCAATGTCGTGTTTAAGGCCGCCGATTTCGTTGATCGACAAAATCACGCGGCCGCCGCAAGTGCTCTCAAAGATCTTGAGAATCTGCTCGCGCAGGGTCCACGAACGATAGAACAGCGCCTCAAAACCAAAGGCATCGGCAAGCAGACCCAACCACAGCAGATGCGAATGAATGCGCGAAAGCTCATGCAGAATGGTGCGGATATACTGCACGCGACCAGGCACCTCGATGCCGAGCATACGCTCGCAGGCGCTGGCGTAGCCGCAGCTATGGCCCACGGCGCAGATGCCGCAGATGCGCTCGGCGATGTAGCCAAACTGATGCATGTCGCGCTTTTCGGTGAGCTTCTCGAGTCCGCGGTGCACAAAGCCGATCTGCGGAATTGCCTCGATGACGCGGTCGTCTTCGATCACCAGGTCCAGATGAAGCGGCTCGGGCAGCACCGGGTGCTGCGGGCCAAACGGAATAACGGAGCGATGTGCCATGGACCTTACGCCTCCTTTTTCTGCTTGTCGCGGGCGGCCTTGGCGGCAAGCGCCGCGCGGACCTTGGCCGCTTTCTCGGGATCCATGGCGGCGAGCTTTGCCTCCATCTCGGCGGCCTTGAGCGCCGCCTTCGCAGCAGCCCCATCGTGCTGAGTATCGGAGCCGGCAGCCGCAGCGGGCTGAGCAGCGGCGCCCGCGGCATCGCCGGCGCCCGCAACGCCCTCCCCTGCAGCAGCCGCAGCCGCGGCGGCCTTCTCGGCAGCGGCCTTGCGCGCCTTGGCCTCGGCAGCCGCGCGGACCTTCATGGCCTTCTCGCGCGCGGCCTTCACCTCGGGCGTGATAACGCTCATGGGCTCGGCAGTCGAAACCTGGTAGAAAAAGCCCTTAAAGTCGATCTGCATATCGGTAATGGCAAGACCAAACAGGTCGTGGGCCTCATTTTCAAATGGGAACACCGCGGGGTAATACGAGCTGATGGACGGAATCTCCTGGTACTGGTCGATGCCCTCAACCACCAGATTCTCGATCGCATAGCTGCCGTCCTGCGCAATATGTTCCTGAGCAGCGTGAACGTTGATAAACGTATAGACCAAGCGATACGAGCCGTCGTCGACGTTGCGCTCGGTGTGCATTTGCACAAAGCGCGCGCCGACGCCCTTGAGCGCCTGGACATGCGACAGGAGCTCGTCGATCCCAACGGTGGTATAGATAGCCTTTTGCATTACTCGGCCTCCTTTGCAGCGGCGGGTGTCCCAGCAGGTGCGTCGCCAGCAGCGGGCGCGTCGCCGGCCTCAGCCGCGGCCACAAACCCGTCCTCGCCCAGCTCAACGCCACCGTCCCAGGTGGCGGCGCCGCCCACGGTGAGCGGATCGCCGCCGGCGCGCATCACGGCCTCCTTCTGGTCCAAGATGCCGCACGCCTCCACGATGGCATCGATCACCGTCTCGGGGCGAATGGCGCACCCGGGCGCGTACACGTCCACGGGAATCGCGCGGTCCACGCCGCCGATCACGTTGTAGGCATCGCGGAACACGCCGCCCGAGCACGCGCAGATGCCGCACGCCACCACGCACTTGGGCTCGAGCATCTGGTTGTAAATCTGACGCACGACGGGCAGGTTCTGGGCATTGACCGACCCCGTCACCAAAAAGATGTCCGCATGCTTGGGGTTGCCGGTGTTGACCACGCCAAAGCGCTCCGCATCGAACAGTGGGGTAAGCGAGGCCAGCACCTCGATATCGCATCCGTTGCAGCTCGAGCCGTCGTAATGAATAACCCACGGTGAGCGCGACATTTTATGATCCATGGATGCCGCCTCCTAAATAAACACGTCGACGAGGATGGGCATAAGGTTGAGCAGGCCAAACACCAGCGCCACGCCCCAGCCGAGCTTAAAGCAGCTGCGCCAGGTGCTGCGTGCGAAGGTGTTGTCGATCAGCACCTCGACAAAATACGTCGCGGCCATCACGACCAGGGCTACGACCCAGCTCACCGGGTTGTCCCAAACAAAGAACATGCCCACCCACATCAAAAACAGCACGGTCTCGCACCAGTGCATAAGGGTCATCTTGGCCAGCGTGCCGCCGCTCATCTCGGTGGCGACGCCCTGGACAATCTCCTGATGCGCGTGATGCGAGTACGAAAGGTCAAACGGCGACTTGCGCAGCTTGATGGTAAGCACCGCGAGCAGCGCAAGGAAAATGGGCGCACTGTACACGATGATGGGGGCCGACTGCCCCGTCACGGCGATGGAATCAAAGCTATCGGTGGCGAGATACAGGCCCACGCTCATCAGCAGAACGGCGGGCTCGTAGCTCATAACCTGCAGCAACTCGCGATCGGCGCCGACCTGCGCAAACGGGCTTTGCGTCGAGGCGGACGCCAGCACCACAAAGATCGCGGCGAGCGTCACCATAAAAGCACACAGCAGCGTGTTGGAACCCGACACAAAGATGCCGCCGCCTACCACGGTAAAGATGAGCGCACATGCCATATAGGTATCGTCCATGGTGTTTACGCTGGCAGGAGCCTTGCGCAGCAGCTTGGCAACGTCGTAGAACGGTTGCAGCAGGCGCGGGCCCACACGGCCCTGCATGCGGGCCGAAAGCTTGCGGTCAAGGCCGTCGATCAGGCCACCCACAAGCGGCGCAATCAAGGCAAACGCCACGGTACCAATAAATATGCCCACGACACCCGAACCTTCAAAATACTTACCGCGCAGCACCGAGGGCGCACTCATGGCAAGTCTCTCGGGCCCAATCCACGCGCAACACAGCAGCGCAAACAAGATAATGCTGCAGCACACGACGCTACCCGCGGGGCCAATACGCTTCTCGCCAAGGGCGTCCTCCGAGTACCAATTGCGCTTTTCGGCCTTCACCTCGTGTCCCATCGAGCCGCGGAAATGGCGGTAATTGTCGGTTCCCACGCCCGAAAGATATACGTTTACGTGCGGTTTGTTGCTCACGCGGAATGAAGTCAGCAGCACCACGGCGATAAAAGCCACGATAACCACCATCAGATACATGGCATCCTTGCCAATAACGTACGGCACGCGGCCAAACACCATGGCCAAGTAAGGCGACACCAGACCGCTCGAGATAACCGGGAACGCCACGCAGCACAGAATCAGCAGCGCGGCGATGGTGTTGAGGGCCATCCATTCGGTCTTATGGACATTGACCTCAACGTTTTGAGCCGTGGGGTCGACGCCCGAAAGCTTGGCAAGCCACTTGCCCCAGAAGAAGAACGTCGCGGCCGAGCCAAAGGCAAGCACCATGATCATGAGCACGTTGCCGGTCTGCGCAAACGCCACCAGGGCGCCCCACTTGGACACGAGCATGCCAAACGGCGCCACGAACATGCCCATAATGCCCAGCATCATCAGGCGCGTCAGGTGCGGCATGCGGCTGAACATGCCGTCCATGTCCTCGATATTGCGGCTGCCGATATGATGCTCGGCCGTGCCCACGCACAGGAACAGCAGCGACTTTGCCACCGTATGGAACAGGATCAGGAAGATCGCGGCCCACACGGCCTCGGGCGCGCCGACGCCCAGGCAGGCGCTGATGAGGCCCAGGTTGGAGATGGTAGAGTACGCGAGCACGCGCTTGGCGTTGCTCTGCGAGATGGCCATGAGGGCAGCGAGCAAAAACGTGATGGCACCCACACTCGTGACCATAAAGCCGGTCACGGGATAGATGGCATAGAGCGGGCTCAGCTTGACCATCAGGAACACGCCGGCTTTGACCATGGTTGACGAGTGCAGCAGGGCGCTCGTGGGAGTGGGTGCAACCATGGCGCCCAACAGCCAAGTGTGGAACGGCATCTGTGCGGCCTTGGTGAGTGCGGCGAGCGACAACAGGATGACCGGCATCACCAGCAGCGCGGATTGCGCGGTTCCGGCGCCGGAAAGCTCAATCATGCCCGAGATGGTCAGCGGCATGCCGTTAACGTGCAGGTACATGAGTCCGGCCAAAAACGCGATGCCGCCCAGCATGTTGAGGATGATCTGGGTGAAAGCGTTTTTAATGGCCTCGGGCGTGCGCGTGTAGCCAATCATGAGGAACGAGCACACGGTAGTGATTTCCCAGCCACAGAACAGCCACTCAAGGTTGTCGCTCGTCACGATGACGAACATGGCCAAGAGGAACAGGAACATAAGCGCCAGGAACTGCGGGCGTCGGTCGGGCGCCGCCTGCCCGCGCAGCGCTGCCTCGTGCTCGTCGTGGGCCTGGAAGTCCTTCATGTAGCCCAGGGCGTACACGCAGATAAGGCTGCCGACGATGCCGACGGCAAGCACCATGATCACACTCATGTAATCCAGGTAGAGCGGCGTGGCGGTGACAACCTCGGCCGCAGGCAGCGTCATGGCTGCAAAGGCGAGCGAGCCCACCAGCTGCACCACGCCGAGCACACCGGTAAGCGCGTTCCTATATTTGAACGCGTTGTACAGGATGACGGCGCACAGAATTACGTCGATGACGGAGCTGATGATCGAGAGCACATGCGAGGTGCCGGGGGCGACCTCAAAGCTCTGCGGACCCGTGCCAAAAAACATGACGGCGACTACAACTGTCACCGCCATAATAATGCCGGAGCCTACAAGCCCTACCGCATCGCGGGCGCGGTCACCGCGCGCGAGCAGCATGCCCAGCGCCGGTACCAGCGGAAACAGGGTAAGGAAATACAGTAGCGTCATACCATCACTCCCCCATGCAAAAACGCTGCAATTGTTTAACGTTATAGCTCAGTTGAGGAGTAGCGGCGGCGGGTTTTCGGTCAACTGGGGAGTTTTAGGCGTACGGGGTAAGGATACGTCCGCTTTGGAGCAGAGAGGCGGCGCCCCCCTATCGCGGCGGCGGGCGCACGGGCCACTGCGCGCGGTTTATTAACCACTTTGGAGGATGTTCCAGTAGGCTCACGACGGTCCAAAAAGTTGGCGCGGCAAGAAAAATGCGCCCCTGTGGGCGCACCATCCCGTTCGCTATTCCGCTTTTTTAACGCGCGGCTTGCGACCGCGCGGCTTATCAACCAGCGCGGACTCACCGCTCTCGCGATACTGGCGGCACCAAGCCTTGACCGAAGACTCGCTGGGAATCTTGTGCTTGATCATGGCCTCGCGAACCGTTAAGCCGTTTTCCAAGCGGTCCTTGACCACGGCGAGCTTAACTTCGTACGAATAGGTGTGATGATGCGAACCGGCGTTGAGAACGGCGTCGGCACCGCCCACGGCATACGCGCGGGCCCACTGACGAGCCGTGGCCTGGGGAATGCCAAGCTCCGCGGCGAG
>CATWKM010000087.1:0-6466 GCA_958351385.1 uncultured Collinsella sp. | reverse complement strand
CGCCCGTTGCCGCTCCGCAGCAGTCGATCATCACATCGGTGATCATGCCGGCGCGTCCCGGCACAAAGAGCTGAATCGTCTCGTCGATCGAAGGAATCAGCAGCAGGAACACCGCCGTGGGCAGCAGCACGTCAAAGGTGCGCCGGCCCTCAAAATCAAAGGCGTGCGTTGCCAAGATGCCGAGCACCATATACTCGGTAAAATGCGCGCACTTGCGAACAACAAAGTTGGTCACCCATGCATATGGAAGTCCCACGCCGTGCAGAAAACCGCGGATAGCTTCCATGACCGTTAGGCTCAGCGAGCCCGACCCCGAGCCGGGAACCAGCGAATTGCCCCAGATCAAGAGCGCCATCAGGCAGGTCACGACCGCCCATTTTCGATTGATCTTAACCATGCAGAAGTTATGCCTCCGCGCGGAGCGGCGCGAAGCTGGCGGTACCGCCCTCGATAACGCTCAGATAGGCACGGCCCGTACGCTTGGCGGTAGAGGACTGCAGGCGCTCGATCTCTTCCTCGAGGATCTGATTGACGCGCTCGTGACGACGGTTTTCCATAATGCCGGCGGCAATAGCCTCGGCCCGCTCGATGCTCTCGCGCGAGATACGGACAGTATCCTCGGGGAACACAGCGCTGTGACGGCCGACATAGGCGGGGGCAGCAGGCTGAGGGGCAGCGACGGGAGCGGGGGCTGCAACAGGAGCAGGCTCGTCAATCTCATCCAGAATCGCGGTGGCGGCGGCCCACATGTCCTCGTGGCCCGAGTAATCGGCCAT
Organism: uncultured Collinsella sp.; assembly: GCA_958351385.1. Lineage (GTDB taxonomy): Bacteria > Actinomycetota > Coriobacteriia > Coriobacteriales > Coriobacteriaceae > Collinsella. The sequence goes on along the minus strand of CATWKM010000087.1, from coordinate 5,690 downwards.
GGGGACATCAACCTCGAGCGAGGCGTCCGGAAGGTCGCCGGTGTCGATGCGATCTTGGGCATCAATCGATGCGGTGATGGCTGCAGGCTCATCGAGGTCATCGAGATCGATGTCCGCGGCACCGGAAATGATAGGCATGCTGGCGAGGTTTGCGTTGTACGGCGCAGCCTCAGCCGCCTGTTGCTGGGCAGGAGCGCCCCAAAGCGAGCTTTCGGCGGCACGGCGGGCGGCAACGGCCTCCTCGTCCGCGGTCATGGCTTCATCAACGTACGAATTATCGGCAGAAGCGTTCACGTCCGCCGAGGTGGCGCTGCAGGCGTTATTGGCTGCCGCGTTGGCAACGAGTGCCACAAAAGCCGCCGTGCTGCCCGCAGGGGCGGCCTGGGAGCCAGACACGGCGCGTGCCGCGGCGGCGATGTCGTCGCGATTGAAGGAGCCGGTCTGCCCGCCGTTGGTGAGCTCGTCGATGGCGACTTGATAGACGTCGCGCGAGCGCGCAGGGTCGCAGCTCACCGGCGAATCGTCGTCGAGCATGCTGTCGATCATGGACCAAGCCTCGGCCTCGTCCATAGCATCTGCGGCACGAGCAATGGTAGGAACACCATCGTCGGCATGACGGCGCTGGAACGCACCAGTCAGGCCGGAAAGGAATGCCGAGTTAGACTGCTCCGACTGAGCCTGAGAAGCAGAAGTCGCAGCGTAAGGAGTCGCATCCTGCTGCTGAGCTGGAATCGAGGCGGTCTTGAACTCGCTTTGATGCTGATTGAGATTGGCGGCACCGCCCATGGCATCGGGCTGGAACAGACGCTCTTCACGCTGCGCACGATACTCGGAGATACCCAGCGAGGCGGCATAGATACCCACGCCCGCCACCGCGCCCACGGCGAAGGGAACTGCACCCGCCACGACCGTCTCGTTCACCGACGAAAACGGCAGCGTCGCGGCATACATAACCACGGGAGCGGCAAGGCCGATCCCACACGAAAGTCCGGCAAGGACTGCTCGTTGTGTTGCATCAGAAGAAGCCATGAGCTCTCCCCATCTTCCAGCACCCAAATCGCATCATTCAGTTGGCTGCGCGAGAGAAGATGAAGCGGGGCTATGCCCCAAAGCAACGGTATATGGTTCGTTTCATCTGCGTTTTCCGTCGCGAAGCTTAAAAGCTATTATGCGAAACCGCCCTGCCGATTGCAAGCGACGATGTCGGATTGAAACGGGAAACCTGCTGCTCGTCGGTCTTACGGTCAAAAATAAGCGCGGAGCGGCGCTATAGAAAAGGGCCGAGGCTCAAAGCCCCGACCCTTTATCGCATTGATGACTATCGCTGCGTGTGGATGACAACCTAGAACGTCTGCTCGTAGTCGCTGTGTTTTTTGGCCGAACGCACCAGGAACTCCTGGTTGGTGTTAGTGCCCTTAAGACCCTTGATAAACGATGCGGCCGCGCGCTCGGTGTTGTTCATGCCGGCAAGAATGCGACGCAGACCAAAGACAAACGGACGCATCTGCTCGTCGACCAACAGATCCTCGTTACGCGTACCGGAGGCAACGGGGTCGATAGCCGGGAAGATGCGGCGGTCGGCCAGGTCGCGGTCGAGCTTAAGCTCCATGTTGCCGGTGCCCTTGAACTCCTCGAAAATGACCTCGTCCATCTTGGAACCGGTGTCGATGAGGGCAGAGGCCAGGATGGTGAGCGAGCCGCCGTTCTCGATATTGCGGGCTGCACCCAGGAAGCGCTTGGGCGGATACAGTGCCGCCGAATCGACACCGCCCGAAAGGATGCGGCCTGAGGCGGGCGCCGCCAAGTTGTAGGCGCGGGCGAGGCGCGTGATGGAGTCGAGCACCACCACGACGTCGCCGCCCAGCTCTACGATGCGCTTGGCGCGCTCGATGACGAGCTCTGCCACGCGAGTGTGGTTGTCGGCAGGCATATCGAAGGTCGACGCCACAACCTCACCCTTGATGGAACGCTGCATATCGGTGACCTCTTCGGGGCGCTCGTCGACGAGCAGGCAGATGAGGTGCACCTCGGGGTTGTTAATCGAGATGGACTGGCAGATCTTCTTGAGGATCGTAGTCTTGCCGGCCTTGGGCGGGGACACGATCAGGCCGCGCTGGCCCTTGCCTATCGGCGACACGATGTCGATGGCGCGACCGGTGATGGAATCCTTGCCGTGCTCCATGCGCAGCGGCTCATTGGGATAGACCGGGGTGAGGTCGCCGAACTTGGGGCGGTTGCGAATCTGCTCGGGGTCCAGACCGTTGACGGTCGTGATTTTGGCGAGGCCGGCGCGCTTGTCGCCGCCGCGCGAAGGACGCAGCGAGCCCTCGATGACGTCGCCCGTGCGCAGGCGCGCGGAGCGGATGAGGTAGGCGGGCACGAAGGCGTCGTCGTTGGACTTCATGTAGCCATGGGCGTGGATGATGCCGGAGCTGTCCGGGCGAATCTGCAGAATGCCCTTGATGTCGCGGAAGCCCTCGGCCTTCGCGGCGGTGACGTAGATCTCCTCGACGAGCTCGGCTTTCTTCTTGCCGGTCGTCTCGATCTCGAACTCCTTGGCCTTCTCGCGAAGTTCGGCGACCTTCATGGCAGCGAGCTCCTCGCGCGAAAGCGTGGGCTCGGTGGGAGCGGCATTACGCTCCTTGTTGCGTTGCTTGCGATCGCGCTGGCGGTTGCGACGGTCGTTGTTGCGCTCGTCCTTGCGCTCGTTGCGCTCCTCGTTGCGCTTGTGCTGGCGACGGTTGGGGCGAGCGCCGTCTTCGCTCTCGGCGGGGGCGGCACCATCGGTTGCGGTGGTGTCAACATTGGCCGCAGCGGCGTCATTGGCCTCGGCGCCAGAATCAACCTGCGCTTCGACATCAGCATGCTGCTCGGCGGCCTTGGCCTTAACGGACTTCTTGCGACCGCGCTTGGGCTTCTCGGATGCAGGCTGTTCGACGTCCTGGGGCTCGGCGTCATCAGTCGATACATCGGCGGTCGTCTCGGTGGAATCCTCGGACGCGCCCTTCTTGGCAGCCTTAGCCTTGGACGTGCGCTTAGCAGCAGTGCGACGCCTGCGACCGGGACGGACGTCGGCGGGCTCGGCATCGGCAGAAACGGCCTCGGAAGTCGTAGCATCCTGGACGGGTTCATCGGCAGCAGTTGAGGACTTGGCGGTCGCCGCAGCATCCCGAGCGGCGGCGGCTGCGGCTGCGGCCTTCTCGGCCTCGACAAAGGCCTTAGGCTTGCGACCGCGACGGTGCGGGCGCAAAGCCGGATCGACAACGGGAACTTCGCTGGCCTCGACAGGCGCAGCGGGCTCAACAGACGATGCACCCTCCCCTGCCGCGGAACGGACCGAAGTCTCAGTGGGCTCGGGGACTACCTGTTCCGCAACCTGCTCGGCCTTAGCAGCCGTGCGACGGCGTGTGCGCGGTGCCAGCTTCTCGGTCGGCTGGTCGGCGGCAGGAACCTCGGTGGCGGCAGGGGTCTCGAGTACAGACGGAGCTGCAAGCTCGGTCAGAGCCGCGGCCTCGCGCTCGGCAGCACGACGGCGGGCGCGCACCACCTGAGCCTCGCTAATCTGCGCCAACGCACGTGCCTGCGCGACCTCATCGGAAATCGGCGCCGAGGAGTCAGCTGCAACGGTGAGCTTGGCGCGCGTCGTGCGCGTGGTACGGCGCTTTGGCTTGGTGACCTCCTCGCCGTCAGCGGCAGGCTTGGCCGTGCGGCGCGTGCGCTTGGGCTTTGCCGGAGCAGCCTCCTCACCAGTTGCAGGCACGGCCTTCTCAGCCGCTACAGGCATAGGCGTCGAAGCAGCCTTAGGCGTCTCAGGAGCCGAGGCTTGAGCGGGCGCCGCGACCTGGTCCGACGCAACCGGTGCAGCGGGAGCGGCCTGCGTCGTCGTTATTTCGTTTTCTTGCTGTTGATCAGACACAGTGTTTGCTCAACTTTCTTTTCAAGCCCTGTGATCACATGCTCCCTGCATAAACCTTCAGGGCGGCTAAACAGTCTAGTTCCGTTCAAAACGACGGACATCATTGATCTGTATCGAGATGATTGCGTCAACTACGCAGCGTTAGTGTAACACAACCGCCGCCACCTGCAACTTAGTCATTGGGGACGTTCTTAAACGACTAGTCAAAAGGGACACTCCTTGGTTTACCACCCACAAATCAGACTGCCTCCGCCAAAACTATGGCAGTTTACTACGACGAATCGCTCAACCGCGACCACTCCGAAACATGTTGAACTAAAACCGCAGGTAGATGCCCTGCGCTTTTTTGCGAAAAGCCGGCGTGGTTGGAAATTCTCAATTCATCGTAGTAAACCGGCATAGTTTCGTATTTCCAGCAGTTCGAAATTCGTTAATACGTCGGCATTTGCGAAAAAAGCCCGACCTCCGTAGGAGATCGGGCTTATAGGGCTCAGTTAAACCAAACCTACACGGTCAAATGACCCGCAGATTACATCTGCTCGGGCGCGGAAACGCCAACGAGGGTAAGCACCAGGGCGAGCGTCACGCGGACGGCATCGCAAGCAGCCAGACGGGCACGCGAAAGCTCGGGGTCGACGGGACGGCCCTCGCTCGGCAGCACCTGGCAGGCAGCGTAGAAGCTGTGGAAGTCGCCAGCGAGCTCCTCGGCAAAGTGCGTCAGACGGAACGGGGCGCGGTCGCGAGCGCAGCTGGCGATGAGGTCGGTGAGCTCGTTGAGCTTACGCGAAAGGGCGAGCTCGGTCGGGTCGGTTAGCAGCGAGTAATCGACGTTCTCACCGATGGCCTTGGCGGCAACGGCCTTCATGCCCATCTCGTCGGCCTGCTCAGGCGTTACGTCAGCGGCACGGCGCAGGATGGAGCACACGCGGGCGTGAGCATACTGCACGTAATAGACCGGGTTGGAGTTGTCGCGCTTCTTAACGGCCTCGATGTCGAAGTCGACCATCTGGTTGGAGCTCTTGGAGATGAGCGTGTAGCGAGCGGCATCGGAGCCAACCTCGTCGACGAGCTCCTGAAGGGTCACCATGGTGCCCTTGCGCTTGGACATACGGACGGGCTTGCCGTTACGCAGCAGGTTGACGAGCTGGCCCAGTAGAACCTCGAACTTGCCGGGGTAACCCAGAGCGTCGCAGACGCAGCGGACGCGCTCGATGTAGCCGTGGTGGTCGGCGCCCCAGATGTCGATGACGTGATCGACGCGCTGGAACTTATCCCAGTGATAGGCGACGTCGGAGGCGAAGTAGGTGTACTCGCCGTCGGACTTGATCAGGACGCGGTCCTTGTCGTCGCCCAGATCGGTGGAGCGGAACCACAGGGCGCCGTCCTTGGTGTAGAGGTAGCCCATCTTGTCGAGCTTCTCAAAAGCGCGGTCGACGGCGGAGGTGCCGGCGGTCTCGCCCTCGGTGTCCTTCACATACAGCGAGCGCTCGGAGTACCAACGATCGAAGTCGCAGTTGACGGCGTGGCAGAGGTCGCGCATGTTATCGACCATCTTTACATAGCCGCGCTCGCGGAAGCTCTCCATGCGCTCCTGAGGATCGGCGTTGACCCACTTATCGCCGTCGGTGCGCCAGAACTCGGCGGCCTCGTCGATGATGTAGTCGCCGCCGTAAGAGTCCTTGCCCAAGGTCTCGGCAAAGTTGTCCTGATACGGATGGGTCTCGGGGTGCTCGTCGTTCTCGTCGGCAACAAAGGCGTCACGGTCGGCGATCAG
>CATWKM010000086.1:0-6504 GCA_958351385.1 uncultured Collinsella sp. | reverse complement strand
GTACGGTCGGTTGCGCTCGATGTGAGGTCATCGGGGACCACAAAGACATACGAGAAAAAGAAGCACAGCATGACCAGGCCGGCAATAACGACAACGCCCGGAACGGGATTGGGATTATCGGTTAAATCCCAGATAAGCAGCAGGATAAGCGCCGGAACGACAACACCGAGCAGGATGGCCTGAACCACATGCTGGGCCGTACGAAAGACCTTGGTAGAGTTGTAGCTCTTGCCCAGAATCAGCCTGTTTAAATCCACCGTCATCCCCTCTTGTCCGTAGCACCCATAGCAATAAAGAGGGCCGCAAGCGACCCTCTCCATTGCATTATGCAATCAAAAACTGTGTTTTACATCCAGCCATCGACAAACGGTATCTTAGGCGCTGTATTTGTTGGCCTCGCCAAAGGTGCCAGCCTCGACGATCCAGCCGTCCTTCATGATGACGTCCATGTTGTCGGTGTTGAGCACGTGGATGTCGGCGGCGACGTCACCGTTGACGACCAGCAGGTCGGCGCACTTGCCGGCCTCGATGGAACCGGTCTCGTCCTCGATGTGGCACATCTTGGCACCGTTGAGGGTGGCGCAGGTGATGGTCTCGACCGGGGTGAAGCCGATCTTGTCGACGAACTCGTACATCTCCTCGATGGAGCAGTTGCCGTAGGGGGTAACAAAGGAGAAGGAGTCGGAGCCGATCGTCATGACGACGCCGCGCTTCTTGGCCTCGCGCAGGCAGTCGTAGTTGCGCTGGAGCTCCTTCTCGACCAGGGTGCCCTCGTACTTGTCGTGCAGCTCGGGGACGTAGACGGGCGGATAGGTGGCGTACCAGGTGGGCAGGAAGGCGATCGTCGGGGTGAAGAAGGTGCCCTGCTCGGCCATGAGGTCCATGGTGCGCTCATCGATATCGAAGCCGTGGATCAGCTGCTCGCAGCCAAAGCGGACGGAATCGTAGGCAGCGGCGTGGTTGTTGTAGCAGTGGCTCCACACGGGGATGCCGACCATCTTGGCCTCTTCGATCACGGCCTGGATCTCCTCGGAGCAGTAGTGCTGGTCGCGACCGGAGTCCCAGCGCCAGATGCCGCCACCGGTAGCCCAGATCTTGATGGCATCGGGGTTCTCGCGCAGGCGACGACGGACGGCCTTACGCAGATCCCAAGGACCGTCGACCTGGTCGCCCCAGGGGTGGGAGTCCTTGTTGAGCTCCTGGGTGCAGTGGTGGGAGTCACCGTGGCCGGCAACGCGGCAGAAGCCGAGGCCAGTGGCCAGAACGCGCGGGCCCTTGAAAACGCCCTTGTCGATGCAGTCGCGGATCTGGATACCAAAGCGGCCGATCTCGCAGACGGTGGTGAGGCCGTGGGTGAGGCAGTCGTAGGCCTGCTTGACGGCGACAGCCTGCTTCTCGAGGAGCGGCTGCATGACCCAGTCGGTATCATCGTCGGTCAGGTTGCCCGAGAAGTGCAGGTGGGTGTCGATCAGGCCGGGAAGGACGGTCTTGCCGGCGGCGTCGATAACCTCAACGCCCTCGGGAAGGTCCTGCATGACACCGGCGTACTCGATCTTGCCGTTGTCGTCGACGAGAACGAGGGAGTTCTCGACCGGCTCGGCACCGGTACCGTCGATGAGCTTGCCGCCAACGATTGCATACTTAGTGGACATGGTTCCTCCTTATGGATCCATATTGCGGGCGAGGCCGTGTTGGGTTAAGGCCTCACAAAGCTACCCAAGTGGTGCCAGGTTCGGTGCGCGGAAGAGAGGGTCCCGCGCACCCGATCCGCCCCGGCTAGGCGTTACTTTTTGCGGGAATTGGTGAAAGCCATGAGGGCCAGGCCAATAGCCAACCAGCCGATCACGATGCTCCACTCCACCATGTTGAGGGAGGCGGGAGAGAACGGAATCACGAGCAGGCCGATGATGACGGCGCAGGCAGCAACAGCGAGACTGATGCCAAACTTGCCGCCGGGCACCTCGTAGGGACGAGGCAGGTCGGGCTCGGTAAAGCGCATGCGCAGGCAAGCGAGGGCGACCATGCCGCAGGAGAAGATGAAGGCGAGAGCCGACACGTTGGTCAGAGGGATGAGCATGTTCTTGCCCAGGAACGGACCGACGACGGTGATGACGGCCAGAACGACGCAGGCGAGCTTGGGAGCGCCGGAGCTGGGATCGACCTCGGCGAACTTCTCGGGCAGCTGGCCCTTGCGGCCCATGGCGAGCATGATGCGGCTCGTGGCGCCGTAGAAGGAGTTCATCGGGCCCATGGGTCCAAGCGTGGCGATGACGAGCATGGCCAGGTACAGGAGCATGTTGATGCCCTTGAGGCAGGCAAGCGCGGGAACCGGGCTCTTAACGAACTCATGCCAGTCGAGGATGGTGCCGAACGAGTAGATGCAGACCATGTAGAAGCCGCCGGCGGCCAGCAGGGCCAGGGAGATGATCTTGCCGAACTTGTTCCAGTTGAGGCCCTCGGCTGCTTCCTCGGCCTGCTGAGGAATGGTGTCGAAGCCGGCGTAGAAGAACGGGGTCAAAACCAGGACCGACACGATGCCGGCGAACAGGCTGGTGCCCTCGGTAGCGGGCTTGCCGCCGCCAGCACCGGTGACCTGGGAGAACACGGGCATGGCGTGTTCCGGCGAACCGGTGAACAGCGAGACGCCCATGGCGAGCAGCATGCCGCAGAGCAGGGCCTTGGTCAGGAAGGCCTGGAGCTTGGCGGCCGAGCTGGCACCGCGGAAGTTGAGGAAGATGACGTAGGCTGCAAAGCCGAGCGCGATCAGCGTCGGGAACAGGTAAACGTCAGCGCCCAGGATGGTGTAGAGCTTGACGGCGCGCAGCCACTCAAGACCGGGCAGGCTGCCGAACATCTCGGACACGAGAGTCGAGATGGCGATGGCCTCCCACGGGCACAGGATGCCGTTGCCCAGGGCCAAAAGCCATCCGGTGATGTAGCTCAGCGTACGGCCAAAGCTACGATCGACATACTCGACGATGCCGCCCGAGATGGGGATAGCAGCCGTGAGCTCCCCGAAAACAGCTCCGACGGGCACGAGGAAGATCGCGCCCAAGAGGAATGCGATCATAGCGGGAACGGGACCGCCGCCCACGACCATCCAGTCGCCGACCTGCAGAACCCAACCGGTACCGATGATGGCACCGAAACCGATGGTAAAGAAGTTCCAGAGCGAGAGTGTTTTCTTCATGCCACCGTTACCCTCGACTGCAACTTCTGCGTTCTTGTCCGCCATTGTTCCCCTCCTTTCCTTTTTGACGCCCCCTGGCGTCACCCCTTGCGCGGTCCGTTTTGCCGCGCGCTCTTATTCCATGGCTTTAAGATACGGCCTTGGCACAGCAACGCCGCTTGTGGCTCGACCGAAGGCAGAACTGTAAAACGAGCGGCGCCGTTTTTGGGACGAACGGCGGAAGACGTCATTCGTCTTGGACGCTTTCATCTTGTCTGCTTTTGAAGACCTGTTGCCGTGACGCTTGGCGCGCGGCGCGGCAACGTTCATACCATTTGTCAGGCTTTTGGCGCACATGCCCATGTGTCGTGCATCTTTTTATGTAGGATAGACAAGTTACACATGAGGCAAGGTGATTCGAATGGCATACGGATACAATGACGGCGACCAACGGCCACAAAGCGTGCGCCTTGCCGGCCGCACCACGCCAACGCCCAGAAGCACCTCCGACAACGACAGCCCGCAGCGCCCCCAAGAGCAGCTCGGGGCTTCTTCGCGGCAACAAAGCCGTACCGTGCAGCAGTCAGACCGCATGAGTACGAGCACACGCCAACGCCAGACCGACACATCGCAGCCACGCCGCTACGATCGCCGTAAGACCGACTACTACGTTAAGCGCTCCTTTTCGCGACCTCAACGCGATCGCGGCAATTCCGCCCCTCACCCCGCGTCGCACATCACAAGCCACGCGCTTCCGGCCCGCCGCCTACGCCTTGTGTTTTGCTCCATCGCCGCCTGCCTCGTCTTTGTGTTTTTGGGATCCTGTATCTCCCACGGATCAGCCGGTCTTGAGCCCACTGCCGAGGACAAGCTGCTTAAAGCTCCCGTCGCGCCCGGCTACTCATTTGCCTTTTCGACCCCGCGCTCGCAATGGCAGGCCGGCACCATGCCCCACATCTACCAAATTGACCCCGCATGGTCGGAGCTGCCCTATGCCGGTGGCACTATTCGCGAAAACGCTTGCGGTCCCACTTGCCTCACCATGGTCTATATCTTTAAGACCGGCCATACCGATAAGACGCCGGTCGATATATGCGCACTGGCCGAAGCCGGCAACTACGCCCCCACTGGTGCCACCGAGTGGTCGTTTATGACAAGCGGTGCGTGGCAGCTGGGGCTCAACGGAACGGAGCTCCATATCGATCGCGAATCGATTACCCAAGCACTTCGCTCGGGTGCGCCCGTCATCGCCGCAGTGCGCCCCGGCACGTTTACCAACGTAGGCCACTATATCGTGCTCCACGGCATCGACGATGCCAACCAGATTGGCGTCTACGACCCCAACTCGGCCAGCCGCAGCGCCCGCCGCTGGGGCGTCGTAGAGGTCCTCAACGAAGTCGAAGCCATGTGGGCCTACTACTAGTCATTGGGCACTCATTGGGGACAGACCTAAATGAGTGGTCATTGGGGACGCTCTTGTTTGACTAGTCATTTAAGAACGTCCCTAATGACTAGCTGAATAGCAAAAGCCCCGCGGCCGGAGCGGGCTGCGGGGCTCATGAAGAGAGGCTAGTTTGTGGGCGCTTTGCCTGGCGCCCACGGGAGAGGCAACGGAGTAGGGACTACTCGTGGATGCGGGTACCGGAGAGGCCGGCCATGGTCTCGGCGGCCTTGTCCAGGGCGCCGATGATGCAGGTGCGGCCCTTGCGGGAGCGGGCGAACTTGATGGCGGCGCGGACCTTGGGCTCCATGGAGCCCTTGCCGAACTGGCCCTCGTCGGCCAGGCGCTCGGCCTCGTCGGCGGTGAGGTCCTCGAGCTCCTCCTGGTTGGGCTTGCCGAAGTTGATGGCGACATGCTCGACGGCGGTCAGCAGGAACAGAACGTCGGCGTCGCAGTCCTCGGCCAGCAGCTCGCCGCCCAGGTCCTTGTCGATGACGGCGGGAACGCCCTTGTAGCAGCCCTTGTTCTCGTAGTCGCGGACGACGGGGATGCCGCCGCCACCGCAGGCGATGACGATGAACTCGTTGTCGAGCAGGTTGAGGATGGAGTCGGCCTCGACGATCTTCTTGGGATCGGGGGAGGCGACGACGCGACGCCAGCCGCGGCCGGAATCCTCGACGAAGACCTTGGAGGGGTCCTCGGCCATGAACTCCTTGGCCTGCTCCTCGGTGTAGAAGGGGCCGATCGGCTTGGTCGGGTTCTTGAACGCGGGATCATCGGGGTCGCACTCGATCTGGGTGACGACGGTGGCGGCGTGCCAGCGCTTATAGCGCTTGTGCATCTCGCGGCCGATGCCCTGCTGCAGGTGGTAGCCGATGTAGCCCTGGGACATGGCGCCGCACTCGGGCAGCGGCATCTCGGGGGTGCCGATGGCATCGTGGGCAGCGGCGAAGGCGTTCTGGATCATGCCAACCTGCGGGCCGTTGCCGTGGGTGATGATGATCTCGTTGCCCTGCTCGATGAGACCGAGGAGGGCGTGGGCGGTGTTGCTCACGGCCTCGATCTGCTCGACGGGGTTGTTGCCGAGGGCGTTGCCGCCGAGGGCGACGACGATGCGATCGGGCTTGCCGTAGGGCTTGCTCATGGTTTCTCCCTTCTTGACGTTCTAATTTCCCAGACCTTAGCGAAGAGTCGCATACATCATTGCCTTGATGGTGTGCATGCGGTTCTCAGCCTCCTGGAACACACGGGACTGCGCGCTCTCAAAGACCTCATCAGAAACTTCCATCTCGGTCACGCCAAACTTTTCGGCGATCTCGGCACCGATGGTGGTCTGCGTATCGTGGAAGCTCGGCAGGCAATGCATGAAGATAGCGCCGGGATTCGCCTTGGCCATGACCTCAGGCGTCACGCGATAGGGCGAAAGAAGCTCAATGCGGCTCTTCCACAGTTCCTCGGCCTGGCCCATACCGACCCAAACGTCCGTATAGACAACGTCGGCGTCCTTGACGCCTTCATCGATATCCTCAGTGAGCTGAATCGTGCAGCCATTCTGAGCGGCAATCTCCTGGCAGCGCTCAAGAAGCTCGGGGTCAAAGTGCGTAGCGCCCTCGACGTCGCCCTTGGGCCCGCAAGAACAGAAGTTGATACCAAGCTTGGCGCATATAACCATAAGGGAGTCGCTTACGTTGCCCTGCTCCTTGCCCAAGTAAGTAAGCTTCATGCCGCGCGTATCGCCAAACTCCTCGCGCATGGTGAGGATGTCTGCCAGAGCCTGGGTGGGATGGTACTCGTTGGTCAGGCCATTCCAGACGGGGACGCCGGCCTTTGCGGCGAGCTCCTCGACTATGGACTGATCGGAACCGCGGTACTCGATGCCATCGTACATGCGGCC
>CATWKM010000085.1:0-6537 GCA_958351385.1 uncultured Collinsella sp. | reverse complement strand
GGAAAAGGAGAATAGCATAGAAGCACAAGTTGATAACTCTGCACCGCAATCCCGACCGTCAGCCCGCGCTTTAACACAAGGAAAATAAGCAGCAGAACTGAAAGCAAGCCAGTAATGATGTTGCCAGCGTTAACTATTTCAGTTGCCAATCTCGCAAAGACACTCTCCTCAACTCGAGAGTTCCTGCAGGCTTTAAGCATCTTTTTATAGCGAAGTAATTCCAAGTTAATTGAACGAGAAATTCGAATGTAAAGTCGACAATTTATTAGTTGGGCTAAATAAGCAGAACACCTCGCCTGGGCCTCCAATGCCTTTTCGCTCTTAGTCGATAGCTTACTAAGAGCGAACGGATATAGAAGCGAAATAAACAATGCCGAAACACAAACAGGGATCAAAAGCAACAAAGAGATATTAGATAGCGCCACAAACGATGCCAAACCCGTCACTAGGCACGGAAGAAACGCAGTTGTAAATATTCCAATCATCGGCTGTAGGTTCCCAGCCTCTTCAATGCGCGATAACAGGTAGTCACTGTCTTTTGCTAAAACTAAGGGCCGCTCTAAAGCACGGCGGGCAAGCAATCTATAGAAGCAGTTAGCGCCATCGGAAGCCAATTGCTCCGCATATTTTGATCTGAACAGGTTTGTCACCAGCTCAACTGAGAGCAATACTAGCAGGCCTAACCCAATGTATAAAACGTTACGATAATTAGAGCGAAGAAGGCCATAGTCTATAATCAACGATTCAGCTTTAACAACAGACAGCTCCACCAGGGCAGATAAAATGCAGAGCACCATCAACTTGATTACTGTCGTCTTATTTTGAATAAAAAGCTCTAGCATATGTCCATCCCCTCAACTAATAATTATAGCTAGAAAGATGGCATTTTTATTCTATAGCCTCAAGCAGCACGCTTTGCTGACGTCAAATCTTGTCATTACAAACATGCACCTTAGCGCTTAAGACTCGTGGTCTGCCAGTCAGCTATGATGCGGGCCCATTTCCTGTGCAAGTCGCGTTCGCGATCGATAAACATGATGGCAAACGCAATAAACAGCAGCACGCTCGCCACCGCAATGGCGTGCAGACCCATGCGCTCAATGCACCAATTGCCCAGCACGGCGCCAAACACAAAGGTAAAGATCACACCAAAGTACAGCAGGCCGTTTTCCAAAAAGCCGCGCTTGTGGGTAATGATGTAATCGTCCACGTTTTGCAAGGCATTACGGAGGTTGCCGATACACATGGTCGTGGCGATGCCGTGTCCATGAATCTTGCGGAAGCTCTCGACCTGCATACCGCAGGCAAACGAAGTAAGGCAGTTGGCGAGCAGGTTGTAACCGCCACCGGGGATAAAGCTCACGCCCAGCAAGATGACGGCTTCAAAGAACACCGTCACCTGGCGCCAGTGAATCACACTGCCAAACCGCTCGTGTACCAGGTCGGCAAGCATAATGCCCACGGCAAACGACACCACAGGGAAGAAGTAGCGCCCCGCAAGTGCCCAATTGCCCTCCGAAATGCTCACGCCCACCAGCAAGATGTTACCCGTCTGCGCGTTGGCGAAAACATGATCGCGCCCAATGTACGAATAAACGTCCATAAAGCCACCGGCGAGCGCCAAGATGATGCCCAGCTCGATGGACTCCGATATCTGTTTGGCACGCTGCATCGTCGTGCATCCTCCTTGTTGACGACTCTCTCGTGCGTTGGCGGAAACATAGCCGCCGTTCATACTGTAACCCATTGACAACATGGCGTGCGCGCGAGACGGGTTCTTCGACACGGGGATACACAGTCTGGAAACAAACGGCGCCCGCATCGACATGCCGATCCGCCAGCTCATGTACTCCACCAGTCTTTTTAGCCCCGTCCCAAAAAGACTGGTTACAATTACGTGCAGCATACAAACACCGGGAGGGATCGTGGCAAAAAAGCCTCAGCACGCTCAGAACAACCAGCACAGTCAGCAGGGCAAACAGGGCCAGCAGCAAAAGCGTGGCGGCAAGGCCCAGGGCGGCCACGCCACTCATACCCCGGCAGCACCTGTCCGTCCCTGGCGTCCAGGCCGCGATAAGTTCCTCCCCGTCAGTCGCTCCGATATGGATGCGCGCGGCTGGGACCAGTGCGACTTTGTCTACATCTGCGGCGATGCCTACGTGGACCATCCGAGCTTTGGCATGGCCATCATCAGCCGCGTGCTCGATGCGCATGGCTACAAGGTGGGTATCATCTGCCAGCCCGACTGGACCGACCCCGCCAGCATCACCGTGCTCGGCGAGCCGCGCCTGGGCTTTCTCGTCAGTGCCGGCAACATGGACTCCATGGTCAACCACTATTCGGTGACCAAGCACCGCCGCCATACCGACGCCTATACCCCCGGTGGCGAGGAGGGGCGCCGTCCCAACCGAGCCGTCACGGTCTACGGCAACCTCATCCGCCAGACGTTCAAGGACGCCCCCATCATCATCGGCGGCATCGAGGCAAGCCTGCGTCGCCTGGCCCACTACGACTACTGGCAGGACAAGCTCAAGCGCTCGGTACTGCTCGACTCGGGCGCCGACATCCTCATCTACGGCATGGGCGAGCACGCGATTGTCGAGATCGCCGACGCGCTCGACGCGGGACTGCCCGTCGACCAGATCACCTATATCAACGGCACCGTTTACCGCACGGGGTCGCTCGACGAGGTCTACGACTACGACCTGCTGCCCAGCTGGGACGACCTTACCGCCGACAAGCTCAACTACGCGCGCAGCTTTAACGTGCAACAGCAGAACATGGACCCCATCACCGGGCATCGCCTGGTAGAGCCCTACCCCAACAGCGTCTATGTGGTGCAAAACCCGCCATCGGCGACGCTCACCACCGACGAGATGGACGAGGTGGCCGAGCTTCCCTACGCCCGCGATTGGCATCCCGACTACGACGCGGCGGGCGGCGTACCGGCCTTTGCCGAAATCAAATTTTCCATCAGCTCCAACCGCGGCTGTTTTGGCGAGTGCTCGTTTTGCGCCCTCACCTTCCACCAGGGACGCGTGCTGCAGATGCGCAGCCACGACTCGATCATGCGCGAGGCCGAGCTGCTCACGCGCGATCCCGAGTTTAAGGGCTACATCAACGATGTGGGTGGACCAACGGCCAACTTTAGCCGTCCCGCCTGCGACAAGCAGCTCAAGCACGGCGTGTGCAAGAACAAGCGCTGCCTGTGGCCGAGCGTATGCAAAAACATGGTGGTCGACGAGAGCGGCTACACGCAGCTGCTGCGCGACCTGCGCCAGCTGCCGGGCGTCAAAAAGGTCTTCGTCCGCAGCGGCATCCGTTTTGACTACACCATGGCCGATGCCTCGGACGAGTTTTTGCGCGAGCTGCTGGAACACCATGTCTCGGGCCAGCTGCGCGTAGCGCCCGAGCACGTGAGCGACGCGGTGCTGTCCGTGATGGGCAAGCCGAGCCGCGCCGTCTACGACGCATTCTGCCGTACATTTGAACGCCTGAACCGCGAATACGGACTCAAGCAGTATGTAGTGCCGTACCTGATCTCGAGCCATCCCGGTTCGACCATGAAGGAAGCTGTGGACCTTGCCGAGGCCGTGCGCGACATGGGCTACATGCCCGAGCAGGTGCAGGACTTCTACCCCACCCCGTCCACCATGTCGACCTGCATGTACTACACCGGCGTGGACCCGCGTACCATGCAGCCGATCTACGTGGCACGCGACCCGCACGAGAAGGCCATGCAGCGCGCGCTCATCCAGTATCGCAAGCCCGAGAACTACAAGCTCGTGCGCGAGGCGCTGGAAAAGGCCGGCCGCCGCGATCTGATTGGCTACACCAAGCATTGCCTGATCCGTCCCGTGCCGCCGCGCCCGGGTGAGACGTCTGCTGGCGGTGGGCATGGCACCGGCAAGAAGGGCGGCAAACCGCATGGCGGCGGCGCTGGCAAGGGGCCCAAGGGCAGCAAGGGACACGGCGGCATGTCGCGTGCGCAAAACACCGCAGGGCGCAATCGCGCAGCCCAGGGGCGTCAGGGCGCCAACGGCGGCGGACGTCGCAACTAGGGCAGCGGTGCGCTCGCTGCGTCCATCCCACGCGCGTGGCGCAGCGTGCGCATTGCCTCAACGAGGATGACACCGGCGATAGCGACCGTAATTGCCACGTCGAACGGCGTGTTCACAAACCAAAGCGACGTCATGAGATACGACCCGGCATTAAAGGCAAAGTGCAGCAGGATTGTGTAGCGGAGCTTTCCGGTCGTCACGAGCACCCAGCCAAAGATGATGCCGGCGGCACCCGCGTAGCAACCCTGCACCCAATTCATGTGCATAAAACCGAAGACTGCCGCCTGCAGCACAATCGCCGCGGCGATACCCCAGGTACTCGGGGCCGCCCAGGGCACTATGGCGCCGTCCTGCGCGCTCACACGGCGCCGGCGCTTCCAAAGTGGGCGGCACTGCGGATTGAACGCTCGGAGCGAAAACTCAAAAATAATGCCACGCACCAGCAGCTCTTCACAAAATGGGGCGCCGAGCACCGTAGTCAGGACGGCGAGATAGCTGGTATCGCCCATGCCTGTTTCCTCGACAAGCTCGCTGTAGTCGGCCGCGGCATCGGGCAACAGCGACAGCACGGCGTCGGTCGCGTAGCCAACGACCACCTGCAGGGCCAGGCCAATCACGATAACGCAGGCGATGCGTTTCCACGCCCCACGCGCTCCCCCGCCGAGCGGGCGCTCGCCCTGCCAGCGCGCCATAAACGAACGCGGCCACAGATAACGCCACCACAGCAGCGCCATCAAAAACGATGCCGTCTGCGCGACGGCCTGAAGCAATTGAATGCCGAGGTCATCGATCGAAAAACCCATGAACACCGATGCGGCGCCAAGGGCGGAGAACAAAACGACGCTCAGGGCAATATCGGCAGCGACGACACCAAAACAGGCAAGCACCCAAATCATCGCATTGAGCATGCCAACCTCCTCAAAACCGTTCCCTAGTTCTACCACAACTCGGCAGAGAGCTGATCCCATGGGGACGGAGGAAAACGGATCATTTTTGATGCAAAGGGGCAAGGTCACTTTGCACCAAATGACAATGCCCCGCCCACGCAATCACGTGGACGGGGCATTGCTCATGGTATGCGGTCAGCGACCCTGTTGCTTTTACTTAAGCTCGGGCCAGAAGTCCTTGTTGGCCTCGATCATGTCGTCGAGAACTTCCTTGGCAACCTTCATCGAAGGCACGGTCTTGTTGAGCGTAAAGGCCTTGAGCGCCTTCTCGTACGAACCCTCGATCGTAGCCTCGACCACGAGCTTCTCGGAGTTCAGCTGCTGCATCATGAGGCCCTGCTGGAACAGCGGAATGTTGTCGCGGCTGATGACCTCGGGGCCGTTCTTACCAATGTAGGCAGGCAGCTCGACCATGGCGTCATAGGGCATGTTGGGGATAGCACCCTTGTTCTCGCAAATGACCAGGAAGCGCTGCTTGGTGTCGTTCTTCAGAGCGATAGCCAGGTCGGCAATCCAGTCGCCGTGGCTGCCCGCATAGAACGTGCTCTCGTCGATCTCGCCCGTCTTCTCGTAGTGGTCGATGCCGTCGAAGAGGTTCTTCTCGCGCGTCTCCTCAACCTCGTTCGCACGGGTGCGCTCGGGGTTGGAATGCTCGACGAACTCCTTCTGCTGCAGGTAGTAGTTCAGGTACGTGTTGGGCAGGTACTCCGGGAAGCACTCCATGATCTCGTACTCGCCCTTCCAGACGTAGTACCAGCTGCCCTTGGTGTGGCGGTTCTGCTCGGGGTGCTCGTCGGTGGCCTCCTCGGGCTTCTTGGACATCAGCGAGCTCATGCCCTTGAGGTACGAATCGGGCAGCAAGATCTCATGCTCCTTGATGTACTCGCGCAGCTGCGGGAGCACCTCCTCGCCCTTGTGGCGGATCGAGGTAAACCAACCAAAGTGGTTGAGGCCAAAGTAATCGTACTCGACATCCTTCTTGTCGATATCAAGCGCGGCGCAAACCACGTCGATAATCGCGATCGGCATGTCGCAGATGTTGATGATGCGAGCGTTGGGACGCAGCACGCGGCAGCCCTCAGACACGATGGCGGCAGGGTTGGAGTAGTTGAGAATCCAGTAGTCCTTCTTGGCGTACTTCTCAACGTCATCGATCAACTCGACCATGGGGAAGATGGTGCGCATGCCATAGGCAAGGCCGCCGCAACCGCAGGTCTCCTGACCCACGCAGCCGTGACGCAGCGGAATCTTTTCGTCCTGCTCGCGCATGGCGTAGCCGCCCACGCGCATCTGGGCAAATACGAAGCTCGCGTCGGTAAAAGCCGTCTTTTTGTCGGTGGTCACCGTGAGCTTGATGTCCAGGCCGAGGTCCTCGTGCAAAATCCAGTCCACGAGCACGCCGATCTTGCGCTGGCGCTCCTCGTTGATGTCGTACAGGCGAATCTCGTCAACGTCGAGCTCGTCCTTGCGCAGGGCGATGGACTTGACGATGCCGGGGGTAAAGGTGGATCCGCCACCACACAGAGTAA
>CATWKM010000084.1:0-6752 GCA_958351385.1 uncultured Collinsella sp. | reverse complement strand
CCATAGCGCGAGCCTCGGCCAGGAAGGCCTCGATGGCCTCCTTGTTCTCGCGATAGATGTTGAGCGTATCACGCCAAAGCTCGGGCTGCTGAGCAATCTCGGCCGTGGTGATCTGGGCGCCGAGCTCGGTGAGCTCCTCGACACTCTTCTCGAACATTTCTAATACCTCTCTCTAGAAGTAATCCTCTGACGTGCAATTATACACTTCGGTTGGTTATCTGGTAGTAACCAGTTAAATACAAACAATCATCATATGGAAACGATGCCAACACTAGTCGCTACGCTGGTGGTAAACCTTGTATTTAAACTGATCGGCACGAGCAACCGAGAGCGTATACTCCACAACCTCGTTTGACTCGTTATACGTAGTCCTAACCAAATCGAGCACAGGCGAGCCCTCGACAATTTCCAAAAGGTGGGCATCGGTGGGACGGGCTATGCTCGCATAGAACTCCTCTTCGGCCACGCGTATCTTTTGCTGAAAGTCTTGCTCAATCACATCGTAAAGCGGCTTACGCTCCAGCAGCGGTCGCTTTAGGGATAGAAATTGACGAACCGGTAGATAGCTGCGTTCGACCATCATGGGCATGTTGTCGGCAGAACGAAGGCGCTTGAGCTTAAAAATGCGATCACCGATACGCAATCCCATATGCTCGGCCAGATTCTTATCGGCCTCCATCTCGCAAAACTCGAGAATCGTGGTCTCAGGGACACGACCCATCGCGCGCATCTGCTCGGTAAAGCTGTAGGACTGCATAAGATTGGTTGCCTTTGCCGAACGGTCGGTCACAAAGGTACCGCGACCGTGCTGCCGAACCACCAGTCCTAAACGCTCCAGTTCCTGCAGAGCCAGGCGTACCGTAGTGCGCGAGAGACCATAGCGCTCCGAAAGTTCGCGCTCGGAAGGAATCATGTCACCGGCGCGATATTCATGGTCAATCTTTTCGGTCAGAATATCGACCAGCTGATCGTACAGCGGTTGCTTACGCGCTCCGATCGCCATCCTATCCTCCCTTTTGCTCGAATTCGGCTAACCACCTAGGGTGTTATGCATTATCTGTCTGCCACACCCGAATCAACAAGAAAACAAAAGCCGCGCGCTCTTTCGAGCACGCGGCTTTTAACATACACATGGCTTAAGGGGTCGGGGTGTGAGCCGCGTAGGGACACACCCCTCAAGCTAGAGCCTTACCAGATGCTCGGCCAGAGACCAAGCGGGCCAGCGCCCAGGATGCCCAGGACGAAGAGCAGCAGAATGCCCTTGGTCGGGGTCCAGCTGTGCTTAGCGAACATGTAGTAAAGCAGCAGCGTAAGCATAAGCGGAACGAGCTTCGGGACGATGGTGTTGAGGGTGTCGGCAACAGAGAAGTTGACCGGATCCTCGGTGACGGTAGCGTAGGTCACGGACTCCATGCCGTTGCCCAGATCGGCGACGCCGCACTTGACCTCGTTGCCGTCGGCATCGACGGCGGTGAGGGCGTTGCCGTCCTCATCGGTCATGGCGATGGTACCGGCCTCAGCGGTCTCGGTATCGATGCCCTCCATACCGGTGAAGTTCTCGGCCTCCTTCTCGGAGACGATCACGGTAGTAGGGGCAAGGCCACGGGTGGTGCCGTTGGGGATCTGGAGGTTGATCTGGGTGCCACCCATGGTGACGACCAGGCAACCGACGACGAAGACGCCCATGATGGAAGCGGCACGCGTGAAGGCCTGCATGTTGGCGGTCAGAGCGTCAATAGCGCTGGTGCCAAGCTTGTAGGACCAGTTCATGAGCCAGAAGCGCAGTGCGAACTGGACGACGTTGAAGATCACCAGGAAGATGATCGGCGCAGCGGCGTTGCCGTTGATGGCCATGTTGGAGGTGATGCCGGCCGTGATAGGCACGAGCGTCAGCCAGAACAGGGCGTCACCGATACCACCGAGCGGGCCCATTGCGGCGACGCGGACGGCGCGAATCGTGGGGATGTCAACCTTGTTCTGCTCGAGCGAAAGCACGATGCCCATAACAAAGGTGACGAGGAACGGGTGAGTGTTGAAGAACTCCAGGTTGTGGCTCATGGAAGCCGCGAGGTCGTTCTTGTTGGTGTGGATCTTCTCCAGACCGGGGATGATGGAGTAGAGCCAACCAGCGGCCTGCATACGCTCGTAGTTGAACGAGGCCTGCAGGAAGCAGGAACGCCAAGCCATCTTGTTGAGGGTCTTCTGGTCGAGCTGCGGAGCAGGAGTGAGATCCTCGTAGTGCTCCGGGATCACATACTCATTAGATGCCATCTTCGAAGTCACCTCCGTCAGAAACAGCTGCACCCTTCAGCTCGGTCTGCTGCTGGAAGTCCCAGAAAGCGATGCCGAAGCCGATGAGAGCGAGGATGAGCAGAGCAGGGGTTGCCAGAGAATCGTTGGCAACGGTGATGAGCGCGAGGCCAAAGCCCATGAGGAAGAAGCCCCACATATCGCGGTTCATCATAACCTTGAGCAGGACGGCGAAGCCGACGAAGCGCATCATGCCGCCTGCAGCGGAGAGACCGGTCTGCAGCCAAGTCGGGATGGCGGAAGCGATGGTCTGACCGATGGTGGCGCCAGCGATGAAGAACAGGGTGACGACGACGGCGAAGATCAGGCCGAGCAGAGCCATGGCGAAGTAGTTCAGACGCTCGATACCCTTGGTGTCAGCGTTGTGAGCCATGTTGTCCGCAGAGGACATGAGCGGCGACATAAGCGTGAAGACCAGGGTAACGCCGAGCTGACCAAGCAGAGCGAACGGAATGGCAAGGCCGACTGCCGCGTTGGGCTCGAGGCCCGTAGCGATAGCGAGAATGGCTGCCATGATGCCGCCGATGACGGCGTTAGGCGGCTGAGCGCCTCCGATCGGCATGTTGCCGATCGTCATGAGCTGATAGGTACCACCCACGAGAAGACCGGTGTTGAGGTCGCCAAGGATAAGACCGATGACGGCGCCGGTGACGATGGGCTGATAGAGAGACTCGAGGAAGTTGAACTGGTCGATTGCCGCGACGAACGTGACGATGAAGACCAGAGCGACCTGGATGATCGAGTATTCCATCTTGCTCCTCCTTTCAAAATGTATGTACGCACTTTGGATTTCACGTACAGAGTGTCAGGGTTTCACTCCTGACAACGTGGATCACGAAGACTACGAGAAGAGCTTGCTCGTGTCCTCAACAGGCGTGCTCGGAACGCGCCTGATCTCCAACTCCACCCCCAATTCCTGCAGCTCTTTAAACGCAGCGACATCCTCGTCGTTAACTGCGACGGAGGTGGCGACTTGGCGCTTTCCTTCCGACATGTGCATGTTGCCGATGTTTACCTTCTTTATAGGCACACCGCCCTTGACGAGCGTAAGCACGTCTTCCGGTGTTTCGGCCACGATGAAGATCTTCTGGCGCGGGCTCGCCTTGCCGATGACGTCGATGGTCTTCTGCAGGGAGAAGAAACGCGTAGCGACGCCGGCGGGAGCGGCCATCTTCATGAGGTTCTGGCGCATGGTGTTGGTCGACACATCGTCGTTGGCGACGAGGATAAGGTTGGAGCCCAGGGTGGAGTTCCACTGGGTAGCGACCTGACCATGAACCAGTCGGTTATCGATGCGGGTAAGAAGAATGTTGGGTTCTGCCATGTTGATCAGCTTCCTTTCGTTATTTGCTGACGACAGTTACTTGATCTCCTGAATCGCGTAACGCGAAACATCTACAACGGCGCCGGATCGGACTTTGATCTGGACCTTCTCGCCTTCGATGCCTTTGACGGTTCCGTAGATACCGCCGGCGAAAAGAACCTCCTGACCCGGCTTGAGCTCCGTGTGCAGCTCCTTGAAGTACTTCTGCTTCTTCTTCATGTTGATTTGCGACCAGATGGTGTAAATCAAGCCCATGATGACAAGCAGGCCTAAAAGGGCGACCGAGGAGCTCAGGACGCTGGCTCCGAAATCGGCCATTAGATGCCGTCCTCGTCGCCGAAGACGTCCTCCTCGTCGGAGCCGGCAACGGATGCGACCGTCTGGGCGGTGATGCCCGTCTGCCCAACGGTCACGGCCTGCTCGCCAAGCTCGGCGAGCGTGGCGTTACCGCGGAGGAACAGAAGCTCAATAACCATGGGAAGGTTGGTGCCGGTCAGGACCTCGACATTGTCGACATCCTGGGCGATCATCATCGACTGGTTGAACGGGGTACCACCAAGCAGGTCGGTAAAGACGAGCACGCCATCGCACTCCTCGCGCATGGCGGTAATAGCGGCGCGGAGATCCTCACCGTAGGAAGCAGCCTGGTCGCCCTCGAAAGGAACAACGGTAAAAGCGGGCTGGTCACCAGCGACCATAGCGATAGCGCTTGCAAGGCCGGGTGCGAACTGTCCATGACCGGTAAGAATAAAGCCAACCATTCAAATTTCCCTTCCGAAGGTGTGTACGATCTGAGTCCGATGATGTTCGGAAGCCAACGGGCAATCGCCCTTAAAGCTTCTTGAAAAGCGTTCTTTGAGAACCAGTGGTCTCTCAACTGGTAGTAACCACGTGACGTGTTGTTGTCACTATATCACCACAGAAGAGGTTGCTTTCGTTGATTCAAACAGTAAAACGTTTTTGCACCGTTCACGGTAAAAAATCGACCGTTTACCGCTCGTTAACACTTCTACCTGCGGTTTTGAAAGCGTATCGAAATACTTTGACGAAAGATCGGAACCTTTTCTGTGTCTAAACAACGCAGGGTGGCTAAAAATGGCGTGTAGAAAAATTGCAGGTCATTGTGAAGATTTGTGAATTGGTCTTTTTGACTTAATACCAGTAAGAACCAGTTTCGATATTATCGGTGAACGGTAGTTTTCGACCGTTCACCGGTTATTTGCAATCGTTTACGGCCATTTTCCCGGATGAATTGAGGATACCCGATGAAGCACTTGCACGGGCGCAAGTCCTATCCTAGTGGTTTCGGTAACAAAATGCCCGCTAGAACGTTGTCGTTCTAGCGGGCTTAATCAGGTAGATCGGTTAGCGCGCAGTAGTGCAGACAGATCTTACGCAAACAGGCCGTAGATGCTGATGTTGGCCTTGGCGTACAGGCCGTTGGCATACTCGGTCCACTTGGAGCTGGCGCTCGAAGCCTGCGAAGAATACTGCTGATAGGCGGTGTAATAGGCGGTCATGGCCTGCTTATAGGTAGCGCTATCGGCGGTAAAGGCATCGTTAGCGAAGGCCTTAGCGTAGGTGCTGTTCTCGTCCTTCCAGGTGCCCTTCGAGCTATCCCACTCGTCACCGGCAAGGTTGATGATGTAATCGGCGTAATCCTTGCTCGCGGTGTCCTCGTTGCCGTCAGAAGGCTCGGTCGGAGCGGTCGGCATGCTCGCGGACGTATCGCCCACCTTCTTCTTGTAGAGCTTCTGCAGCGTCGCGGACTGGCGGACGATCTGCTTGGCCTGGTCCTTGGACACGCCATACTGCTTGGCCATGGTGTCGTAGTCCGAGGTGCCGATAGAATCCTCGGCGTACTTCTTCATCTCCTTAGAGGAGACGGTAATGCCCTCGTCCTCGGCAGCATCGAGCAGAATCTTGTTGCGCACGTAGGACAGGATGACGTCGGCAGAGGGGGCGGTGTAGTTGCCGTTGCTATCCTTGACGGTATCGAGGCTGTACTGGCTCTCGATGGCCTCGCGCGCAGTGATGTCGCTCTTCTTGCCGTTGTAGCTATAGCTTGCCACGGTCGAATCGAGCTGGCCCTCGGTCAGGGTCGACGAACCGACTCCCTTGCCACCAAAGCCGCCATTGCCAATAAAGAAGCCGACCACAGCAGCGATCACGACTGCGACCACAAAGGCGGCAATCATCGTCTTCTTGTGCCTGGATGCGTGGTCATCCGCGTCGGGGTCGTTGTCCTCATCCTGCTCCTCGGGCATCAGATTCTCGTCAGCGGCGTCCGCGGCGATCTGAGCCTCCAGGCGGGCGTCCTCTTCCTCGGCCGTCGTGCCAGCAGCGATGTGCTCGGCAGACGTACCGGCGACCAGATCGATCTTCTCGGTCTCGTCACCGTCGGGGCCTTCGCCGCGCTCGATGATCTGGATGCCGTCGATCTCGTCCTTCTCGTCCTTCTTTTGAATCAGACCCATATCAGTTACTCCTTGTTAGGAAACATAGTCCGCAATAGAATACGCCCGACAGAGCGCCGGGCGTATTGATTCTTAGGTTATACGCAAACACTTAAGTACTATTTAGGCGTTTGCAGCCTGCATGCCTTAAGCTAGGTGCGCGATAACGGCATCGGCAAAGGCCTGCGTACCCACGGCCCCCTCGACGGAGCCAGTCTGGGCACGACGCACGTCACCGGTAACCTGTTCGCCCTCGTCGAGAGTGGCAGAGACGGCGGCGCGAATGCGGTTGGCCGCGTCGTTCTCACCCAGGTGATCGAGCATCATCGCAGCAGAGAGGATCTCGGCCGTGGGGTTGGCAATATCCTGCCCCGCGATATCAGGCGCAGAGCCGTGCGTCGCCTCGAAGATGGCGCAGTCGGCACCGATGTTGGAGCCGGGGGCCATCCCTAAGCCGCCCACCAGGCCGGCGCACAGGTCGCTCACGATGTCGCCGTACAGGTTGGGTAGCACCAGGACATCGAAGTCGTTGGGGTTCTGGACCAGGCCCATGCAGGTGGCGTCGACGATCTTGTCGTTGAACTCAATGTCGGGATAGCCCGCGGCCACCTCGCGCGCCACGCGCAGGAACAGGCCGTCGGTCGCCTTCATGATGTTGGCCT
>CATWKM010000083.1:0-6764 GCA_958351385.1 uncultured Collinsella sp. | reverse complement strand
TACCATGGACGGCGCTCCCGTCAACGTGGCCATCGCTCTGCTCATTCCTGGTGCACAGGCTGGCACCACGCACCTCAAGATCTTGTCCAAGGTCGCCGAGGCGCTCATGGACGAGGACTTCCGTGCCACCGTCAAGGGTTCCACCGACGCCGCCGAGATCGCCAAGACGATCAACGCCCGCCTGGTCTAATCCCACAGTACGCGAATAACATCGCCCCCTGTAACAAAGGCGAGGACTCCCTACGGGTCCTCGCCTTTTTTCATACCACCCGGCACTCAGGGATGTTTCTTTCCTGCCGGCACCCCGGGACACTCCTTAGTCCCCAACAGGGCATAAATAGCCCTCATCGACTGAATCACCCACGCGAACAATAATTCAGCCAGAATTCCTTTTGCACGATATTTCTTGGACGGAAGCATGTTCCCGCAGCTCGCCTGCCGGGCGGGGCGGTTAAGTTTGTCGCGAGTTCCGCACGCAAAGGAAAGCACTTAATGTGCTTTCCGTCTTGCGCAGGACTGTAGAGCAGCAAACTTAACCGCCCCGCCCGGCAGGCGAGCGGACAGCGAACGACATCTGTCCAACAATTCGTGCGAAACACAATGAAAAACCGTTTGATGTGAGTTAATATAAACAACGTCGTGAATCTGACTCCTGCCACATGCATGACAGGGGTTAAACACAAAAAAGGAGTCAACTATGGTTTCTGAGAAGGCTACCCTCGTTAATCCTCAGGGTCTGCACATGCGTCCGGCTGGTCTGTTCGCCTCCACCA
Source organism: uncultured Collinsella sp. (assembly GCA_958351385.1). Taxonomy (GTDB): domain Bacteria; phylum Actinomycetota; class Coriobacteriia; order Coriobacteriales; family Coriobacteriaceae; genus Collinsella. Next base: position 5,991 of record CATWKM010000083.1, on the reverse strand, counting down.
TGGGCAAGTACGCCTGTGACGTGACGGTCGTCACCCCCGAGAAGGAGGTCAACGGCAAGTCCCCGATGGCCCTCATGGCTGCTGGTATCCCCTGCGGCACCGAGGTCGAGGTCAAGTGCGACGGCGCCGACGAGGCCGAGGCTCTGGCTGCTGCCATCGAGCTCATCAAGAGCGGTCTTGGCGAGTAGAACTCAAACGGGTCGCATGTTGAACAACTAAGTTCATATTTGGGGGCGCAGTGACCTGTCTTAAGGTAGCTGCGCTCTTTTGTCATGGATATGGCAAAACGCTTTATCACATGACACGGAGAGAGGAATGGGAATGTATCAGGGAGTCAACGCTTCCGAGGGCATCGGTATCGGCACCGTTATGGTCGCCGTCGATCCCGACTTGACGTTTGAGCCGCACGAGGTTGCTGATTCGGCAGCAGAGAAGGAACGCTATCAGACCGCTCTTTCGGTCTTCTGCGAGAAGACTCAGGCTCAGGCCGACCACATGAAGGAGACGGTGGGCGAGGCCGAGGCCGAGATCATGAGCGGACACATTGTCCTGGCTCAGGATCCGGGCATGACCGACGCCATCAACGCCGCCATTGACGGCGGCACCTGCGCCGAGCAGGCGCTCATGGACACCTCGACCATGTTCGAGAACATGTTCCTGTCCATGGACGACGAGATGTTCCGTCTGCGCGCGGCCGACATCGCCGACATCCGTACCGGCATTCTGGCCGAGTTGCTGGGTAAGGAGGTCGTCGACCTCTCCGTCCTGCCCGAGAACACCGTCGTTGTCGTGCACGACCTCACGCCGTCCATGACCGCCACGATCGATAAGGCGCACGTTGCCGGTATCGTCACCGAGACTGGTGGCCGCACGTCGCACTCCGCAATCATTGCGCGCGCCCTCGAGATCCCGGCTGTCCTTTCGGTTTCCAACAGCTGCACCGCACTGCGCAACGGCATGACCGTTGTCGTCGACGGTGGCAAGGGTATCGTCGAGGCCGATCCCGATGAGGAGACGCTCGCCGCTTACACTGCCAAGGCCGAGGCTTTCGCTGCCGAGAAGGCTGCTCTCGAGGCCTTCCGAGGCAAGCCGTCCGTGACTGCCGACGGCATCAAGAAGATCATTGCCTGCAACATCGGCAACCCCGATGACGTGCCCAACGCGCTCGATCACGACGCCGAGGCTATCGGCCTGTTCCGCTCTGAGTTCCTGTTCATGGACTCTGCTGAGCTTCCTTCCGAGGAGGAGCAGTTTAACGCCTACCGCAAGGTTGCCAGCGCGCTCAAGGGCGCTCCGGTCATCATCCGCACGCTCGATGTTGGTGGCGACAAGGAGATTCCGTACCTGCACATGGTCAAGGAAGAGAACCCCTTCATGGGCTTCCGCGCCGTGCGTTACTGCCTGGCCAACCCCGACCAGTACAAGGTCCAGCTCCGCGCCTTGCTGCGCGCTAGCGCCTTCGGTGACGTCAAGATCATGATCCCGCTCGTCACTTGCGTCGAGGAGGTCTTGGCTGTCAAGGAGCTCGTTGAGCAGTGCAAGGCCGAGCTGACCGAAGAGGGTCGCAAGTTCAACGAGAACATCGAGGTCGGCATCATGGTCGAGACGCCTGCCGCCTCGCTGCTCGCCGACCGCCTGGCCGAGGTCGCCGACTTCTTCTCCATCGGCACTAACGACCTGATCGGCTACACCATGTGCGCCGACCGTGGTAACGACACCATCTCCAACCTGTACCAGGTTTACTATCCCGCCGTGCTTCGCTCGCTCAAGAACATCATCGAGAGCGGCGCGAAGGCCGGCATCATGGTCGGTATGTGCGGCGAGGCCGCTGCCGATCCGTTGCTCGAGCCGCTGCTGATCAGCTGGGGCCTGGAGGAGTTCTCGATGAGCGCTCCGTCCATCCTGCGCGCCCGCAAGACCATCAGCCAGTGGACCAAGGCCGAGTGCGACGAGCTCGCCGAGAAGGCGCTCGCCTGCAACACCGCTGCCGAGGTCAAGGCACTGCTCGAGTCCGCAGCTCGCTAATTTGGTATCAGAGGTAACCGCGTGGTTGGAATGGGCCGGCCACGCGGCCCTCACATATACAGGGGGTACTGTAAATGTTCTACACACTAACCGCTAACCCGGCTGTCGACATGACGGTTTCGAGCTCTCCGCTCGAGCCCGACGAGAACGTCCGCACCGGCTCGGCCAGCTACACGGCTAACGGCAAGGGCCTCGACGTGTCCTTCGCCTTTAAGAAGATGGGCGTCGACACCGTCGCTCTCGGCTTCTTCGCCGGCTTCACGGGCAAGTTCATCGTCGAGGAGGTCATGAACCTGGGTTGCCTCTGCCGCCCGGTCTGGACCGACGGTATCACGCGCATCAACACCTACGTCAACGATGGTCAGCACGAGTACGGCATCCTGAACCCGGGTGCTCCGATCACGCCGCAGCACCAGGAGGAGCTCTACAACATCCTGGACACCGCGGGCGATCTTGAGTGCCTGATCGTCTCCGGCTCCGTGCCTCCCAAAGCTACGCCCGACTTCCTGGCTCAGGTCATGGAGCACGCTCAGGCCCGTGGCGCCGACGTCGTCCTGGACCTGTCCTCCGACAAGCTCAAGGAGCTCGCTCACAAGAAGCCGCTGCTCATTAAGCCGAACCATCACGAGATGAAGGCTATCTTCGGCGTGCCGGTCGACACCGACGACGAGGTCCGCGTTGCCATGAAGCTGGCTCACGAGGCCGGCGTCCAGAACGTGCTGCTCACCCGTGGTAGCCGCGGTGACGCTTACTTCTCCAACGGCGAGGACATCTGGTATGCCAAGCGTGAGTTCAACATCAAGCTTGTCTCTTCCGTCTGCGCCGGCGACTGCACCCTCGCTGCGTTCCTGCACAAGTGGTACAGGGATCGCGACAACGTCGAGGAGGCCATGAAGCTCGCTATGGCCACCGGCGCCAACGTTGCTGAGTCCGTCGGCATCGGCGACTTTGGTCACGTCGACGAGTACAGCAAGCGCGTTGCTGTCCGCAAGCTGGATCGCAAGTAAGCGAAACGCGACATATTCTTGCGCATGCGGCGCTCCGGTTTCGGTCGGGGCGCCTTTTTTGTTCCGCCATGGTGGAGAGGTGTCCTGCCGTACTTCATCGCTTCCACACCGTTCACCGAGTTGTTGTAGCCTTTTGCCGAAGCGTGGAATATACTTTCATTAACACGTTGCTTCGTGAAAGGAACATTCATGATTTACACGCTTACTGCAAATCCCGCTATTGACTACAACATCTCCTGCGATGGCCTGTCCGCCAACACCGTTACCCGCACCCGTAACGCTGTCTACACCCCCAACGGCAAGGGTCTCAACGTTTCGTTTACGCTCGACCACTACGGCGTCGACACCACGATCCTGGGCTTCTTCGCCGGCTTCTCGGGCGAGTTCATCGTTAAGGGCGCCGAGGCCCTGGGCGTTCCCGTCAAGCCCGTGTGGACCGACGGCATCACGCGTGTCAACGTGTTCCTCAATGCCGGTCCCGACACCGAGTACAACATGGTCAACGCCGGTGCCGCCATCAACGAGGCCAACGAGCAGGAGATGTTTGAGCTGATCGATTCGCTCGAGGACATGACCTGCCTGGTCATTAGCGGCTCGCTGCCCCCCAACACCTCTGAGGGCTTCCTGGCCGAGGTGCTTCGCCGCGTTAAGGCAAAGGGCGCCGAGTTCGTGCTCGATATTTCGAGCCATCAGTTGGCCGACCTCATTGCTATGGAGCCGCTCCTCATTAAGCCTAACGACGACGAGCTGCTCGACATCTTTGGCATTAAGGTGAGCGGCGGCGACGATGAGTCCGTCAAGGCTGCCATGGCCGAGCTGCATGCCAAGGGCGCCAAGAACGTGCTGTTGACCCTGGGTGGCGCCGGCGCGTACTTCTCCAACGGCGAGCACATCTGGTTTGCCAACCGTACCTTTGAGGTCAAGCTGCTGTCGACCGTTTGCGCCGGTGACTCTTCGCTGGCCGCCTTCCTGTCCGTGTGGCACGACGCCCCCGAGCGCGTCGAGGATGCCCTGCGCCTCTCGATGGCCACCGGCGCCAACGTGGTCGAGTGCCCGGGTCTGGGCGATTTTGCCAAGGTCGATGAGTATCAGAAGGGTATTGCAATCCGTCAGGTTTGCTAGTTCCGGCACCTTGCCTGAATAGTTCAATTATTTCGCATCCGTCTTAGACCAGGACGGATGCGTTTTTGTTTATCGGACTTGCGTGTGCAGTGGAGGCTGTTTCTTGCTAGACTTCTTGCAGACGCAATCGATAGCCAATTTGATAGTCGCAGGAGGCCATAGGCATGTGCAATGTTTTGCTCAACGGTACGCAGCCGACCGATGCCTCTATCCGTGTCCTGCGTGCGCTTGAGGCAGCAGGTCTTGAGGCTTGGTACGTGGGCGGTTGGGTACGTGATGCCCTGATGGGACGCCCCAGCCACGATGTTGACATGTGCTGCAGCGGCCTGTGGCAGGAGTCCAAAGAGGCGCTCGAAGCGGCTGATATTGCCGTGGTTGAGTCGGGCATAAAATTTGGCGGCATCACGGCTATTTGCGATGATGAGCGCATTGAGGTCACCACCTACCGCCTAGACGGCTTTTACACCGACGGCCGCCATCCCCAGAGTGTGGAGCGTGCGGCGTCGCTTGAGGACGATCTGGCGCGTCGTGACTTTACCGTTAACGCTATGGCCTGGCATCCCGAGCGTGGTCTTGTCGACCGCTACGATGGTCAGGGCGACCTAGACCGCAAGCTCATCCGCGCCGTTGGAGATCCCAAGCGTCGTTTTAACGAGGACGCGCTTCGCATGCTGCGCGCGGTGCGTTTTGCCTGCCGTCTGGATTTTATGATCGAGCCTAAGACTAAACAGGCGCTTGCCGAGTGCGCGCCGCTGCTCGATGCTGTGGCGCGCGAGCGCGTGGGCATTGAGCTCGAGGGTATCCTTTCGACCGGCCACGGGGGAGACGCCATGCTGCGCTACCCCGAGCTCATCTGCGCCGCCGTGCCCGAGTTGGCAGCGGGTCGCGGGTTTGATCAGCGCAGCGTCTATCATGCGTTTAACGTTTACGAGCATATCGCCCGTGTGCTGACGGTGGCGGGGGAGTTGGCGCTGTGCGACGGCTTTACACCCTCAATGAGCCTAATGTGGGCGGCGTTTTTGCACGACGTTTCCAAGCCCGATTGCTTTACGGTCGACCATGCGGGCAGCGGCCACTTTTACGGTCACCCCGAGCTCGGGGCCAAGAAGGCGCGCGCCATCATGGATCGCTTGGCGCTTTCGCACGACTTGGTCCGCGACGTGTGCCTGCTCATTAAGTACCACGACAAGCCGCTGCGCCCCGAGCGCTCCTGCTTGCTCAATATGATGCGCTTGCTTTCGGGCGAGGGCGTCGATACGCCGCGCCTGATGGACGAGCTTATGGACCTTAAGCGTGCCGACACGCTGGGCAAGGCGCCGTCGTGCTTCTATTACGTCGAGACGATCGAAGAGATGCGCTCACTCGCCCATGATTTGTTGGAGGCGGGGGAGCCCTATTCGCTCAAGATGCTTGCTATCAACGGCGGCGACTTGATTCGTGCCGGTGTGAAGCCGGGGCCCGAGCTAGGCCAGCTACTCAACGCCGCCCTCGAAGCCGTTATCGAGGACAACATCCCCAACGATCGCGAAACCCTTTTGGTTCATCTCAACTTGAATTAGCTAATTAGTTGACCTGCGCGTTCCATAACCTGTCGACAATTTTTCGGCAATTTGGAATTTCTTCTTGCGCTGATGTTTTTTGTCCCGTAATATATTTCTTCGCAGCACGGCAGTGCAGATGTCATGTGGCCCGTTCGTCTAGCGGTTTAGGACGCCGCCCTCTCAAGGCGGAGATCACCAGTTCGAATCTGGTACGGGCTACCACTTCTTTTCTGCCGAGGCCTATGGCCCGTTCGTCTAGCGGTTTAGGACGCCGCCCTCTCAAGGCGGAGATCACC
>CATWKM010000082.1:0-6787 GCA_958351385.1 uncultured Collinsella sp. | reverse complement strand
CGTCCTCGCCCGCCAACGGCTTGGGCATAAAGGAAGCGTGGCAACCGCTCTCGTAGGCCTGCTGCTTAATGATGAGTTTAGCCGTGGTGATAGCGTCGGACATGCTCAGGGCCTCGGCGTGACGCAGGCTCATGCCATGCTGCGAGCGACCGGCGGCGTGGAAGGTGTACTCCACGGGCACGGACATCTTCTCGAGCGTGAGGACCGTGTTGCGACGCAGGTCGCGGGCGGCATCGCTCACCGAAAGATCGAAGTAGCCCACGTTGTCGAGCGGCTCGGGCGTGCGCTCGTCGGGGAAGTAGTAGTACTCCAGCTCGGCACCAACGTTGAGCAGGTAGCCGGCCTTCTCGGCCTTATGGAACATGCGGCGCAGCGCAGCGCGCGGGTCGCCGGCGAAGGGCTCGCGATCGGGAGTGCACACGTCGCAGAACACACGGGCGACGCCGTTGTGGCTCGGACGCCACGGCAGAATCTGGAAGGTCGAGGCATCGGGGAACGCCAGCATGTCGGCTTCCTCGGGCGTGGCAAAGCCCTCGATGGCCGAGCCGTCAAAGCCAATGCCCTCCTCAAATGCGACCTCGAGGTCCTCGGGGCTAATGGCAAAGTTCTTGAGGCGGCCGAGAATGTCGACAAACCACAGACGCACAAAGCGGATGTCACGCTGCTCTACAGAGCGGAGTACGTAATCGATGTTCTGCTGGTTCATGTCGCTCCCCTTTCTTTCGGGCGGGTTTCGACTGATCTATATCGCAGATACTATCGCAGAAAAATGTTTCCGCAGGGTTAAAGCGTATCAAGCGCTCAAAAAACGTGCGCGAACAGGCCGTTGCGAACGAGCGGCTAGCGCAAGGTCGAAGCGCGGTGTTCGATGTGGCCGGGGATCTCGATGCGCTTGGGGGCAAGCTTTGCGGCATCGCCCACCGTAGTGGTAACGATGTCGATACGCTCGGACAGGCGCTCGACTACGCGCTCGGCAATGGTAAGGGTGTCTTGCGCGGCCGTGGTCACACCGCCAAAGAGCACGTGGTTCCAGGGATAGTCGTCAAACGTCGCAATCTTGAGGCCAGCCGGCAACGAGGGTCCCAACTGTGCCAGCGCCTCGGTCAGACGCAGGAAGACCAGACCGTTGACGGCAATGAGGCCGAGCTTTTTTCCCGCATAGCCGCGGATGGTCTCGTCCAGGCGACTGACACCCTCGACGCCACCATCGGCCAGGGTGACGACCTCGCCCGCAAGGCCGCGGCGCGAAAGCTCGTCGACAAAGGCCTCGGCACGCTCGCGACGCACAGGGCTGTCGTCGCTTGCCTCGGTGAGCAGGCACAGGCGCTCGCTGCCCGCGACAGCCAAGGCGTCTACCAGGCCGGCGACCAGCTCACGGTTGTTGGAGGTCACCAGATCGACACCGCCGGCGGCAATATCGCGGTCGAGCAGCACGACGGGCAGGCGCCCCGCGGCCGCGGCGATTGCCTCGTCATTGCCGCCACAGGTGTTGACGACCAGGCCGTCCACGCCGGCATCGATAAGTCTGGTGAGCGACTCTGCTTCCTTGGCGGAATCATTGCCGCTAATGGCAGTCATAAGCGAGCAGCCGCGCGCGGCGGCACTGGCGGAAAGCCCTTCGAGCATGGCGCTGGAGAATGGGTTAGCGATGTCGGCCAGGATCACGCCGATGAGGTTGGTACGCGAGCTGCGCAGATTGCGCGCGGCGGCACGTGGGCGATAGCCGGTGCGCTCGATAACCGCCGCGATGCGCGCGCGAGTTTCCTCGGTCATCTGCCCGGGGCGGTTGTTGAGATAGCGCGAAACCGTAGCCGGGCTCACGCCCGCCTCGGCGGCAATGTCCTTGATTCTCATCTGCGCCATAGCGCACCCCGTTTCCCAATTGTCAGCAGTTTGAGCCATTTTAGGCATTTTTTTAAAAATCTCGGTTGCAAAACGCTGTAGGTGAGTATACTACAACTCGAAACGAAACCGATTTCGTAAACCGATTTCGGAAAGCGTTGGCACGGAGGTGCAAAGATGCACCCTACCGTCTTGGCACCTCCGTGCCAACGCCATATCAAAGGTGTACGCACGAGCAAGAAGGAGCTGCGCGACCATGGGTAAAACGGTTCTTACTTTCGGCGAGATCATGATGAGGCTCTCGCCCAAAGACCATCTGCGCATTGAGCAGGCGACCGAGTTTGATGTCCGCTACGGCGGCGCCGAAGCCAACACCGCGCTTTCCCTGGCCTACCAGGGTGACAAGGCAGCTTACGTCTCCGTTGTCCCGGCCAACCGTCTGGGCGAGTGCGCCCTGCGTTCGCTGAAGGTCTACGACGTCGATACCTCGCGCGTCGTGCGCCAGGGCGACCGTCTTGGTTCCTATGTGTTTGAGGTCGGCGCCTCGCAGCGCGGCAACGGCTGCGTCTACGACCGCAAGTACTCTGCCATCAACATGGCCAAGCGCGACGTCTTTGACTGGGACGAGATCCTCAAGGGTGTCGATGTCTTTTACTTCTCCGGCGTGACGCCCGCCGTCTCCGACGAGATGGCCGCCGCCTGCAAGGATGCCCTCACCGCCTGCCGCGCCAAGGGCATCACCACCGTTTGCGACGTGAACTATCGCGGCAAGATGTGGTCGCCCGAGAAGTCGCAGGCCACCATGAAGGAACTCCTGCCGCTCGTTGACATCTGCATTGCCAACGACGAGGACGCTCCTGCCGGCCTCGGTATGACCTGCGTCTCCGGCTCCCTTGCCCGCGGCATCGAGGAGCGCGACACCTACGTCGAGATGGCCCGTCAGATCTGCGCCGAGTACGGTTGCAAGAAGGTCGCCTCGGTCGTCCGCAACATCTCCTGCGTCGAGCGCTCCATTTGGATGGGCATGCTCTTTGACGCCGAGAGCGGCGAGCACTGGTTCTCCCCTGCTCACGACGTGCACGTGCTCGAGGGCGTTGCCGCCGGCGACGCTTTCAACGCCGGCCTCGTCCATGCCCTCATCAACGACTTTGCCCCGCAGGACGCCGTCAACTACGCGATTGCGGCCTCGATCCTCAAGCTCACCATCAAGGGCGATTCCAACCTGGTGACCGCAGACGAGATCGCAGCCGTGGCATCCGCCGCCGACGGTGGCACCCGCGTCGCGCGCTAAGCCGTCCCCATTCCGCGGGCCGCAGCTTTCCATACCCATACCCCTGCGACCCGCTCCCCGATTCCTCCGGTCGGGCAAAACCACCAGTCCCATTCCGGTTTTGCCTGGCACTTCCTATACGACTGGTCGCGCAGCCGGTTTTGAAATTGCTTGTGACCCCAAGCAGTGCCTCCGATAACCAATCCAAAACCGGCTCATGACCAGCATATTTGGCAATCACGCGCCAGCGCGCGCCGTACATCGAAAGGAACATCATGTTCGATCAGTTCTACACCACGCTTGAGTCCCTGGGCATCGTGCCGGTCGTCGTGCTCGATAAGGTCGAGGACGCCGCTCCGCTCGCCCACGCCCTGATGTCTGCCGGCATGAAGTCCGCCGAGGTCACCTTCCGTACCGCCTGCGCCGCCGAGTGCATCGCCGCCATGGCCGAGGCCGAGCCCGAGATGTGCGTTGGCGCTGGCACCGTCCTGACTGTCGAGCAGGTTGAACAGGCCCGCGCCGCCGGTGCCAAGTTCATCGTCTCCCCGGGTTACAACGAGGACGTCGTGAAGCACTGCATCGACATCGACCTGCCCGTGCTGCCCGGCACCGTGACCCCCTCCGAGGTTACCGCCGCCGAGAACCTGGGCCTCAAGGTCACCAAGTTCTTCCCTGCGGCTCAGTATGGTGGCCTGAACACCATCAAGGCCCTCGCCGCTCCGTTTGTCGGTCATCGCTTTATGCCCACCGGCGGCGTGAGCACCGCCAACGTCGAGGAGTACCTGAGCTCCAGCGCCATCATCGCCTGTGGTGGCACCTGGATGGTCAAGCCGGCCCTGTTCGCCGACGGCGACTTCTCCAAGGTCGAGCAGATCGCCCGCGAGGCCATGGACGTCGTCAAGAAGGTCCGCGGCTAGGTTTAGCTCTCTATCGTGAAAGGGGGCGTGTCCTAGACCTCGCCCCCTTTCTTTTAAAGCGGCTCGGAAGCGCGCCGTTTCCGTCACGAACAAGAACCAAAACCGTCTTGTATGCTGATAGAACGTGACGGAAGCGACACGCGCCCGAGCCGCTTTGTCTACTCGGCTGGCAGTCGCACTCAGCTGAGCCACCTCGACAAAAGCCAGTCCACCAAAACAGCTGCGGCGCCGTCTGGAGGAATGAACCCTTGCTTCCGGTCTTTTCCTCCAAGCGGCGCCGCAGCTTTTTCATGCCCCGGTAGCGCCTCGCACTTGCGGTGAAATACGGACTGCTTACGCCGCCAGAGCCGCAAAACTGTCCCTATTTAACCGCAACTAATAAAGAAGAGGACGAATTAGATTGCCGAGTCTTTGGTCAGCTCAAAGTAGTCGGGATGTAAGGCGATAACCGGGCCCTGTTCCTCGGGCATCAGATGCAGGTGCGTCTCTGCCAGATAGCTCGCCGTGTCGGTATCGCCCTTCTTAATGGCCTCGAGAATCCGGCGATGTTGCCGACGAATCGGCTCCCAATCCAGATCCTGCGACACCATACGTAACCAGTTGTATCGCTCAAAATGCGTGTTGACGCTCTTCATCCAATCCCACAACATATGACGGCCGGCAATCTCAAAACACGTCTCATGGAACAGGTTGTCCAGATCGAAAAAACGACGCGTTTCGCGATGGTCGAGCGACTCGGACTCGGCAAGAATCTGCTCCAGCCGATGCTTTTGCTCGGACGTGGCGGCCGAGCAGCATTTGATGAGCACGCTTCTCTCGAGCTTCTCGCGCAAGAAGCAGGCGTTCTCGGCACGCTCCATGCTAATTCTTGAGACATAGGTGCCGCTTTTGGGGCGGGTTTCCACCAGCTCCTGCTCACGCAGACGCACAAAGGACTCGCGAATGGGAGTGCGCCCGATTCCCGTCTCCTTTTCCAGACCAATCGCCGAAAGACGTGTGCCGGGCTTGAGCTCGGCATAGATGATCTTAGAGCGCAATGCGTTGTATGCCTGGTCTTGCAGGCTCTGATAATGCTGGTGCTGTTCCATAAAGCCCTCGGATAAAGCCCACGGTTTGTCGAATAACTCCACGTAATACTATCGCATCCCCCATCCCACGGCGATGTTTGAGGGGTAGGGCCGGGATTCGGCTTTTGACCGATAAGTTGTTGCAATTAGGTGAACGTTCACCTAATTTCTTCTATTTCGCTTTGCAAATGGATTCCCATACGTATACTAAATCTCAACGAAACCGATTTCGTCAAGCCTGGGCAACAGGATGCTAAGACGCACCCTACCATCTTGGCATCCTATTGCCCATGCCATGCCATTTGCTTTCTTCCCGTCTCGTTGAGCCCTTCAGTCCCATTCTGGCACAACGAGACATTCCTAGACGACTGACCATGGGGCCGGCTTTTCTGCCGTTGAGGCAGTGCCTCCGATAACCCTCTTTTTGCCGGCCCAGGTCAGACATTTCTCTTTAAATATCCTTCAATCGAAAGGATGCAGCAGCATGCGACCGCTCATCATCATGCATGGCGAGAAGATCGACTGGCGTCATACCGTCATAAGAATGCTGATGTATCTGGCGGGCGTTGCCGTGCTGGCACTCGGTATGAGCCTCCAGACGGCATCTGGCCTGGGCGTCGCCGCGCTCACGTGCTTTGCCACGACCCTATCCATGCTCACGGGCAAGACGCTCGGCTTTTGGATTACAACTACCTATGTCGCTTACATCGCGGCGCAGCTCGCCATCTTGCGACGCGAATTTCAACCGCGCATTTTGCTCGAGCTTTGCTTTTCAACGCTAATGGGCGGCTTCACCGATCTGTTCATGGCGTTCAACCCGCTGCATCCCACGGCGCTCCCCGCGCAGGTTGCGACCATGCTGCTCTCCCTCGCTATCACCGCATCTGGCGTCAGTCTCGTCGTCAACATGGGCGTTGTCCCCAACGCACCCGACGGCTTGGTGCAGGTCATTGCGGAAAAGCTCAAGCGCCGTTTTGGAGACGTAAAGGTCATGTTCGATTGCTCGCATGTCGCCGCCTCGCTCACGCTGTCGCTGGTATGCATGCACAACTTAGGCGGCTTTGGCGTAACCACCGCCATCTCGGCACTGTTCTTGGGCCACATCATCAACTTCGCCAACAAGCTGTTTGCCCAGCGATTCGTCCGCATGGCGTTTGGCGCCAAATAGCGAACAGCCGCGGAGCAAACGAGGCTCGAGTGCCCGGCATATCGATGTCGCAAATAACGACGCACGCGCTATACGGACGATGAGGAATAGCCCGTCGCAAACCCCGCAAGCGGAGCTATATGTTGCTATAACTTGACATAAATTGGTCCATTGCCAGCCGGCATGCAAAAGGCCCCAAGCCTTTCGCGGCTTGGGGCCTGCCTGGTAACACAGGTCTTTCGGACTACGCTCGCTCGTATTTCGTGGCGCGGCCTGTCCCCTGTTTCATGATCGCGTTTCGGCTGAGCAGAGATTCGAGCGCGGACAGTGTTCGCGCACGGCTCAGCCCCGTCTGTTTCTCAATCTCACTTCGCGACATAATTCGTCCGCCCGACAAGGCCTTAAGAACCTGAGCCTCTTCTCCAGACCCTTCAAAGGCATCGGTAACGGGCAACGCGACAGCTACCACGCCGCCACGAATATCAAAGACCGGCTGATTAATCGAATCGCGATAGGCACGCCTAATGCGCGCAATTCCCGTTCC
>CATWKM010000081.1:0-6883 GCA_958351385.1 uncultured Collinsella sp. | reverse complement strand
TCAACAACCTCAGGCGTCATACGATTAGCTTCAACAACAGGCAGACCAAGCTCGAGCGCCTTAGCCTTAACAGGAGACGGCTCAAGCTTCTTACCACGCCCGCGAACAGCATCAGGACGAGTAACAACAAGCGCAATCTCATTCCCAGCCTCAACAAGCGAAGTCAGCGAAGGCACAGCAAAATTAGGCGTACCCATAAACACAATACGCATAAAAGTTAGTCTCCTCTCAATAACGAGCCGAGACGGCTACAAAAAAGCGTTCCTGGTCGCAAGCGCGCCCAGCCGCAAGAATAGTTCAACAGAAACAAATATACCCAAAACCAAAGAAAGAGCCGCAATAAAAGCAGCTCTTTCAGCAAAGCACCTATCAGCGAAGACGCCCATCCCTGGCCCGACGGCACCTGGGCGAGACAGGCAGCGTCAACGTAGTCCCCGGGGCGCCCGCCTATATCGTCCCGCGCGCAGTTTCGCAGCGCAGCGAGAATGTTTGAGCACGGGATGATATAGGCGGGCGCCCCGGGGACGGACAAACCTACTCCGTCTCGCCCGGTCGAGCGCCGCGGGACAGGGCGTCCTGGTACTCCTTGACGGCCTTGATCCTCTGCATCGGCATCAGTCGCTCGAACATGGTGTTGCCGTGCAGGTGATCGATCTCGTGCTGCAGGCACACGCAGAACAGGTCGCCCGAAGCCTCATAGCGAATCAGGTTTGCGTCCAAGTCGTACGCCTCGACGACGACATGGTCGGGACGCTCGATCTCGCAGCTAATGCCCGGGATGGAAAGGCAGCCCTCGCTAAACGGCACCAGATGGTCGCTCTGCTCAACAATGACAGGGTTGATGAGCACGTACGGGTCGTAGTCGTTCTTGTCGCTGTAGTCGCAGTCGATGGTGACGAGCTGAATGAGCTCGCCGATCTGCGGAGCAGCCAGGCCGCAGCCGCCGTTGTCGAACATCATCTTCTTCATCTTCTCGGCAAGCGCCTCGATCGCCGGGGTGATCTCCTCGATGACGGCGCACTCCTGACGCAGGCGCGGGTCAGGCGACAGTACGATTCCGTTGGCTTCCATGGCCATCCTTTCGGGTTGTTACATCAAATCATAGGCGTCGACGTCAACGCTCACGCTCACGCCGCGCACAGAGCCCACCTCTTTGAGGCAGGCGTCGATATCATCAGAGACATGGTACCCCACGGGCGACTTCACAAGCAGATGGAAGCGGTAACGGTCCTTGGCTCTCTCGATTACACACGAAGCCGGGCCCAGCACCTGCGGCATGGCACTCCCCGCCCTCAAAAAGTCGGGCGCGGCGGCATGCCAGCGGCGCTTAAGAAGCTTTGCAATGCGCCCAATGTAGTCCTGCGCGTCATCCGCGTTCGTCGACCACACCAAAATGTTGACCAGGCGCACAAAGGGCGGATACAGCGCGTCGCGCCGCTGGTCAAGGTCGTAGTCGGTAAAGATAGAACGGTCGTGCTCGGCGACGGCGCGAATGACCGGATCCTCGGGCAGATAGGTCTGGATGATGACCTCGCCGGGACGATCGCCGCGGCCGGCGCGGCCCGCAACCTGCTCTAGCAGGTCGTAGGCGCGCTCCCCTGCGCGGAAGTCCGGCAGCTTGAGGGCGAAGTCGGCATTGACCACGCCCACGAGCGTGACCTCGGGAAAGTCGAGGCCCTTTGCGATCATTTGAGTGCCCAGCAACACCGCGCAATCGGCCGCATCGAACTGCTCGAGCAGCTTTTTGTGCGCGTCCTTGCCGCGCGTGGAATCGGCATCCATGCGAATGATGGCGACGTCGTCGGGCAGCATCTGGTGCAGCGCATCCTCGATCTGCTGCGTACCCAGGCCCATTTTAGCCAGGTAGCGGCTGCCGCACTTGGGACAGCGACTCGTGGGCGCCGGATAGGGTTGCACGCGCCAGGACGAACCGCAAGTGTGGCACTGCAGCGTATGGGTGCGCTCGTGATACGTGAGCGCGGTGGAACAGTGATTGCAGGTGGGGACGCAGCCGCACTCGCGGCACATCAGAAACGGCGCAAAGCCGCGACGGTTGTGCAGCAGCACGGCCTTCTCGCGGCGCTCGACTACGCGCTCCAGGCCTTCCATCAGCGGTTTTGAGAACATGGAGCGGCTGCCGTGCGAAAACTCGCGGCGCAGGTCGGCAATGCGGACCGTGGGCAGCACGGCATTTCCCGGGCGCTCAGGCATCTCGACACGAGTCCAGGTGGCACCGTTGTACGTGCCGCGGCGGCAGCGGTCGAGGGCCTCCGCAGAAGGCGTGGCCGAGCCCAACACGAGCGGACACCGATAGCGGCGCGCCATCTCGGCAGCCACCTCGCGCGCATGGTAGCGCGGGCTGGAGCCCTGCTTGTAGCTGGTCTCGTGCTCCTCGTCGATGATGATAAGACCCAAGTCGCTGAGCGGGCAAAAGAGCGCCGAGCGGGCGCCCACGACCACACGCGCGGCACCGCTGGCGACCATATCCCACTGGTCCAGGCGCTCGCCAGCAGAAAGTCGCGAATGGAACACGGCAACCGTCTCGCCAAAGCGCGAACGGAAGCGGCCGACGGTCTGGGCCGTCAGCGAAATCTCGGGCACGAGCACGCATGCCGAACGGCCGGCCGCCAGCACGCGCTCAATCGCCGAGAGGTAGACCTCGGTTTTGCCGGAACCGGTAACGCCATCGACAAGGACTACGTCGCCGTGGGCGTCAAGGCGGGCGCGCTCAATCTGCGCGAGCGCTTGCTGCTGACCGTTCGTAAGCGCGACCGGCGGTTTGCCGCTTGCAGAGGACAGCGTAGTCTGCTCGCTGCAACCGCGCCAGGCGCGGCGCTCTTCCACCACCACGACGCCACGTTTTTCGAGCGCCTTGATGGTCGCCGACATACTGTTATAGAGAAGGTTGAGGTCGCGCGTCGTGACAGGACCACACTGGAGCGCCTCGATGAGTTGGCGCTGGCGGACCGCGGTCTTGGGTGGCGTGTAGTCAAAGCCTTCGGGCGTAAGCATCACCCAGCGGTTTTGGATGGGTTTGACGGCTGGACGTTCAACCGTCCACACGCCGTCGTCGCCCTTGACCACACGCGGGCTGCCACCCGGAGGCAAGAACAGGCGCAGGCACTCGGAAAGCGTCGCGACATACTCGCGGCTCATCCAACGTGCGATGCGGGCGGCTTCGGCGGTAAAGAGCGGTTTGCAGAGGATGGCCTCGATGGGCTTGATGCGCACGGGGTCGAGGGCGTTGTTGCCCGGCAGATCGCCCAGCTCGGGCGCGATGTCGACGACATAGCCCGCGGCGGCACGGTTACCAAAGTGGACCAGGACCGTGGACCCGATCTGGACCTCGTTGGCAAGGGACTCGGGGATGCCGTAAGCAAACGGTTCCGACAGCGCACGGGTGGGGATGTCGAGGACCACGCTCGCGTAGGCGGCAGGGGGCTCGGGCGCAGGCTTAGACTGAGCCGAGGCAGCGGCAGGCTTGGGCTTCACCGGAGCTTCCTCCGGTTCCGGCGAACCAAACAGCGACAGTTGTTGAGCCATACACCACCTCTAACGAACGGACCTGAAAGGGGTGGGACAAAATAATCAGTAGAGTTTGTCCCATGGCCGATACGAGTGTCGAGCTTGTTGCGTCACTCGAACATGGGACAAACACTACTGATTATTTTGTCCCAGCAACCCACTCATCGGTACAGAAACAAGAGCCCCGCTCGGGTGGAACGGGGCTCGGATACAAACGTTTGCGCAGCGATTACAGCGCCATCGTGCGGGCGCGGTCGATGCGCGCCAGGCAGTCGTCGCGGCCGACGAGCGCCATGGTCTCGCCCAGCGGAGGGCTCACCATGTTGCCGCAGACAGCGACGCGCACGGCCTGGAACACCACGCGCTTCTTAAGGTCCATCTGCTCGGGCAGCGGCTCAAGCGCGGCGTCGATGGCCTCGGCAGTCCAATCGTCCACGCCCTCGAGCGCGGCCTTGGCGGCGTCCAGAATTGAACCCATACCCTCCTTGGCCAGGCCCTTGTTAACGGATTTCTCGTCATACTCGAGCGTCTCGGCCGTAGCAAAGATGGGAGCGGCGACGGTCACGGCGTCGGCCGGCATCTTGGTGCGCGGCTTGACGATGGCGGCAAGCGCATCGATCCAGTCCTCGCCGTACTCGACGTTGCCCTCGATGAGACCCGCCTCGTGTAGCTCGGGGACCATGATCTCATCGGCAAACTGAGCATCGGACATGCCGTTGATGTACTCGGCATTGACCCAGTCGAGTTTCTTGGGGTCGAAGGTCGCCGGGTTCTTGGAGATGCGGTCGAGCGAGAACTTGCTGGCCAGGACATCGCGCGGGATGATTGTGGTCTCGCCGTCGAGCGACCAGCCGAGCAGCGCCAGGTAGTTGACGAAGGCGTCGGACAGGTAACCGGCGTCGCGGTACTCCTCCACCGAGGTGGCGCCATGGCGCTTGGAGAGCTTCTTGCCGTCGGCGCCCAGGATCATGGAGATGTGGGCGAACGTGGGCACGGACGCGCCGAGGGCCTCGTAGACCATGACCTGACGCGGGGTGTTGGACAGGTGGTCGTCGCCGCGGATGACATGGGTGATCTTCATCATGGCGTCGTCGACGACGGTCGCAAAGTTGTACGTGGGCGTGCCATCGGAGCGGAAGATCACAAAGTCGTCGAGCTCCTTGGCGTCGAAGGTCACCTCGCCGTGGACGGCATCGTGGATGACGACGTCGCCGCGGTCCTCGGGCACCTTGATGCGTAGGACGTAGGACTCGCCGGCCTCGATGCGACGGAGGGCCTCCTCGGGATCAAGATCGCGGCAACGGCGCTGATAGCCCTGGAAGGGGTCCTTGCGCTCCTGCGCGGCCTTGCGATCGGCGTCGAGCTGCTCCTTGGTGCAGAAGCAGGGATAGGCCTTACCCTCGTCCCAAAGCTTCTGGGCGGCCTGCTTGTACAGGTCCAGGCGCTCGGTCTGGGCGTAGGGGCCAAAGTCTCCGCCCACCTCGGGACCCTCGTCCCAGTCCAGGCCCAGCCAACGCATGGCGCGCAGGATAATCTGCGTGTTCTCGTCGGTAGAGCGGGTGGGGTCAGTGTCGTCGATACGCAGGATGAACGTGCCGCCGTTTGCACGGGCGAAAGCCCAGTTATAGATAGCGGTGCGGGCGCCGCCGATGTGCAGCTTGCCCGTCGGTGAGGGTGCAAAGCGGACGCGAACGTCTGATGCCATGGAAATCTCCTCGATTGCAGGATGGATGTCTAACCGCACCAGTATAAAGCATCAAAGCAACCTCCGCACAAAGGGCACCGACCCAGTCATTGGGGACAGACTTAAATGATCAGTCTTTGGGCAACCTGTCGGCACTTAGGCAAGGCTGGTCATTTAAGTCTGTCCCCAATGAGTAGGTGCGGAAAGGGTGTGAATGTTTGATTTACGCGCTATGATGTTCCCTTGCATAGAGAGCCCGGCGGAATGGTAACGGTCGCCGGGACACGTTTTTGAAAGGACAATCATGTCAGAAGAACTTCGTTCCATTCCACCCCAACACGGGTCCTTTGTTTTTACGTCGGAGTCGGTGACCGAAGGTCATCCCGATAAGATCGCTGACCAGATCAGTGACGCCGTCCTCGACGCAATCCTCGCCAAAGAAATAGAGCTCCAGGAGCAGGGCTACATCGCCCCCAACGGCGTGCCTGCCAACGTGGAGAACGTCCGCTGCGCCTGCGAGACCCTCGTGACCACCGGCACCGTCATCGTCGCCGGCGAGATTCGCACCCAGGCCTACGTCGACGTACAGGAAATCGCCCGCGGCGTCATCCGCCGCATTGGCTACAACCGCGCCAAGTTCGGTTTTGACTGCGACACCTGCGGCGTTATGAGCCTCATCCACGAGCAGTCGCCCGATATCGCCCAGGGCGTTGACGAGTCCTTCGAGACCCAGACCGGCGCTACCACCGACCCGATCGACCTGATCGGCGCCGGCGACCAGGGCATGATGTTCGGCTATGCCTCCAACGAGACCAAGACCCTCATGCCCATGCCGCACTACCTGGCAAGCCGCCTGGCCGAGCGCCTGGCCGCCGTGCGCCACGACGGCACCCTGCCCTACCTGCGCCCCGACGGCAAGACCCAGGTCACCGTGCGCTATGAGGAAGGCAAGCCCGTCGAGGTCACGACCATCGTCATCTCCACGCAGCACGCAGCCGAGATCGAGGACATGGGCAAGATCAAGGACGACCTCATCGAGCATGTCATCGCTCCCGTCATGGCTGCCGAGAACATGCCGTGGGACAACGCGGACATCTATGTGAACCCCACCGGTCGCTTTGTCGTGGGCGGCCCCATGGGTGACACGGGCCTGACCGGTCGCAAGATCATCGTCGACACCTACGGCGGTTACGGCCGTCACGGTGGCGGTGCCTTTAGCGGCAAGGATTGCACCAAGGTCGACCGCTCCGCCGCGTACGCCGCGCGCTGGGTCGCCAAGAACGTGGTCGCCGCCGGTCTGGCCGACCGCTGCGAAGTCGAGCTTGCCTACGCCATCGGCGTTTCCAAGCCCCTCTCAATCATGGTCGACACCTTCGGTACCGCGCATGTTGCCGAGGACAAGATCGTCGAGGCCGTCGAGAAGACCTTCGACCTGCGCCCGGGCGCGATCATCCGCGACCTGGACCTGCGCCGCCCCATCTACGAGAAGACGGCAGCCTACGGCCACTTCGGCCGCGAAGACGCCGACTTTACCTGGGAGAAGACCGACCGAGTCGAAGAACTCAAAGCAGCCTGTGGCCTGTAGGCTTACGAGAAAAGCCACAGCCAAATAGAAACACGCCAAAAAGAGGTACCGGAACAACCGGTACCTCTTTTTTATTAACCGGTGGCGAA
>CATWKM010000080.1:0-6906 GCA_958351385.1 uncultured Collinsella sp. | reverse complement strand
GACCGCCAAGAAGGTAACAGCTGCCAAGAAGACCACGGCAACGAAGTCGACGGCCGCCAAGGCTACTGCGACCAAGGCCGCTCCGAAGGCTGCCACAAAGCCCGCCGTCAAGGTTAAGGAGGCAGCCGCCGAGCCTAAGGCCAAGGCAGCTGTCGAGGCCAAGCCGACCGCCAAGACCACCACGCGCAAGCGCGCAACGACGACGGCCAAGAAGTCCACGACCAAGGCCGCAGCTGCCAAGGCAGAGGCTAAGCCCGCCGCCGTCAAAGAGGAGCCCAAGCCCGAGGCAAAGCCCAAGCCGGCACCGAAAACCGCTCCGAAGGCTACGGCAAAGGCCGAGCCTAAGGTCGAACCCGCCAAGGAGCCCCCGGTCTCCCCCGCCGCCGCGACCGAGAAAAAAGCGCCGTCCAAGAAGACGTCCGTCCGCAAGGCAACGGCCACCCGCAAGCGCCGCTAGCCCACAGACGATCCAAAACCTCATCAAACCATAAGTAAGGGGCGCTCCAACCGGGCGCCCCTTCTCTGTGGATAGTTGGTAAAACGATTTTCTAGGACAACCGTTCGCCGATGGTAAACGGATGTTGTTTATACAGCCTGTGTACAACAGATATACTTACATCCTGTGCGTAAAGCCCATGGCCAGCAGGCCATGATTCTATTGAACTGGACCGTACTATGAGATTGATACACAACAGCCGCCTGCCGCAGTTTCGCACTCCGTTTGGCGCTGTGACCACTGGCACTTCCGTTTCGCTCTCGGTGATCTTGGAGGATGCCGACCCCAACCAGGCAACGCTCACCCTGCGCACTTGGGTCGATGAGATCGGCGAGTCTCGGTATCCCATGACGCATGAAGGCGACGGCATATTTTCCGTAGAGCTTGAGTGTACCGAGCCCTGTCTTATCTGGTACAGCTTTATCTGCAATATCGAGGGCCAGCCCGAGGTCCGCTTGGGCGCACCGCAGGGTCGCACAGGCGGCGAGGGCGTAACCTACGACTACGCCGAAGTGCCGTCGTTCCAGGTCACCGTCTACAAGCACCGCGAAGTTCGACCCGAGTGGTACGAGCGCGGCATGGTGTACCAGATCTTCCCCGACCGCTATGCCCGCGACGAAAACTGGCGCGAGCGCACGCTGGCCGAAGTCGAAAAACCGCGCAACGGAATCCAGCGCCGCATGATCGAGGACTGGAACGAGCCGCCCGTATACGAGCGCGCCGAGGACGGCTCCATCAAGACCTGGGACTTCTACGGCGGCTCGCTCAAGGGCATCCAAAATGACCTGCCCCGCATCGCGGAGCTGGGCTTTACGGCCATCTACCTCAACCCCATCTTTGAGGCCGCGAGCAACCACCGCTACGACACGGCTGACTACACCAAGATCGACCCAATCCTGGGCACCGAGCAGGACTTTACCGAGTTGTGTGAAGCGGCCGAGAAGCTTGGCATTTCTATTATCCTGGACGGCGTCTTTAACCACACGGGTGACGACTCGATCTACTTTAACCGCTACGGAAACTATCCCGGCGTCGGTGCGTGGCAGAGCGAGGACTCGCCGTGGCGCGATGCGTTTACCTTCCATGAGGACGGTACGTATGACTGCTGGTGGGGCGTGGGCAACATGCCCGCCATCAACGAGAATTCCGAGCTGGTGCGCGAAAAGCTTCTAGGCAAGGACGGCGTTATCCGTAAGTGGCTGCGCGCCGGTGCCCATGGCTGGCGCTTGGACGTGGCCGACGAGCTTTCCGATGACTTCCTAGCCGATATCAAGACCGCCGTGCTCGAGGAAAAACCCGACGCACTGCTGCTCGGCGAAGTCTGGGAGGACGCCTCCAACAAGATCAGCTATGGCCATCTGCGTCGCTACCTGCAGGGATCGGAACTCGACTCCGCCATGGATTACCCCTTCCGCGACATGGTCATCGGCTTTTTGATGGGCTACAAGAACGCCTACCAGGCAGCCGAGGATATCGAAACCCTGCGCGAGAACTATCCCCGTGAGGCCCTGTCCTGCGCACTTAATCTGCTTTCGAGCCACGACCGTCCGCGCATTATCTCGGTGCTCGGCGGCGGCCCCGACGAGTCGCAGCTGCCCGAGTGCGAGCGCAGCAAATGGCGCCTGGACGAGAACTCGATGGGCCTAGCCAAGAGCCGTTTTTGGCTCGCCACGCTCATGCAGATGACCTTCCCCGGCGTGCCTTCGATCTACTACGGCGACGAATACGGCCTGGAGGGTCTAACCGATCCGGGCAACCGCCGCACCCTGCCGACCAAGGACCAACTGCACGACTTCGACACGCTGGCTATTGTCAAAAACGCCTCCGCCGTACGCCGCGCACTGCCGTTTATGATCGACGGCGAGATCAAGGCCTTCGCGCTCAACGACGAGGTGCTGGCATACAACCGCACGGGCAAGGATGGCGAGTCCGCGACGGTTATCATCAACCGCAGCCTGCGCAATTCGCATCGCGTGACCATTCCAGCGCTCGGCGAATGCGCGAGTGACGTCATCAGCGGTCACGAGTGCGAGATCCACAACGGTACGGTCACGCTCGATCTGTATCCGCTGGGCTCGTCGATCATCTATCACCATGCCGAGCAGCGCCTGCAGGAGCCGCTCGATCACGGCGCGGGCGTCGTGTGCCACATCACCTCGGTGCCGACCGATGACGGCAAGCCCGGCACGATCGGCGCACCCACGCGTCGCTTTATCGACCATCTGTCCGCTATGGGCATGCGCTACTGGCAGGTCCTGCCTGTCAACCCGACGGACTTCTTCCGCTCCCCATACGCTGGGCCTTCGGCTTTTGCGGGCAATGTTGACCTGCTGCCCGAGAGCCAAGTGGAACTGGCGGCCGACTTTGAGACTTGGAAGGCCCGTGGCGGCGAGGATGCAGACCCGCTCTACACGGCGTTTAAACATCGCAACGCCGATTGGCTCGAGAAGTACTGCGTCTACATGGCCGTCAAGAAGTACTTTGAAGGTGAATCGCGTCACGATTGGCCGGCCGATGTCGCGTGCTACAACGAGCATCTGATTGACGACAAGCGTTTCCACGACGAGGCAGAGCTGCAGGCGTACATGCAGTACCGCTTTGACCTTGCCTGGTGCGAGCTCATGAACTATGCGCACAAGAAGGGCATCGAGGTCATCGGCGACATTCCCATGTACGTTTCGGACGATTCGGCCGACGCGTGGAGCGAGCCCGAAAACTTCTGGCTTTCCGATACCGGCAAGGCAATCGAGATTTCCGGTGCGCCGCCCGATAACTTTGCGCCCGAGGGCCAGGTGTGGGGCAACCCGACGTTCCGCTGGGACCACATGAAGCAGAACGGCTACCGCTGGTGGATGGACCGCCTGCGTCGCGCGTTCTCGCTCTACGACCGTGTGCGCCTGGACCACTTCCTGGGCTTCCACAGCTACTTTAGCATTCCCGCAGGCAAGGCCTGCGCCGACGGCCGCTGGCTGGCGGGTCCGGGCAAGGACCTGTTCCAAACCGCCTTTGACGAGCTGGGTCCGCTCAACTTTATCGCCGAGGACCTAGGCTACCTGACGCCCGGTGTTCGCGCCATGGCTTCGACCTGCGGCTTCCCCGGCATGGACGTGCTGGAGTTTAGCGATTACGACGTTCGCTGCGGCGTGCATCCAACGCCGGGCAAGATTCTATACACCTCGACGCACGACACGTCGACGCTCGCCGGTTGGTGCACGCGCTCCTTCGCAGGCGGCGACGAGCCGAGCGGTGTTGAGGTGGCGGCCAAGCTGATGAACGACGCGCTGGCAAGCGACGCTCCCCTGGTGATGATGCCGCTGCAGGATGTCCTGGGGCTTGGCGACGATGCACGCATGAACGTTCCGGGCGTGGCCACGGGCAACTGGACCTGGCAGGCCGACGAGGCCGACGTTGCGGCCGCCGAGGGCAAAACTGCACAGCTCCTGCGCAACACCCATAGATTCTGGGGCGAAGCGTGATAAAACCCCCGATATAGGGTACAGTTACAGCTGTTTGAATTTATGCGGGCAGAGCGATCTGCCCGCTTTGTGCTGAAAAGGAAGTATTATGGCGCGCTACGATTACAAGTGCTCGAGCTGCGGCAACGTGTTTGAGGTTGAGCATCCCATGTCCGAGACCCCCGAGGTCGTGTGCCCGAACTGCGGCGCTCCGGCGGCCAAGACGTTCTCGGCCAGTGGCATCAAGTTTGAGGGCAGCGGCTTCTACAACACCGACCAGCGCAGCGGTGGTTCCAGCACCAGCGCCACCAACGGCTGCTGCGCCAACTGCCCACATAACCACTAGCGTCAAGCGGTCCCGCTACCCAGATTTCCCTATGAGTTGCGGTGAAATAGTTCCTGAATCAGCCCATTCAACGGCCAAACAGGAACTATTTCACCGCAACTTTTCTTTAGATCGGATTTCGGGCTGATGCTAAGTTTGTAACATTTCAAAACTCTACCGGATTACGGGGCTGAATTGACAACCTCTATCCATTCCAGTAATTTGCAAATTTCAACAAGCTATCTACCTGCGGTTTATTTAGGTCATTTTTGCTGTGGTCGGGCATCACCAATCTAGCCCCGTAATCCGCCCTACTTTTGATAACAGCAAGTATGAGACGGGGCTTTTATTACCACTCTTTACCGCCATTGCGATCTCCACTCGCACGACCTTCTGAGTTGCGGTGAAATAAGGACTGTCTGGCGGGTGGATACCGCTATTCAATCCCTATTTCACCGCAACTTAGTAGTTACTTGTGGACCAAGCGGGCGCAGAAGTGGCCGTCGTAGGAGTCCGCATTAACGGGGACACTTTGGAAGAGGCCTCGAGCGTTTTGGCGCAGGGTGACGAGGCTCTTGGCATGATCGTACTCGGGGAGCTGCAAAATCTGGGCTTCGGAGAGCGGCGCCACGGTAAAGCCGGCGCCCTCAGGAGAGGCCAGGAAGGCATCCACGACCTGCGTGTTCTCTTCATCAAAAACCGAGCAGGTGGCATAGATAAGCTCACCGCCAGCAGCCACGCGCGCGGCTGCTTCCTTGAGCATCGTCAGCTGCAGGTGAGGCAGCTCAGTCGTAACGTCGTTCTCGGTCAGGCGCCACGGAATCTCGGGATGACGGCGCATGGTGCCGGTGCCAGAGCACGGCGCATCGATAAACACCGTGTCGAACAGGGCGGGCTCGCCGAGCATGGCATCAAACGACGTAAGCACCTCATTGAGCTCGCAGGCATCGCCCGACACCGTACGAACACCCGAGATGCCCGCCTTATGCAGGCGCGCGAGATTCTGATCACATTTACGATCATGCAGATCGAGCGCAGTATGCTGACGCTTGTAACCGGCACGTTTGGCCTGGCACATCATCACATAGGTCTTAGTGCCGCGACCGGCGCCAATCTCCAGGCAACGACCGGGACGCGTCGCCGCAGTGGCGATGAGCTGAGCGTTGAGGTCCGAGGCAACCGCGGCAGCACGCTCAAACACACCCGACGCAACCGCGACCTGCGCATCGACAGGAGCATGACAGCCCGGAAAGACAGGCGCAACGAGCTGCGAGATATACGGGTCGGCTTTAGTCGCAAACGCATTCTCGTGCAGAGCAAGCGGCGCGGGCGCAAGATTACCGGCAAAGTTGAGCACGCCCTCGGGCGTATCGAACGACGCCATAATGCGAGCGCACAGCCAGCGAGGAAGACCCATCAAACGAGACAGGCGAACCAAACGGCGCTCGGACTCATCCACGTCGGATGCCGTGGCAAAGTCCTCAACGTTGTCCGCAACCTTGTGCAGCACCGCGTTTGCCAGGCCCGCAGCAGACTTAGCACCGCTGCGCACCAGCTCAACACCCTGGCTCACGGCAACGCGGCCCGGCGTATGCAGGTAGAGCATCTCGAAGGCCGAGATACGAAGCGCCATACGAACGCGCGGCGCGACCTTTTTGGGCTTATCGAGAAACTGATCGAGCAACTCATCCAAAACGCCCTGCGTGGCGGCGACACCGAGCGCTAAACGAGCGGCAAAAGCGGAATCGCGCTGGTCAATGGCCTTGGCGGAAGCACGGGAAGACAACACGTCGCGTGCGTACATACCGCGGCGATCGGCCTCCATCAACACGTCGAGCGCAAGCTTGCGCGCGGGAGACAACTTGCTCATGACAGTACACCCCACCTAAGTTCGGCACCCTGCAGGCCGGCAGCCCAGGCAGAAGCAGCCATGGCACGCTTACCATCGGGCTTAACCTCGAGCAACTCAACCGAGCCATCGGAAAGGCCCAGGTAAACACGCTTGCTCTTGACGGCAACAGCGCCCTCGCCAAGCGACACATCGGCCGGCGCAGCATCGAGCACGCGAACCGTCTTGCCAGCAATCACGCAACGAGCAGGCGCGGTATCGGACGAAGCGAGCACATGACGAACGCAATCGAGCGCCGCCATCTGCGGATCAAGACGCATCTCCTGCTTGGAAATCTTGGCGGCATGAGTGACGAGCGACTCATCCTGCTCAGTCCAAACAGCCGAGCCATCGGCAAGCGAAGGAAGCGTATCGGCAAGCAACTTACCGCCAAGCTCACCAAGCTCCATCGTGAGCGCCTCGGCATGCTTACCGGTAACCGACGTAGACGCCTGGGCACAATAAGCGCCGGTATCCACGCCATGCCCAATGCGCATAATAGAAACGCCAGCAACCTCGTCACCAGCAAGAATGGCACGCTGAATGGGAGCAGCGCCACGCCAACGAGGCAGCAGCGAAGCATGAACATTCACAATACCAAGCGGCGCCATATGCAGCACCTCATCGGGCAAAATACAGCCATAAGCAGCCACACAGAAAATATCAGCCTGGGCAGCCTGGAGCACCTCAACAACCTCAGGCGTCATACGATTAGCTTCAACAACAGGCAGACCAAGCTCGA
>CATWKM010000079.1:0-6938 GCA_958351385.1 uncultured Collinsella sp. | reverse complement strand
CCTGGCAAATCGACCCATAGCGAATCACTCCCTGCCAAGACTGGAAGTTTAGGAACGCATCCACGGCCTGCATGAACGTCTGGCCGATCATCAACGAACCGTAGCCTGCGGCCCCGAGGAACCCGGCGGACAAGAACGTCGTGACCATGTTGAGCGCAGAGGCGCCCCCCTGCCCCACCACAATCGTGGAGACGTTCTTGGCGAGCTTCAGCCAAAACTCGTTGCCTTTGAGCCGGCCCAGCAGCGATTTCACCCTACCGCCCATCAACGTCCCTTCTTGCGTAGCGCCTTGGAAAGCTTGGCCGCGAAGCCACCGAGGAAAAACCTCCGAGACGGCGCCTTGTCGTCTTTCGCGCGCAAGGCGAAGCTATCTGCCCCCGCCATGGCGGCAATCGCTGCGCCGACGCCTATCTGCCTGTGGGTAACACCCGAGACCAGTTGTGGCTCGGCGACAATCCTCAACCGCCCACCGAATGGCTCGGGAGGGCGAATCTCCTCCCCCGCCGCGTCGAGGGCCCAAAGAAGCGGCAGCGACATACCGCCGTCGAGACAGGCGAACATGTTTCCACTCTGCCTGAAGTTGATCTCGTTTAGGACCGCCCCATCCCTGGTGGCGAAGACCTCGATGTCGAACATGCCCCTGAAGCCCTCGCTCGAGAGCTCACCGATTACTTTTTCGAGGAGCTTTTCAATCTCGGGAGCCGCCTCGGAACGCCCGATGGCGACGTTGCCGGCCTTCCTTGGGAACGTGAGCTCTTTTCGCAGCGTAATGTGCGATTCCATTCCATTCGAAAGGAAGATGCACCCTGAGGCCACGGCCTCGTAGTCGAAATCCACGACCTCCTGGACCAAGAGTCGCTCGTAGCCGTCCGCGAATAGACGGGCGACGGCAGCGGCGTAGGAATCCGGGGAGTCCACGATCGCGATGTCGGTCTTCTCGCCGAACGCGCTCACGAGCGGCTTCAATATGAGGGGAAAGCTGAGCCCGGCCACCGCGTGATCACGACTCGTAACGATGACCGAACGCGCCATAGGCACGCCGTGCGCTTGCGCCCAAACATACTGCTCGTACTTGTCCATCAATCCCGCAACCCTGCCAGGCTCGCCTGAAAACGAATACGTAACGATGCCTTTAGGGGCAAGCTCGCGGTCGGCGACGTAGGCGGAAAGGTCCGAGCTGGCGAGAACGATGCACAATCTTGGATCTTTGTCTGTAAGCCAGGACCGACAACC
The DNA here is from genome assembly GCA_958351385.1 of uncultured Collinsella sp. Lineage (GTDB taxonomy): Bacteria > Actinomycetota > Coriobacteriia > Coriobacteriales > Coriobacteriaceae > Collinsella. The sequence goes on along the minus strand of CATWKM010000079.1, from coordinate 5,705 downwards.
TTCCGAGATGGCCTCTACGTTGTTATCGACAAGCTCGAAGTTCTTGGGACAATACTTCGAGGACGGTACCATGAGACCGTCGGCGCTTTTCATACCCGAATGAAGAAGCAAGTCGAACGGGACCCCGTCTCTTCCGAGGCTCCTCAGGCTCGCCAGGGTGTTGTGGTGGTCGCCGCCTACGACAAGAATACGCCACCCCTTGGGGAAGTCGATGTGTCTTTCACAAGTCATCAATCTATAACACCTCCAGAAAGAATCGCCCGTCCCAATTCGTCGGACGTCATGAACTCGCAGTCCGGGTACCGCATCGCCAACCCCCGCAGCAGCCCGTCGAGGGCCTCAAGAGAAAACCCCCGATGACTTTCGTCCACTCGCGAAGTGTAATTAACACGATGAGTGCATATCACGGCCGGCTGTCTGCGCTTGAAAGCCGTCTCAATTTCGGCGAAAGCAGCGTCGACGCACTCGTCGACGCTCTTGCCTTGAAACATAGAACGCGAGGGCTCGAACTGCACATTGCGGATTAAGCGGCACTGCCCAGGCACGTTGGAGCGTCCGAAAACGTTGATCCTCCTCGAATAGGAGTCGTTCCCTTTCGGGACATTCCTCTTCGGCGACGATTGGATCGTCTCGATGCCCAGCCCAGCGGCGATGCGCTCACATTCCTTATTGGCAACGTAGCATGGCGGGATGAAGCTCCTAGGAGCGAAGCCAAAAAGGCGTTTGAAAATCGCGACCGCGTCTTCAAGGTATCCGTGCGCGTCAATCAGAGTGTTTCCATTGTTGAGAGCGTCAATCCCATTGTAGAAGGCATCGTCCAGCCCCACCATTCTCAAGCTACAGGCATATTCCACCACAGGGTCGGCGGCCGCATCGGTGAGCCATGCCGTAGCGTTGAGATGTTCTCGTCCGTGGAGCTGCGGATGCAGTGCTGTTTCACCGCAGCCCAGCCGAACGAAATCGAGTACTCCCTCGTCTCCGTCATAGGTTCGGTAGGTTTTATCTATTGGCTCAAATCCAAAGTGCGCCTCATCAGCGTTGCCAGGAACGCATCGATTGAAATCTGGGTTGGCGGTTGCGAAGTTCAACGTGAACACTGGCGCGGAAGCCCGAAATCGCACCGCATTCTCACGCAGCAAAGAAGAGAGGGTGCTTACGTCGGCCTTCTTCTCCAAGCCGTCAAAAGATTGGTAGTGATCGAGCCTGAAAGAGGGGAAGCGATTCTCAAATGCCGCAAGTGCATCGGAATCCGGGACCCTCACGGCACCCCAATCGTCGGACTCGAAGACGACGATACGCCTATTCGTTTGGAAGCCAAGATTTGCGACCAGGGCCTTGGCAGCCTCTTTGATTATGTGCATCGTCTGCCCCTAAAGCTCGAATTCACATTTTTCGGGGAAAAGTTCGTCAAGGCAGGCGAGAATCCTCGTCCGCGCAGTCTCGTACTGCTCCGGCGTGAGGTCGCCGTCATTGAGACAGACGACCTTTCCCTTGCGCCCGCGAAGATACGATTCAGCCTCTTCCAGGGTTGAATCGAAGTCAATTCCTAAATTAAAACTCTTTCCAAATGAGATGGGCCGCGGATAAAAGTCGCCTTTTGCGCACTGCCAATCTTTCATAAGCCAGTTCGATATATCGGTAGCCTGCCTGAATCGATGTGAGGAAGTTCTCTCCAGCTCATCCTTCTCTTCAGCCCAAACCTCATCGAAGGTTGATTTCAAGAAAGAATTGCAGAGGTGCGGTTCATAAAATCCCTTAAACGATGGAAATGCAAGCATGAGTACCGTTCTCAGGGCCATCGTCCCATATGCGGGGCTGAGCCATTTCAGTGGATGACTCTTGACGCAATTCAACGGCACAAAATGAGTGCTAAGGACGCTCGCAACGTTAAAAGGAACATAGAACTCGTCCCCTCGGGCGAGACCACCGGCACTTAATACGGCAGTCGCCCTCGGCAATCCCTTATGGAAATAATCGTCCTCGCTTGTACGATTTAGAACGATCAAATCATCGTTGAACAAAACAAACTGCTCCGACAAACCCTCGATTCGGTTTGCGTTAAGTTCGATGACGTTGGAATTGAAGGTGGGAAGGTACTCATGGGGGATGTAATCTTCATGCTTCACGATATGAAGTTTTGAATTCGAAGTGTCGAGCCACTTAGGAAGATGCCCATAGGTCAAGAAATGAACCCTGCGGACCCAAGGTGCGTTCAAAGCGACACTGCGAAAGAAGTACCGAAGTAGGCCCCAATCCCGATATCGCTTGTCCTGTCCGTGAGCAGAAGCCGAATCCGACGGTCCCTCGTACCTACTCCTCTCCGAGAGCCATTCTGAATCCGAGTCATCCACCCATGGAATTACAAAGTCGATTTCCATATTCATCCGTTGTCTTTCATTTCGTAGTTGCGCTTAAATCCCTCTGTCCTACTCTCTGACTTTGAAGGAAAATCTGTCGACACAATCGCCATCACCAAAGCGTAAAAAGGCCCATAAAAATTAAAGAAGGAAGCGTCAGCCGTACTCAATATCATGTAATAGAGAGGAATAATCACGTATGCACCGACAGGAACCCGATGAGACCTTGACCTCGATATGAACGAATAGAAGAACGTCCCGATGAGCAGGGTGAAAAGCGCAAGCCCGAAAAAACCAAACTGCCCGATGACCGTAGGCCAGAAGCTGTCGCTAACGAAAGCGTGGTAATCCGGGCTCAAGCCATAGACGCCGGAAAGCCCAAATAGATAATAAAGAGGCGAGTAATACTCGCCCGACATATAGCTAGCGTAGGTGCCGAAACCCGAGCCAAAGGGAAACAAACTCTGCGCAATCTGCATAGAAGTGGACTGAAGAAGATACCTGGCCGACGTCGTATCCCCAAAATAGAACTGCAGCTGATCAGCGCCCAAGAACAATACACCAACTACGAGAATCAGGTACAAGAATACTGTGGGCTTCTTGTCCCCGCGCGTCACCAACCCCCTAACCAGAAAGAAGCCGATGACGAAGGCGATTCCGACGGCTTTCGCCCTCATAGTCGAAAGCAAGAGCAAAATGTCGAGGATAATCCATACCTTGTTCTTTTTCGCATCGGTCATCAAAAGAGCGGAGATGCCGACACAATACGCTGCGAGCTCTGTGGTATGTCCGAACACGAAGCGATAACAAGGCACACCCATGAAATGTCGGTCACTCCCCATCGGCACAACCCCCGAAAGATGGAGTGCGTAGCCGAAAAGGGCGGCGGCTATAAGCAGTTTCACAACACCGATCGCAAGCGAAAGAATCCTCTCCTCGCCATATACGACCTGCAGCGCTCCATAATATGCCGCGAAAACCTTGAAGCATGTGAACGCATCTACGGCAATAGCAAACTTACTTTGCTGATAGCCTGTAACGAAGTTTGAAGCAAGTCCGAGCGCAAGCAGCAAAGCAACGGCCAAAATGCCGATACGCTCCCCTCCGTTAAGCACAATCTTGTCTTTTCTAAAAAGCCCCCATCCAACGAGAAGAATGGCGGCGAGCTCGTCAGCATACGAAAACGCCTTGATAAAACCATCAAGCATGGGCGAGGCGATAAGGATGACAAGCAAGATGGCTTGAAACGCCTCACGCGCAAGAATCTTAGGACGTCCAGCATCCTTCGCTCTGTATCCGACCTTCAAAGCAACGGAAGACAAAACTACCCCCGTCCCATGTATAGCGCAGCAAGCTGCGCGACAGTCCCGTGAATATCAAACCCCTCATCCGCCACGACTCCCGCGTAGCCCTTGCGCATACGGCCCGAATATCCAAGCGCGCGCTCAATGCAGTCGGCCCAGGCCTCGGCCCCCGCCTCCAGCGGCAGATACTCCACCAAGTCGGTAATGGCCACCTCGTCGGTAATCCTGTCTGAAAGCACACACGGCAACCCGGAGCACTGCGCCTCCACCGCCGAAAACGGCAGTCCCTCAAACAACGAAGGCATGGCGAAGCAATCAACCCCATCGTAGAACGAGGGCATATCGTCGAGCAGTCCTAAGAAGCGCACGCGCTCGGAAAGCCCGAGATCGCCTGCCCTCCTCTCGACGTTCTCGCGCAGTGAGCCGTCCCCCGCAAGGACGAGATACGCATGCTCGTCAATACGGGCGAGGGCGGCGAAAGCATCGATGAGGAAGGCATGATTTTTCATCAGTTCGAAGCGTCCGACATGACCAACGAGGATGTCTTCCTCCGAAAACCCGTACGAACCCCTGAAAGCGTCCCTTCGTGCGGCGTCGAAGGCGAACCGCGCCACGTCGATGCCGTTGTTCACTACCTCAAAATCTTTGCCTGGATACATGAACTCCCCCGCGGTCCTCGAACAGGCCAGCCGCTTGGTCGCATACTCACCGAAACCCTTCTGGAAAGCCTGCTTCACGATATTGCGCGGGGTGCGCTCGAAATCGGCGATGTGCGAGTGTGAGAATAGTCGCCCGACGCCGTGCTCGCCCGCCGAGCACAGGACGTCGCGCCCGAGCGCAGCCATATGGCAGTGCACGGCGGCGTAGTCGTGATGCTTGTCAAAGAAGGCGTCCAACATCCGCTTGCGGCGCAGCAGATTCGCGCCTTCCATGATGGGCACGTGGTACACATGCCCGCCGAGGTTCTCGATCTCATCCTCGTAGTATTCGCGATGGGTGTGGAAGACGAGAAAGTCGAACTGCACCTGAGTGCGGTCGATATTGCGGTAGACGTTCATGATGAATGCCTCCGCGCCACCCCTGAACAGTTTCGAGGTAACCTGAAGTACTCTAACCACGGGCGCTCCAATCTTCGATTTGATTCAAATAGCAGGAAAGCCCTTCCTCCCAGTCGGGCATGTGGAATCCGACCGACTCGAGCTTGGACAGGTCGAGCGCGGAGTGGACCGGGCGCGGGGCGACGGGGCCTTCGGCGCTCGCGTAGTAGTCGGCGGTCGATACCGGCACGACCTTCTCCCCGTTGCCGTTGGCGGCCTCGAAGACGGCGCGGGCGATATCGGCCCAGCTCCTCACGGCGCCGGAGCCGGTGCAGTCGTAGGTGCCGTAGGGGGCCTTCGCGTCCAGCACGTGGAAGATCGCCTCGGCCATGTCGCGCGTGAAGGTCAGGCGTCCCAGCTGGTCGTCCACGACGGTGACCTTGTTCAGCTTGTCCTCGGGGTCGGCGACGCGGTCGGAGAGGCCCCTCATGGTCTTGACGAAGTTGTGGCCCTCGCCGATGACCCAGGAGCTGCGCATGATGTAGTGGCGGGGGCACCCGGCCACGGCGATGTCGCCGGCGGCCTTGGTCTGGCCGTAGACGGACAGGGGGCTGAGGGGTTCGTCCTCGTCATGCACTTCGGCGGTGCCGTCGAAGACGTAGTCGGAGGACACGTGGACCAGGGTGATCCCGTGCCCGGCGCAGGCGCGGGCGAGCAGCGCGGGCCCCGTCGCGTTGGCCTTCCAGGCGGCCGCGCGGCCCTCGGGGGTCTCCGCTTTATCCACGGCCGTGTAGGCGCCGCAGTTGATCACGGTGCCGTAGAGCGACCAGTCGTACTTGGAGTAGGCTTCCGGGTCGGACATGTCGAAGATGTCGATGTCGCAGAAGTCGAAGTCCTTGGCGACACCGCGCTCCTCGGCCAGCGCGCGGACCGCGCGGCCCAGCTGGCCGTTGCAGCCGGTGACGAGCGTCCTCTTGGGCGCCATGGGGACGACGTCCTTGAGCATC
>CATWKM010000078.1:0-6995 GCA_958351385.1 uncultured Collinsella sp. | reverse complement strand
TAGCCGCCTTTGGGCGGCTTTTTTGTTGCCGATTTTGAGTGCGTGCGCGCCAATCCAAGCATCGCCACGTCAACAGCGGCCCACTCGGTGGACTTCGGGTTTAATGCTTAGGGGCGGGGATTTACCAAAGTGAAATCTTAATGAAAAGAAACCCAGCTGCAACAATTGCCATGGTGAGGGCTCGAATTGGCCATATAGATCTAAAATAGTCACAATATACAAATGTCGAGAGACATTGGGGATATAGATGAAAAGAACTAAGGGTTTTCTTTTGTTGGTATTGATGCTGCTCGGACTGTTCTGCCTGAGTGGCCCTTCTTGGGCCGAGGCTGCCTGTCCTGAAGGTGAGCCTCAGCAGTCTTATACGGGCAGCCTGCTGATAACTGCTAAGGAGGGCGATGCCGACTCTCAGTCTGGGGTAAATCCCCTTGCCACTTTTGAGGGGGACGGCGGAACGGTCAAGCTTGACCATATTGGTAGCGGGATTTTGAGGTGGCAAGTTCTTCCGGACAAAATTGCGAACGATCCCTTCTCTTTTGCTGGAACGATATATCTATACAAGGTTGTGAGCGGAAAGCAATAATACGTCGATTGCTATCCGACAAACGGGCCTGGAATTGCATTCACCGGCATTTCGGGGCAGATTGATACACATGTACGAAAGGGAACCTATGTGGTGCGTTGAGTTGGAGCTGCTGCAGGCCCGATATGGATTGCGGTCTTGCGCCCCGATGTCCAAATAGGTTTCTCTCTCTAGACGGGAAGTTGCTCATGGACGCCATATATGACGGGGATGACTGGGTCGATCATTATACTTGGCGCCTGGTCGGCTCGAACGACAATGGGGATGTGGTGTTTGATGGACTATGTCCAAAGCATCTCCATCCTTTTGTCTCGTCGTTAATTGAGAGTTCCGCTCGTGTTGCCCCCTACAGCTCGGCATCGCTTCATGATACGGACGTTTTGAAGACCATAAGGGAATCAATTGACGAGGGCACGATGAGCGGTCCGCTGTTTTCTCGGCTTGTGGGGCTAGATGAGATTGGCTCGAAACGACTGCTTGCGGGCGAAAAAGTGGAACTCACTTATCGGTCGATGATTTCAATCCTGCGGCTAGCCGATGTTCTTCGCAAATAAATGAGGCTTCCCTATTCAAAACAGAAAACCCCGCCAAACGTGATTTCCCTAGGGAAAACCCGTTTGGCGGGGTCCTAGCGTGATTTCCCTAGGGGAATCACGCCATCAGACGAACAGCTCAGCCGAGCAGCTCGCTACTCCTCCCAGTAGGCGTCGGCAAGCAACTTAAAGCAGATCTTCTTGACCGGCTGTGCGCCATCGCCCGGGAACTCGAGCGTGGGCATGTGGGGCTCGCCGGCAACGAACAGCGCGAATTTGTCGTCGGCAAGATCGCCGGCGATCGAGGCGTCGGAATCGACCAGATCATAGTCGTCCTTCTCGTCAAACTCCTGGACCAGCGTCAGGCTGCCCGTAGCGACCTTGAAGGCCTCGCGACCCTCGACGTCGATCTGCAGGTCGTGATAGCGCTGATGCGTCTCATAGTGAGCCTCAGCCTCGGGACGCGTCGTGGGAGACATGACGTTCGCAAAGACCTTCTCACCCAAAATCGGATGGCTGCCGACCTCGAGCTGTGCCGGGTCGTTCTCCTCGAGCCAGTCGATCAGCACGTCGAGGCCCTTGAGCATTCCGCGGTACTCCTCGATATCGCCCAATGCACCGTAAATCATCTAAATCCCCTCTCGGATCGTTTATTTGGCAGCTACTCGGTAAATGCATTACCGACGCTGTTGCCACCCACATACGTCTCGACCAGGGTAAGGTCGGGATTGAACACGACAGCATCGGCGTCGCGCCCCGGCATAATGCTACCGCACTTGCCGTCAACTCTAACCACAAGCAAGCAACCGATGCCGGGGGCGGCGCACAAGCTCCTACAGCTCGGTCACGACAACGCCGTTGTAAACCTCGTCCCAACGATCCATAACCAAGTGGCCGGTCATGGGATCCATGGCATTGAGCTTGCCGCAGGTGTTGGCGGTACGCAGCGCCGTCTCGTCATCCGCGCCAGCAGCAATCGCATGCGCGAAGCCGGCAATGGTCGAATCGCCAGAGCCCGTAGCGTTAACGGCGGGGATATCGGGGGTCTTGGCGCGGAATGCACGGCCATTATGGAAGCCCACGGAGCCGGCAGCGCCCATGGACACGACGACCCAGGGAATATCGGAGAAGCGGGCATCAGAGGCGAGCGCGGCGCGGAGCTCGTCCACATCGTCGGTGGTAAAGCTCGTGCCCAGAAGGCCGTTAATCTCGGTCAGGTTAGGCTTGACCAGCTCGGGCTTAATTTCGGACTTAAGGGCGGCCTCGAGCGAAGCACCCGAGGTATCAAGCAGCACCTTGGCGCCGGCGTTCTCGGCAATGCCCGTGATCTTGGCATAGTAGTCTGCCTCGACACCGCGGGGCAGCGAACCCGAAATGGTAACGACAGCGGCCTTGCTCGCAAGCTCGGCGAACTTGGCGGTAAAGGCATCGAGCTCCTCGGGGGCAATCGTCGGGCCGCTCTCGAGTAGCTCGGTCTGGTTGCCGGCGTGGAGGATGTTAAGGCAAATGCGAGTCTCGCCCTTGATGGGTACAAAATCATTCTTAATGCCGTTGGCATCCATGAGCTCGGCCATGTAGGCGCCCATGTGGCCGCCGAGTAGACCGGTTGCCACAACGTCGTCGCCCAGCTGACCCAGTACACGGGCCACGTTGAGACCCTTGCCGCCGGCGGTCTTTTCGGGCGTCACACGGTTAACGTCGTCGATAATGAGCTCATCGAGCTGATAGCGTGTATCGACGGACGGGTTCATCGTAACGGTGAGGATCATTTTTAGCTCCTTATCTCGCAGGCTCCTTGTGCCTCGCGATACGAGTCGACAAAACGGAATTACAGAATCTCAATCGTGAACGAGCGAACGACGGTCTCCTTGGGCTTGGCGACAAGGCAGCCACGCTTATGCTCAAGCACGTCGTCCTCATCGGAGCAGGTCGAAAGGCCGCCCCAAGGCTCAACTGCCACAAAATCACCCTCGGGCTTGCTCCACACAATGAGATATGGGAAGCCCTCAAAGCTCAGGCGAACGCCCTTGTCCTCGCCCTTTTTGGAAAGCGTGACCTGGCGGCTCTCGAGCACGTCAAAGATGGTCTCCGCAAAATCGAAGAGCTCGTGCGACAGGGGCAGCGTCTTTCCCACCATGGGGTTCTTGGAGCGCTTGTCCACGTCAATCAAGCCAGTCGAAGGGACAGCGGTGCAAAGCTCTGCAGCCTCTTCTTTCTCAAAGCGCAACTCGTAGTCCGTATAGGCCTCGCCCTCATCGAGCGGGCACCTAAAGCCGGGATGCCCACCGATAAAGAACGGCATGTCCTCGGTGCCCTCGTTGGTAACCTCATAGGAGACACGCACGGCGGCGTCCTCGAGCGTATAGCGGGCGACGAGCCTAAACGGATACGGATAATCGCTCAGCAGCGCGGCGTTATCCTCCGAAGCCAGGCACATAGCCAACTCGTTCTCGCCTTGGCTCAGCAGCTTCCACTCCTGCTTGCGCGCAAAGCCGTGGCGAGCGAGCTTTACATGATGCCCGGCAAACGTCATGGCACTACCATCGCGCAGGCCTCCGCAAATCGGAAAGCAGACCGGCGCCTGGCCGGACCACACGGCGGGGTCACCCTGCCACAAGTACTCGCGACCTCCGGCCTCAATCGAGGTAAACGAACCACCAGCCGTGGACACCTTAATAGAAATCGAATCGTTGGAGAGAGCGTATTCCATTGCCCATCCTTTCGAACAACTGCTTTTTGCTCGCAAGTACCCGTCTCGGCTCTGACCAATGGACAAACCCGCACGCTCATCGATGCGTCCGGTATCCCGGCCATGTAACGGGGTACCATACAGACATTGATGCAATTACAGCTGAAAGGCCTTCTTATGCGAACCATCATTCTTTATGCCTCACGCCACCACGGCAATACGAAAAAGCTCGTGGACGCCATCGTCGAGGCGCACCCCGAAATCGATACCCTCGACGTGAAAACACTCGGCAAAAACGAGTATCCCAACCTGCACGAATACCATCTGATTGGTGTCGCCACGGGCATCTATTACTCCGAGATCGACAAGGACATGGCACGCGTGCTCACTAACGTGTTGCAGCCGCAGGACAAGGTGTTTGGCCTTATGACCTACGGTGGCAAAAACAAGTGGTACGGCAAGGATATCGATGGCATCTGCCGCATGAGGCAGGCCATCTTTATGGGTGTCTACGGCTGCCCCGGCTTTGATACGTGGGGGCCGTTCAAACTCACCGGCGGTGTCCAAAAGGGGCACCCGACCGCTGAGGAAATTAAGGGTGCCGTCGACTTCTTCGACAAGATCGAAGGCGAGTATGGAGACATCATCGTCGAAGAGTACGCCAAGCGCGAGAAGCGCCTAGCATACGAGAAGGAGCATCCTGCAGGAGGCCTGGTGGCCGGCGTTAAGCGTACGGCAAAGAAAATCGCTAGCAAGCTGTAACTGTAAAGGTGCTTTTGAGCGTTTAACCCGTACGGCGGGTCCGAGCAGATTCGGGCCCGCCGTCTTTTTCTTTCGTTACTCGGTAAAGGCGTTGCCGACGCTCTGGCCGCCAACATACGTCTCGACGAGGGTGAGCTCATGGTCGAACACGACAAAGTCGGCGTCGCGACCCGGCATGATGCTGCCGCACTTATCCTCGATGTGCGCGGAGCGTGCCGGCACCTCGGTTGCCATGCGAATGGCGATATCGGCGCTGGCGATGCCCCAGTCGACGATGTTCTTGACGCCCTGGGCAAGCGTGAGCACCGAACCGGCAATGCTCTTGCCATCGGCGAGCCAGCACAGGTTGTCCTTCATGATGACGTCCATGCCGCCGCTGGTGTAGCTGCCCTCGGGCATGCCGCCGCAGCCCAGGCAGTCGGTGATGAGTACCGTGTGCTGCCAGCCCTTGGCCTGCAGCAGCGCCTTGATGGCGGCAGGGTTTACGTGCTTGCCGTCACAGATGATCTCGGCGTAGGTCTCGGACGTGGACATAGCAGCACCCACGACACCGGGCTCACGGTGATGCAGCCCGCGCTGGCCGTTATAGGTATGCGTAAAGCAGCTGGCACCGGCGTTGATGGCGGCGATGCACTCATCGTAGGTGGCGTCGGAGTGACCGATGCTGGTCACCACACCCTTGGCGTTCAGAGCAGCCGCATAAGCAGCGGCACCGTCGCGCTCGGCCGCCATGGCGCTCTTAACGATGCGACCGCCCGCAGCCTCCTGCCACTGATCAAAGACCTCCTCGGAGGGATCGATAAGATAAGCGGGGTTCTGCGCGCCCACGTGCTTCATGGTAAAGAAGGGGCCCTCCAGGTAGATGCCCTGAATGCGAGCACCGCAGAAGTCGGGGCCGCGACCCTCGTCCGCCTGAGCGATGGCGGCGCAGGCGTCCTTGATCTGCTCGACGCCATCGGTGAACGTCGTGGGCAGCCAGCTGGTGGTACCGCGACGGGCGAGCTCGGTCGAGCTGATATCGATGCCCTCGGGGTCGTTATCGGTAGTTGAGTGGTTGTAGAAGCCATGGATGTGGGTGTCGACCATGCCCGGTGCGATCCACGATCCCGTGTAATCCTTGATCTCGCAAGAGGGCTCGTCGGCCTGCCAGGCGCCAAAGACGCCATCCTCGACCATAAGATAGCCGCCCAGTTGCGGACCTGCCGGCAAGAAGAACTTGTCAGCCTTAATTGCGTACGTGCTCATATGCACTCCTTGCTTCTAAAGCAGTTGACCGTGGTGATACTTATACCCGGTTCAAGTAAAAACAAAAAGCGCCCGCCCGCCGTTATGAGCGGACGGGCGCCCTTACAGGGGGACGCGATTAAGCGGTGAAGGGGTGAATCGTCACGCCCTTAACCACGCGGTTGACCGTGCCGGTGGGGCTCGGCGTATCGGGCGTGTTGCCCACGCGCACGGAGTTGAGCAGGCTGATGGCCTGGGCAAACATCACGAACGGCAGAGCAAGGTAACCCTCGGGGAGCGCCTCATAGCCCTTAAAGGTGAAGGACTCACCCTCGTAGACAGTAGCGCCATCCTGCTGAACGGCAACGGTGTGCTGAGCGATCTTGTCGCCACCGATCTCGTTGAGGATCTCGATGTCGTACTGACGGGTGTAGGCGTCGTTGTTCACGAATACGAAGACGAGCGTCTTATCGTCGACGAAGGACTTGGGTCCGTGACGATAGCCCATGGAGGTGTCGTAGGAAGTGGCAACCAGGCCATGAGCGAGCTCGAGGATCTTGAGCTGGCTCTCCTGAGCAAGGCCGCCAAAGGAGCCGGAGCCAAGGTAGGTCACGCGGTTGAAGTCGCCAGCGAGGTAGTCGGCAACCTCGGACTCGCGAGCGATGACCTCCTCGCCCATCTTGGCGATGGTCTCGACCCACTCGGCCTTCTGCTCGTCGGAAGCCTCGTCAAAGATGAGGGTAGAGAGCAGGGTCATGCAGGTGTAGGAACCGGTCATGGCGAAGCCCTTGTCGTTGGCGCGCGGGATGAGCAGCGTCAGCGCATTGGGGTCATCAGCGGACTCGACGGCGAGCTTACCCTCGGGAGCGCAGGTGATGTTGAGGAACTTGACGTTGTGGACGAGCTCCTTGGCAACGGCAACGGCGGCAAGGCTCTCGGGGCTGTTGCCAGAGCGGGCAAAGGAAACCACGAGCGTGGGATCCTCGGCGCGCAGGAAGTCGCGCGGTGCGCTCACGATGTCGGTCGTGGCGATGGGCTTAAAGTCGTAGAGATCAGTGTTGCCAGCGTGACGCAGATACGGGGCGCAGGTATCGCCAACGTAGTCGGACGTACCGGCACCGGTGAAGACAACGGACAGACGGCCTTCGCCCATAGCGCGAGCCTCGGCCAGGAAGGCCTCGATGGCCTCCTTGTTCTCGCGATA
>CATWKM010000077.1:0-7049 GCA_958351385.1 uncultured Collinsella sp. | reverse complement strand
CGCAAAGCCCAGGCAGTAGCGGCGGCAGACGTCGCCACCCATGCCGCGGCTGGCAAAGTACTCGCGCGGACGGCCGTCCTTACCGCGCATAAGCATGGTGTGATAGAACTGGGCGGTCTCGGCGCACAGATCGTAGATGCGGGCACGCTTGGTACCGCGCTCGCGGCGGTCTCCGGTGTCGTGCAGCTCAATACCCGCGCGATCGGCCAAATAACGGATTGACTCGGGAAAGCTCAGGTTCTCGCGCTTCATGATATAGGTGAAGACGTCGCCACCCTCGCCGCAGCCAAAGCAATGCCACACCTGCGTGGCGGGAATAATGTGGAAGGACGGAGTCTTTTCGCCATGAAAAGGGCAGCAACCCCAAAACTCATGACCGCGGGGCTTGAGCTCAACCGTTTCCTGCACGATGGCGACTAAGTCGGACGCAGCGCGTACCTGGTCTTTTTCCTCATCGCTAATCACGGACACTCACCCCCTGCTCGCCCAAGTTGTGACGAATATCTTCGATATTACCCTCGACGGTCGCGATCAACTCATCCAGCGAATCGAACACGCGCGACGGACGCAGCCAGCGCGTAAACGCCAGCGAAACGGAAGCGCCGTACAGGTCGCCCGTATAACCAATTAAATTAGCCTCGAGATGCGCAGATGCCGCATCGTCGGCATACGTCGGCGGCAGTCCGACGTTAACGGCAGCGGGCCACACGATGTCGTTTACCAGCAACAGGCCCTCATACACGCCATCGGCAGGCACCTGAATGCCGTCGGGAACCTGTATGTTTGCCGTGGGAAAGCCCATGCCAGAGCCCTCGTGACGGCCGCGAATAACACCGCCGCGCACCATATACGGGCGTCCGAGTAACCCAGCAGCAAGCCCCACATGGCCCTGTCCCAGCTCGTGACGAATGCGGGTGGCGCAAATGGCCTCACCGCCCTCGCAAAGCAAGTCGTGCCCGTATACGTCAACGCCGCGCTCGGCACCCCAGGCGCGCATCTCGGCAACACCAGAAGCACCGCCGCGACCCAGCCTAAAGTCGCTGCCAACGCGAATCGAGCGAATGTCGACCACGCGTGACAACAGTGCGAGAAAACCGACATGGTCGAGCGCCGCGACCTCAGGCGTAAAGGGAACGGCCACCACTGCATCGACCCCGGTTTGAGCCAGGGCATGCAGACGGTCGGCCGTCGTCATCAATTTTTGAGCGGGCGAAGGGCTCACCACGACGTCCGGGTCGGGATCGAAAGTGACCACGACCGCCTTGCAGCCATGGGCACGGGCATCACAGACAAGCGCTTCGATGAGTTCCTGGTGTCCACGGTGCACACCATCGAAAACGCCGATGGCGATGGAGGCAGCACCCAAGTGCTCGCACTCATCAAATGCATCGGCAGCAACGATGCGAGCCTCGTCCGACTCGCCCGCGAAAAAGATACGCGCGAGCTCGCGAGCGGACAACATCATCGAACACCGCCGATTGCCTGCGGAAACACGTGCTCCATGACAAAGCGGCCACTCTCAATGCGGGCGAGCGCCTTGAGTCCCCCATCGAGCACCAACGCAAAAGGCGCCTTCGCGGTATCGAAATCGGCAAGCGCACGCTCAACGGGAATGCGTCGGCCGCAGAGCAGGTCGTCGGCAAGATTGCCCGGCAAGTCAACACGCGTGGCGCCCAGGGCCGCAATGGGATCCAGGGCAAAGCCAGCCGCGGACTCGGGAGAAAGCTCCTCGACCGCATGACAAGCGCCAATGGAAACAACACCGGAGGCCGTGCGACGCAGCGCGGAAATGTGCGCCGCGCTCTCGCAGGCGCGGCCCAAGTCGCGAGCGAGCGCACGGATATAGGTACCCTTGCTCACTGAGAACGCCACGGTCCACACACACGTATCACCTTCGCCTCCCACGGCGATCAGGTCGGCGGCATAGACCTCGACGGGGCGCGGAGGTAGGTCCACCGCATTGCCCTCGCGAGCAGACTTGTAGGCGCGAACGCCATTGACCGAGATGGCCGAAAACGCCGGCGGCACCTGCATCTGCGGACCCAGCATGGCCGCCAAGCGCTCACGGGCATAGGCAGGATCGCGCAGCTCGTTGGCAATAGCCACCGTGCGGACCGCCTCGCCCTCCGCATCATCGGTATTGGTCTCGGCGCCAAACGAGATGTCGGCGACATAGCTTTTGGTATCGAGGGTTAGCATGCCCAGCAAACGAGTAGCCTGGCCAACACCCACCACCATGACACCCGATGCCATGGGGTCGAGCGTGCCGGCATGGCCGACGCGACGCTCATGGAGGGCGCGCCGACATTGCGAGACCACATCGTGGGACGTGCAGCCCACCGGCTTATCGACGGCGAGCAGCATATTCAGTTGAGAAGGCGTACGACGAGCCATGTACCATCCAAAAAGTTAAAGCTCGACGGTCACCGAAGCGGGATCCTCCCCTACCAGTTCGGCCAGCATGGGAAGTGCCACGGTGAGCGTCTCGAGAATCGTTCCGTTGTTGGAGAAACCGGCGGCAGCGGGATGTCCGCCTCCGCCAAAGGCAGCAGCGATCTCGGACACGTTGAGGTCGCCCTTGGAGCGCAGGTTGCCGCGCACCTTGGTATCGCCCTCAATGCCCTTCAGGAACAGGCAGACTTCGACGCCCATCACCGAGCGAACCACATCGACCAGGCCGTCGCACTCATCCGAGGTGACACCGCAGGCCTCAAGGTCACTCTGGTACGCGTAACTATACGCGACGCGCCCGTGGGCCACCGTCTTGATGCGGCCCATAACGATGGACTTGAGGTGCAAAAACTCAACGCGCATGCTCTGGTAGACCTCGAGTGCCACACGCGCCGGATCGGCACCGTGGGCAACCAGACGCGAGGCTGCATGGAACGCGGCGGCATCGGCGTTTTGGTACTGAAAACGGCCGGTATCGGTAACCAAGCCACACAGCAGGCAGGTCGCAACGCCATCACGTGCGACAATGCCGCAATTGTCCAAGAAGCGGTCGATGATCATGGCGCAGGCTGCAGCTTCGACGCGCCTCAGGCTGAGCTCGGCAAACTCCTCACGCGCCGGATGGTGATCGAAGCACACCACATGCTTGGAGCGACGAAGCACCTCGGCGGAATTATTGAGACGCTCGACGACCGGCACGTCCACCGAGATGAACAGGTCCGGATTGCCGGTGTACGCAGATGCCGGCACCAGGCGATCGGAGCCTTCCATAAAGCGGTAAATGCGCGGAACTGGGTCATCATCTGCCAGCAGCAGCGCAATGTCCTTGTTGGGGAAAAACTTCATGAGCGAAAGGCCCAGACCCAAAACGGAGCCCAAGGCATCGCCATCGGGAGAAGTATGTCCCGAAATCGCAATGGAGGACGCACCCTCGATGAGCTCGAGGATGCGTCGCTGAATATCTGCAGACTCGCACGAGGCGAGGTCGGCGGAATTAGTCATCTAAAGCTGCCTCCTGGGCGGCATCCGCTATCGGATAGCCGTCCTCGTCCTTTTCGATCGCAAGCGTGGCGGGAACGTTTTCCAGCGCACGAGTGATGCGCTCGGCCTCATCGGTCGAGCGATCGATGCGAAAATCGAGCTCGGGCGTAACACGCCAATCGAGCGAGCGAGCCAACAGGCTGCGAATACGGCCCTTAGCGCTGGCGAGCGCCTCCATGACCTCGTCGTAGCGGCTCGCATCGCACGACACGTACACGCGCGCGAACGAACGGTCCACCGCGACCTCGACCGCGGTCAAAGTAACCAGGTCGAGACGCGGATCGGAAACCTCAAAGAGCAGGATATAACCGAGCTTCTCGCGAAGCTGCTCGCCCAGACGGCGGGTTGCCTGCGTTTGCTTCATAGCGCTACCCCCTACTCGGTACGGGCAACCTGGTCGATACGATAACCCTCGATCTGGTCGCCGGGCTTGATGTCCTGGAAGTTCTCCAGGCCAATGCCGCCCTCGGAACCGCTCTTGAGGCTCTTGGCCTCGTCCTTGTAGTGACGCATCGAGGCGATCTTGCCGTTGAAGACCACGATGCCGTCGCGCACCAGACGCACGGAATCGGTCGCGGCGATCTCGCCCTCTTCGACGCGGACACCGGCGGCGATACCGACTTTGGGCACCTTAAAGGTGTCAAGGACGGTCGCGGTACCCGTGGAGACCTCGACCTCGGTGGGCTTGAGCATGCCGATACGGGCAGCGTCGAGCTCCTCGAGGCACTTGTAGATGACGTCGTAGCAACGGATCTCGACGCCCTCGCGCTCGGCGGCGGAGCGGGCCTTACCGTCGGGACGGACGCCAAAGCCGATGATGATGGCGTTGGAGGCGTCGGCCAGGACGACGTCGGTCTCGTTGATGGCACCAACGGCGGAGTGGATCGTGTTGATGCGGACCTCGGACTGATCCATCTTGTCGAGCGAATCCTGAAGGGCCTCGATGGAACCCTGGACGTCGGCCTTGATGATCAGGTTGAGCTCCTTGACCTCGGCGTCTGCAATGGTCTCGAAGAGATTCTCGAGCGTGACGTGCTTGACGCGGCTCTGCTCCTCGATACGGGCCTTGAGCGAACGCTCGTCGGCAAGGGCGCGAGCCTCGCGCTCGTCCTCGAACACGCGGAACTCGTCACCGGCGTTGGGCACGGACTGCAGGCCCAGAATCTCGACGGCGTCGGAGGGACCGGCCTCGGAGACGGCGCGGCCCTTGGGGTCGAGCATGGCGCGGACGCGGCCGTAGGTAAGGCCGGCGACCAGCGTATCGCCCACGTGCAGGGTACCGCGGGTCACGAGCACGGTAGCGACCGAGCCGCGGCCCTTGTCGAGCTTGGCCTCGAGGACGTTGCCGGAGGCAAAGGTGTCCGGGTTGGCCTTGAGCTCGAGCACATCTGCCTGGAGCAGCACGGTCTCGAGCAGATCGTCGATACCGATCTTCTGCTTCGCCGAGATGTTGACGAACATGTTCTGTCCGCCCCACTCCTCGGGGATGACACCGTACTCGGTGAGCTCCTGGCGCACGCGGTCGGGGTTGGCACCAGGCTTATCGATCTTGTTGACGGCGACGACGATGGGTACGCCGGCGGCCTTGGCGTGGTTGATCGACTCGACGGTCTGGGGCATGACGCCGTCGTCGGCAGCCACGATCAGAATGACGATGTCGGTCACCTTGGCACCACGGGCACGCATGGCCGTAAAGGTGGCATGACCCGGGGTATCGATAAAGGTGATCTTGCGATCGTTGATCATGACCTGCGAAGCGCCGATGGCCTGGGTAATACCGCCCGCCTCGCCGGCAGCGACACCGGTGTGACGGATGGCGTCGAGCAGCGAGGTCTTGCCGTGGTCGACGTGGCCCATGACGGTGACGACCGGTGCGCGCGGCTTAAGGTCGGCGGGATCGTCGTAGAACGAGAAGGTGTTCTCCTCCTCGGGGGTGATGATCTTGATCTGACGGCCCAGGTCGTCGGCAACGAGCTCGACGAGGTCGTCAGACATGGATTGTGTCATGGTGAGCGGCGTGCCCAGCAGGAACAGGCGCTTGATGATGTCGTTGGCCGGAACGTCGAGCGCCTCGGCGAGCTCCTGGACGGTAACGCCCTGGGAGACCTTGATGGCGTCGAGCTCCTCGGGGTTCACGCCCTGGGCCAGCGCCTCCTCTATCTTGCGCTCCTCCTGAGCCTTGGCAGCCTCGCGCTCGCGCTTCTCCTTGCGCTTCTTGCGGCGACCGGTGGACTCGCGAGAGGCCTCCTCGACGGCAGCACGAGCCTCCTCGAGTACCTTCTCGCGGCTATACTCCTCGGCCTCGCGAGCCATGCGGCTATAGTGGTCCTCTTCGTTGTTGTGACCGCCCTTGCGCTTCTTGCCCTTGCCCTGCTTATCGGGGTTGGGGAAGTCCATGCCGGCAGCGACGTTGTTGCTGGCGTTGGTGCGATGGCTGTGCGGACGGCTCTCGGAGGCGTTGCGCTCGGAGTTGTTGTCGGAGGCGTTGCGATCGTTACGACGGCCACCGCGGCGTTCGTTGTTGCCGCCACGACGGTTACCGCGCTCGGCGGCGCGCTCGGCCTTGGCCTTGTCCTCGGCGTCCTTCTTCTCCTTGAGCACGGTCTCCTGTGCGGCAATCTGGTCGAGCAGCGAACGGAAGCGCGAACCGGAGTCGGAAGCGGGAACGGCGCGGCGCTGGGCCTCGCGGGCAGCCTCCTCCTTCTCGCGAGCAAGGCGCTCCTGCTCGGCCTTCTTCTTGGCCTCGGCCTCGGCGCGGGCAGCCTCCTCGGCAGCCTGGGCTGCGGCAAACTGACGGCGCTCCTCCTCGCGTGCCTTCTCGGCGGCGATGCGCTCGCGCTCGGCCTCGGCGGCGCGTGCAGCCTCCTCGGCGGCAGCTGCCTGCTCCTCGGCCTGCTTGGCGGCCTCGACTTCCTGAGCGCGGGCCTCGATCACCGAGGCGAGCTGCTTGCGGACCATGGCGACATAGGCGTCCTCCAAGGTGGAGGATGCGGACTTAGCGGGAATCTTCATATCGGCGAGATGACCCATCAGTTCCTTGGAGGTCATGCCGAACTCTTTGGCCAGGGTGGACACACGGACTTTTGCCATATGACTTCACCTACCCTTTCTGGCACCTTGGGTGCCTAGAGACTGAACGAGCGTGGGAGACGCGCCGGGACCCGCCCGGCGCGACCGCGCGCTAGATCAGGTCCTCCGCATCATCGAAGGCGTCGGTGTCGTGGACACCGCAGAAACGGGAGCCGGGACGGGCTTGGTTGCGGCACTGGATGCCGTCCTCGGACACGAACTCGCAGCGGCGAACGTCCTCGTCCTCCTCGTCACCGATCAGGTCGGCGGCGGGCTCCTCGTGAACGGGAACGTTCTTGAGGATGTCGGCGGCAAGCGTCTCGGACTTGATGTCGATGTGCCAGCCGGTCAGGCGCGCGGCGAGGCGGGCGTTCTGGCCCTCCTTGCCGATGGCGAGGGACAGCTGGTCGTCGGGGACGATGACGCCGGCGTAGGCCTTCTCCTCGTCGATGAGGACGCGGGTGACCTTAGCGGGCGACAGGGCGTTG
>CATWKM010000076.1:0-7066 GCA_958351385.1 uncultured Collinsella sp. | reverse complement strand
CAGATGGGCTTGGTCATGCCGTGGTCGCGCATGACCTGGGGTGCCAGGCGCTCGATGCGCTCGATGAGCGCGAACTCATCGCCCAGGTTCTTCTTGGCGGCGAGTGTGCGCGCGTAACGACGGCAGACCTCGGCGCGCGGGTCGCTGAGCGTATAGACGGCGTGGCCCATGCCGTAGATGAGGCCCGTGCCGTCGAAGGCCTGCTTGTCGAGGATCTTGCCCAGGTAGGCCGCGACCTCGTCCTCGTCCTCCCAGTTGGAGACATGCGCGCGGATGTCCTCGTGCATAGACACGACCTTGGCGTTGGCGCCGCCGTGGCGCGGGCCCTTGAGCGAGCCGATGGCCGCGGCGTAGGCGGAATACGGGTCGGTGGCCGAGGAGGACAGCACGCGGCAGGCAAACGTGGAGTTGTTGCCGCCGCCGTGCTCTGCATGCAGCATGAGCATCACGTCGAGCAGCATGGCCTCATCGCGGGTGAACGCCATACCGCCGCGGAGCACCTGTAGGATGGTCTCGGCGGTGGAGAGGCCGGGCGTGGGGTGCGGCACGTGAACCTCGGAGCCGCGAAGCTTGGCGATCGAGGCCATGTGTGCGAAGGCGGCGATGCGCGGGAGACGTGCGAGCATGGAAATAGCCACGTCGATCTCATGCTCGGGCGTGATCACGTCTGGTTCGGCATCGAAGGCGTAGAGCAGCAGCACGGCGCGCTGGAGCACGTTCATGATGCTCGACGACACCGTGGTCATAGGGAACTCTTTGACGTACTCGTCGCTCAGATGTCTAAAGGCGCCCAGGCGCTCGCAAAAGCCGTCGAGCTCTTCCTTGTTGGGCAGCGAACCCGTGATAAGCAGATAGGCGACTTCCTCGTAGCCGTAGCGATTCTCGGCCTGGGCATTGTTGACCAGATCCTCGATGCTGTAGCCGCGAAGCGTGAGCTTGCCCTGATCGGGCACGACCTTTCCGTCGACCTTGTTGTAGCCGTGCACATCCGAGATGCGAGTGAGGCCCGCGACCACGCCCGAGCCGTCGGCATTGCGCAGGCCGCGCTTGACATTGTGCTCAACAAACAGGCCCTCGTCATAAGGGTCGGTCGGCAGGCCGTGGTAGAGGCTTTCGCTCTCAGGCGAAATCTGGCGGCTTGCTTCGTAATCCAGAACCAGGCGGCTCAAGTGGTCATCGAAGCGGTAATAGATTTTCTTGGCGTCGTAGGCCATGCGCGCTCCTCTCCGGGCCGCATCGGGGTGACTTGCATGGGCATGCGCGCGTCAGGCTATCCCCAGCGGCTTGCTCGCTACAGGCGGTACATAAAGTTGAAGACGTCCTCGCGCTGGATGGACACGTTGACGCCCGAAAGCTCGCCGGCCTCGGCCAGCGCCTTCTGCAGCTCGGCGAAGTCGAGCTTGGACTCGGCGGTATCGGCCAGCATGGTCATGGTGAAGATGTCCTCGATAATGGACTGCGTGATGTCGCGGATGTCGACGTTGGCCTCGCCTAGGACACGGGTGACGCCGGCGACGATGCCGGGGCGGTTCTTGCCAAGGACGGTGATGACGATACGGGAGGACGAGATCTCGGCCATGGGAAACCCTTTCGCGTGGTTGCGGCGCGCGCGGGGCGCTCCGCTACGGTACAGTGTTCATCATTGTACCTGTCTGGCGCCAAAAGAGGTGCGCTTACAGCGGCGTTACACGTCTGCAACATGAGCGTAAGGGGGAAGGCCGTACGGGGAAGAGCCGTCTGGCGCGTGTCCGGCTCGTGTTGGGTTGATTTCCGATCTCAGCCGAACACATTGAGCGGACAGGCCGTTCCCGCAGTCAGCCGAACGCCTCCGACGGCTGATTCCGAACTGGAAGCGGAGGGCATCCCCGCCCTTCGGTAGGGGATACCGCTCCGCGGCGCATGCCGCGGGCGGCGCCCCTATCGGACCACCGTGACCTCAGTTGGGATGGGCCCGGCACTGCCGCGTACTCGGTGAGCTAGAGCCAACTGTTCGTCTTCACGTCGCGTATGGCGATATTTCGGTCGTCCGGCTCGGTGATGCCGTAGCCGAACGCCTGGAGCGTCTCGATGGACTCCTGGATCCTCTGTTGGAACATGGGACCCGGATCGACCCTCGGCCCGAGGTGCCCGCGCCAAAGGCACGGCGTGGCGTGCAGCATGTTATGGATTTTGGAGATGGGCTCGATGTCGGCGTAGACGTTGAGCGTCGCCATGGCGTCCTTGTGGCCGAGGATCGATTGGAGCGCCTTGATATCGCCGCCTTGGCGGATCCACTGCGTTGCGAACGTGTGGCGAAGGCCGTGGAACGTGATCAGCTCGTCGTTGGTGCCCATGAGGCCGTTGGTCTCCGAGAACGTCTTGAACGCCCTGCGGATATAGCTTGTCGTCGCGAAGGTCGCGCCCGGCTCCGACAGGATGTAGCAGTCCCCGATCTCGACCGCCCCGGTAAGGCCGCGCAAGCGCAGCTTTCCGCAGTCGATCTCGTGGGTCTCCTTCAGGAAGGGGAGTAGGCCGACCGGGTCGATGGGGATACCCCTGGCGTCATGGGTCTTGGTGTCCTTGATGAACGAACCCATTCCCTTCGCGTACGCCACCGAGTGTCTGATCGAGATCAGGCCCGTCTCGAAATCCACATCGCACCACCGAAGGCCGCAGACCTCGCCGATTCGCATTCCCGTGTGCAGGGCGAGTACGACCGCCCTCTAATCCTCGGCGGACCAATCGAGTCCGAACTCCTTTCGGGCATCCTCTTCGCTCATGACTTCGAGAAGGTCTCCGGGTTGGCAACGAAGGGCGAGGCATAGCTGCTCGAGTGTGTTGAAGCGAATGCCGCGAATATGCCCTTTTTTAATACGGGACAGGTTCACGGGCGTGGTTCCAATCCTTTCGGCAAGTTCGTTCGAGGAAATCTTTCGCTCGGCCATGATCTTGTCGAGGCGAACAATTACGGGCATGGCGTTTCCTTACGCAATCTCGTCGGAGTCGAGGTACAGCTCTCGGGCGTACAAGAAGAGCTGGGAAAGCATGAACAGGACGATGCCGAGAACCAGAGAGGTCCAATCGAATGATGAAGCGATCTCTTGGGCGCCGACGGCCCCCTCGCCGCCAAACATCGAAACGGAGGTTTTGAGTGAGCCGGCGTAGAGGCTGGTGGCAGCTTGAACAACGAAGAGAATGCCGAGCACCTTCAAGCATGTCGCAGACCCTTTCTTGAAGGGGCCTCCGCTCTTGATCGTCCACACGAGAACGGCGCTGAGGATGGTCGTAGCGATACCGATGACGGCAGGGACCAATGTCGAGATCGCAAGGGCTGGATACGCGGGGGAGTCTGCAATTACAGGGTTGTCGAGCACTTCGATTGCTGGCTTTAAGGAGAACGCCACTTGTGCGATGGCGGTGGCGCAAAGGGTCGCAGAGGCTATCGCACATGCGATGCGGAAGGAATGAAGCCGGGGAGTGCGATTGTCGGAACTCATAATAACCTCCGAAGAATTTAAAAAACTCAGGTTACTTTTTAACAGTTTATGTTAAATTGACTTTGCCGGCAAGTAATCACAGCATGCTGCAACCGAAACCCCTCTAGATTGGAGAGGATTATGTTCGGTACTGTTAAGTCGTGTAAGCTCTTGGTTTTCCTCGGCCTCGCTCTTTGTCTGTTGCTGCCGGGAGCCCCCGCTTTTGCGGATACCCCGATGCCTCCTTCCCAGGAGAGCAGCCAGTGTGCCCTCGTTGAGCCCCTCGGGTATACGGACGACGTCGTCGATACCTACTGGAGCTACAGCTGTCCTCGCGGCGTAAGCGGGCACAGCATCTCGATGTTCAACATCTCTTACAAGACGATCTCCTACCGAAATGGCTATCGCCGATCCGCGCATCATAGGGAATCCCGCCTCGCTGCAATGTGCTCCTGTGGTGTTCTTGGCACAACTGATAAATGGCAATTTGTCTATAGCACCTACTAGATGCGAGGAAGGGCCGAGCATTTTGTTCGGCCCCTCTGTTCCGACTGGATGAGGTTAAGGTTGGCGATGAATATGCTCAAAATCTCGAAGGCGATCTTTAGGTCGCTTCTCTCCTCCAGGTCGCTCTGTGTTGTCGTTGTTGCGTTGATGGTTCTTTGTGCTCTGCCCGTCTTCAGGAGCGCGGCTGGCATCGACGGACGGGTCGAATACCTCGAGTCGGGAATAACCCGTGTTGAGCAGGAATTGTCAGCATCCTATGCGGATGCGCTTGTGAATGCGGGGGAGGACGGTGTCTATACCTCTTCATCAAGCATGCCCGCGCTTCTGTACCCTCTTGCCGCGGGACGTCTTATCTTGGCACCGCTCTCTCCCCTACTTCCGTTTCTGCAGATATCGGATGGAGAGTACACCTATTATGACGGATCGAAGGAGTACTTGCTATGGGTCGCAACGGCCGTTGCCGTCTCGTTCCTTGCCGCGCGTCTTAACAAACGTGAAAAGCTCATCATCCAGGCACCGATGGGCGAGCTGGGTAGACTTGTTGCATCGAGCGTATGGGCGAGTGTTTTTGCAATGCTTGCCGTCCTCGCCATCAATCTTCCAGGGATAATCGCCGCGCTTGTGAAGAATGGCCCGGGCTCGCCGTTCTATCCGATAGGCTACATTCAATATGCGACTCCGGTTATCAAACCGGCTTGGCTGGTGTTCGCGCAGACGGCCATCTTGCAATTCTTGGTGGCAGCGTTCATCTCGCTTGTCGTTCACCTTGCCGTGAAGATTGCCAATAACCCTACGCTTGGAATCGTGTTCGTATGTGCCCTGATGGGGGTGACGATGGTTCCCGGGTATTACGGAAGATCCATCGCTTTACGTGAGTTCGCCCTGTTGAATCCCCTTACGTATGCGAACACTGAGTTGACCGTCGGCGCCTATAGCCCGTACCCGACAACGCAGATAGTGAATCTGCCTGGACTTTGCTTCGAGCGTGGCGCGATTACCCTCGTATGCGCAATCGGGATCGAGGTGCTGGCAATTAGCCTGCTTTGCGTTGCTGGAAAGAGCGGCTGCGCGCGCCCGATGTCCCCGATTTGTCTTGAGAGAGGTTCCTTCACCGCATCGAGAACGACAGCCCGTTCGAGCGCTTGTGCCTCCGCCGTTGCATACGTAAGAACGATGGGGAAGCTGCTCCTGCATTCTCCTGCCCTCGCCGTATGCGCGATTGCAATGTCGACGGCGATGCTGGCCCCGGCTCTGGTCGAGGTGTTTCCTGACGCTGGTGACGTTTCCGCTGTTCGGTATAGGGATGGGGAGCTCCGTTCAATAGATCGGTATCTAGAGCAGGACGCTGCGAATATGGACGTCGAGGGCAAAGCGGCCCTGGAAGACATGCGGGATGCTCTTTCGGGTTTCGTGTACGCGCCTATGCCTGCGGAGGGGTTTCGAAGCCTTGCGGCGTACGAGCGCGCTCGAGGTGAGCTGGGCGCGGCAGATGCGACTCTCCTGCAATCGATCGGAATCGAGCCGGAGACTCCTTCTCGTGCGGAGGCGCGCGCCCTTCTGCTTGAGTCGATCGCGAGCTTGCCGGACCCCAAGGTTTACGAGTTAAGTACGAAGATGCCCCCATTAATCCTACTTTCGTATCTCCAGGCAGCGCTTCCCTCCTTATTTTTGCTGTTGCCCGTGGTTGTCACATCGCTCGCGTGCACCCACCTGCAGTGTCGTTCCCTTCTGGTTCTCCAGATCCCCGCAACAGCGCATGTGCGTTTTCTGACGGCTGTTGCGCTGGCTCTCCTGCTTGGCTTGGTGCTGCTTTTGGTGTCGATGGTTCCCGCTGTTGTTGTGTCCGTGATTAAGAACGGTGCGGGTGGATCGGAGTATCCCGTCGCTCTCATTCGGGCGGGAGCTTCGACAACGTCCATGGTGGGGGAGGCGGTGTTGTGCAGTATTCCGTTGCTGGTCATGGCATACGGCGTGATTTCCGTCGTCGCTGCGTTGACAGCAGCGATTAGCCGCAACCCCGTTGTCACCGGAATGGTTTGCGCGGTTCTCTTGGTGTTGGGTTCGTTGAGCGCTCATGTTGAAAGCGTGGGCATGGGCGTCGCGCTGCTGGCTCCATTCGCCTCGTTTGATCCCGCTTCCCAGGTGGGGACGATTGGGTTCCTTGGGCGAGGGACGAACGCGATGCCTTTTGGAGAGGTCGTCGGCGCATCGGGCGCTCTGCTGGTGGTCTTGGGCGCCGTATCTCCGTTGATGGTGCGCCTGAGTGTTCCAAAGATCGAAAGGGGATGATCTCGATGATTGACCTTCAAACGCTGACGATCTCTTATGGAAAGAAGGTGCTCGTAGATTCGGTGAACGCTGAGTTTGCCCCGGGTACGGTCTACGGTCTCGTCGCTCCGAACGGGCATGGAAAGACGACGTTGCTGCGTGCGATGGCAGGTTTGCCGGGTCCTCGCGTGGACGGGAGCATCGTTCTGGATGAGGTGCAGGGTACGGGTGCGAGAGAGGTCCGTTCTATGATCTTCTATGCACCTGGTGAGGGGACGCTGCTGTATCCCGGATTGCGTGCGGAAGATCACCTCAAGATGGTTTGCGATATGTGGCCGCATGCTCGCGATATCGAAGAGATAGTGGAACAAACGCAGATAGGCGAGTTCGCGAAGATGAGGATCCGCACTCTGAGCCAGGGCATGAAGCAGCAGCTTACCCTGGCGATTGCGTATGCGACGGGCGCGCGGTACCTTCTATTAGATGAGCCCATGAACGCGCTCGACCCCAGCAGGGTGGACTTGCATTCCGAGATTCTCAGGAAGCTGGCCGATTCTGGTACGTGCATCATCATGTCATCCCACATCTTGGATTCGGTCGATAGGCTGTGCGATGAGATTCTGTTTTTGAAGGATGGGAGGCTCATTAGAAGCATTCCGCAAGATGATGCTGCGCCGAAGTCTCCTGGATCCCATTTCGCAAAGCCTGCCGGACGCGCCGAGGGTGCGCTAAGCACGTATCGGCGACTCTACGAAAAGGGCGGGTAGAAATGCAAGTTAAAAATCTATGTGGTCAATATAATACCGTTAAACCCGCATATCGATACCGCTCAGCCA
>CATWKM010000075.1:0-7165 GCA_958351385.1 uncultured Collinsella sp. | reverse complement strand
TGCACCAGGAATGAGCAGAGCGATGGCCACGTTGACGGGAGCGCCGTCCATGGTATCCCAACCGGTCACGCCGGACTCGTCCTTGACGACGATGACGGCAGCCTCGGTAATGGCGTCGGACTTGGCGTGCGGAATGGCGAAGCCCTCCATCATGCCCGTGGTGCCCTCGGACTCGCGGGCCAGGAAGGCGTTCATCACGGCGTCGGCGTCGCTGGCGATACCGGCCTTGACAGCCTGGTTGGAAACGAAGCTCAGAGCCTCGTCACGAGAAGCGAAGTCCTCGGCGACAAAGACATTCTCGACCTTCACGAAGTCGGCAGCCTCGGCCTTAGGGGCCTCGACGGCAGCGGCCTTGGGGGCCTCAACCGGCTTGGCTGCAGGAGCGGCCTTCTGATTCTTCTCGAAGTCGTACTTCTTGAAGGCCACGAACAGGATGCCGCCGACCACAGCACCGATGAGGATCGCGAGGACCCACAGCGGACCGTTCTCGACAACGGGCAGGACCAGGAAGCCGCCGTGGGGCGCCGGATCGTGAACGTTGAACATAATGGTCAGGATCGAGGCGATGGAGGAGCCAAGCATCATGATGGGCATGACGGGCCAGATGTTCTTGGTCATGAACGGAATGGCGCCCTCGGTGATGTGGGTGCAACCAAGGATGAGGTTGACGATACCGGCGTCATGATCCTCCTGGCTGAAGTACTTCTTGCCGACGACGACGGCGAAGGTGGTGATCAGCGGCGGAACGATGCAGGCGGCGGAGACGGCAGCCATGAAGTTGGTGCCGAAGTTGTAGGTGTCGGTGCCGACACCGGCGGCCAGGGCCTCGGTGAGCATAGCGGTACCGGTGACGTAAGCAGCCTTGTTGACCGGGCCGCCCATGTCAACGGCGCACATGCAGCCGATGGCAAGGCCCAGGACAATGGCGCCAGAGGCAGACAGACCCTTGAGGAAGTCCATCATGGCGGTGTTGATGGCAGCCATGGGGCCGGAGATGCCGAGCATGACCAGGCCGACGATGGCGGTCGAGAACAGCGGGTACAGGAAGATAGCCTTGAGGCCGTCCAGATTCTTGGGCAGCTTGGAGAAGACCTTCTCGAGCAGCAGGATGACATAGCCAGCGAGGAAGCCGCCGACGATGCCGCCCAGGAAACCGAAGCCCACGCCGGCGCCGCCGGCGTCGATCATACCGGTCTCGGCGTTAACGGGCAGACCCTGGATGGCGATCATACCGGCAACAAAGCCGGGGACGAGTGCCGGGCGCTTGCCGATAGACTCGGCGATGTAGGCGGAAAGCACGGGAACCATGAGGTTCATGGCGATGCCGCCGATGATCTTGAGCATAGCGGCAAAGCTGTTGTAGTCAGACGCCGTCGAATCGAAGGACGTGATGCCCCACAGGAACGAAACGGCGGTCAGGACACCACCGGCGACGACGAAGACCAGCATGTGGCTGACGCCGTTCATGAGGTGCTTGTAGATGATGTGGCCGATGGACTCCTTCTCCTCGACCTCATCCTCGACATCGGCAGCAGCCGCAACCGAGTCGTCACCCTTGGCGGCGAGCGCGCGGTCGATCAGCTTACCGGCTGCCTCAACGGACAGGGCCTTGGAAACACCAACGGAAACCATGCGCTTGCCGGCGAAACGCTCCGCCTGGACATCCTTATCGGCTGCGACGACGACGGCCTTGGCACCGGCGATCTCGCTCTTGGTGAGCTCGTTCTCGACACCGACCTGGCCATGGGTCTCGACCTTAATGGTCAGACCTCGCTCGGCAGCTGCCTTCTCCAGCGCCTCCTTCGCCATGAAGGTGTGCGCGATGCCGGTCGGGCAACCGGTAGCGGCGATGATGTCAAACTTAGCCATGTGTCCCTCCTTCTTGAGTACTGCGCCCGCAGGCGCTCCCCTACACGCGCATCCTTGCGCGCTTTTCCACAACTGAAAGATACCAACCTACCGTCCACGTGAGAAGAGACAAGGCGCAATTCTCCGGTGAAAGGTTCTTTCATAACCGTAAACGGTAAGTGAAAGTTTACCATCAACACTTGAAACGGCAAGGTGTATCTTGTAATTGAAAATGCCCGTATACTATGGCGTTGCAAATCAAGTTAGATTTTCATGCCAACCAGGAGCCATCCATGACCGATAGTAGCAAGAGCGCACTTTCCCTCATTAGT
Organism: uncultured Collinsella sp.; assembly: GCA_958351385.1. GTDB lineage: Bacteria > Actinomycetota > Coriobacteriia > Coriobacteriales > Coriobacteriaceae > Collinsella. The sequence goes on along the minus strand of CATWKM010000075.1, from coordinate 4,985 downwards.
ACCCACCAGGGATACAGTGAGTCCGAGCAGCGCATTGTCGACTATATATTGGAGCACCAGTCCGAGGCGCCGCGCCTGACGGCCGCCCAGCTCTCACGAGCCGCCGCAACGTCCGAGGCGACGGTTTCGCGCTTTTGCCGCAAGCTGGGCTTTGGCAGCTTCCGCAGCTTTCAGTTTTCGTTGGCGAGGGATTTGGAAAGCCAGCGCAACGAGGGCCTGACTGACGAGGTCTCGCTCGACAATATGGAGCAGAGCCTCAAGAACATCCTGGCTGCTAAGGTGAGCGAGCTTAATGCGACCATCGACGGGATTGACCACGATACGTTGGCGGCTGTTGTGCATGCCCTTAAGCATGCAGGGGTTATTGAGTTTGCGGCTGTGGGCAATACGAACGCGGTCGCGCTCGATGCGACGTTTAAGTTTTCGCAGCTGGGCCTGCGCTGCATGGCAAGCACCATTAGCGAGACATCTATCGGCTTTGCGCTCACGTTGCGCCCGGGTGACGTCATCGTGCTCATCTCAAACTCCGGCAAGTCGCGCCGACTGAATCGCATGGCAAAAGCGGCTCGCGACTGCGGTGCCACCGTAGTCGTCATCAGCAGCGACAGCAAGTCTCCACTCGCGCGCCTGGCAGACTACACTTTTAATACCGTCAACCACGAGGCGCTGCTGACGACGGGTGACTTTGCGTTCTCCAAGATCAGCGCCACGATGATCATCGAAGTCATCTACAACTTCCTGCTGCCCGAGATTGAAGACGCGCGTGAGCATATCAGCTACTACGAGGAGCTCATCCAGCCGGATAAGGTCGTTGAGTAGGTAAATTGGGGAGCCGATAGACGCCTCTCGTCACGAAACACGCCCATCTACTACGTTTTAACCGCAGGCGCCAACCATACACCCAAAATCGAGAAAACCGCAGGCGTTCTACCTGCGGTTTTCTTTTTTCAATTCTTGATATGGTCGCCGATGCCCTACCAAACGTAGTAGATGGACCCGTTTCGTGGCGAACAGGCCAGACAAGCGAGTGGCAGGACAACAATTACTGATATTTTGTCCTGCCAACGTCGCTAGTTCGTTCTAGTCTCGAGCTTCTTCGAGCATCTGCTTTGCGTGGGCCAAGCTTGCCTCGGACTGATCGCCGCTGAGCATGCGGGCGATCTCGGCGGTACGCGCTTCGCCGGTTACCTCGTCCAAATGCGTCTGGGGAACATCGCCCGGCTCCTTGCTGACAACATAATGCTTGTCGGCCATGACGGCGACTTGCGCCAAGTGGGTTACGACAATCACTTGATGCGTAGCGGCAAGATCGGCCAGCACACCAGCAAGAGCGCGAGCCGTGGAGCCGCCGACACCGGCATCGACCTCGTCAAATACCAGTGTGTCGACGCCGTCAGCATTACCCAAGACCACCTTGCTCGCCAGCATCACGCGGCTCAGCTCGCCGCCCGAGGCAATGCGGCGCAGAGGGCGCGGCGTCAATCCGGCGCCGCTGCGATACAGAAGCTCGTAGCTCGAAGGCCCCGCCGGCGTCCACTCGGCACGCGGAAGATCACGCGACTCCCAGATCAGCTCAGCGCCGCCCATCTCGAGGCGTGCCATCTGACGACACACCTCGTGACAAAAACGCGGGGCTGCCGTATTGCGTGCGCGCTTAAGCGCCTTGGCAGCGGAGAACAGTTCGTGCTCCGCCGCGCCGAGTGCCTCGCGTGCCTTCCTAATCTGCTCGTCACCATCGTCCACCAGCGATAACAACTCCCACGAGCGGTCACGCATGGTAAATACATCGTCCATGGTGGGACCCCACTGCCGCAGAAGTCCCTTAAGGTCGGAATACCGCTCGCGCATGCGAGCGAGCTCGCGAGGATCGAACGCAACGCCATCGCGATAAGCACGCAGCTCGTTGGCGCAATCCTCGAGTGAGATGCAGGCATCCGAAAGTGCGTCGGCGATGTCACCCAGTTTGCGATCGACGGTAGCCATGCGCGACAGTTCTGCCACGGCGCCGTTCACGGCATCGAGCGCTCCCCCTTCGGAAGTAAGCGATGCATGGGCATCGTTGGCCGTCGCCACCAGCACCTCGGCATGCTCGGAGCGCGGCAGCAGCTCCTCGAGCTCCTCATACTCACCCGGCTTGGGGTCAACCTCGGCGATACGCTCCAGGGCGAAGCGCGCCTCCTCGACGCGACTCCCCTGCGCTCGCGACGCCTCCTCTACGCGACGGACCTCCTTGGCAGCCGCACGCGACGCCTTAAAGCAGACACGGTACTTTTCCAGCGCCTCGAGCGCAGAGCGACCAGCCCAGGCATCGACCATGGCAACATGATGTGCCGGATCGAGCAGGCGCTGATGTTCATGCTGGCCGCACAGATCCATCATCACGCCGACGCGCTCGGAAAGCTCGCGCACGCTGGCAATGCGACCGTCAATCTTCACGCGGCTGCGGCCCTCGGCAGAAAGGCTACGCTGTACGGTGAACCCCTCCGTGTCGTGCGGACCGTCGAACAGGCGCGCCTCGACGCTCGCCAGCGCCTCGCCCTCGCGCACCGTCGACGAATCCGCGCGCTCGCCCAAAATAAGCTTGAGGGCCGAGAGCAGCGCGGTCTTGCCGGCGCCGGTCTCGCCGGTCAAAACCGTTAGGCCCGCACTCGGAACCAACGTCGCCTCGCGAATGAGCGCGATGTTGGAAACCTGCAGCTCATCGATCATGGCGCACTCCATAGAACACGCGGCTCACCGAGTTATAGAAGCTCTCAGGACCGTAATCGAGCAGCAGCACGTCGCCGGGACCACGGCGCACGGCCACGCTCTCGACCGTGCCATCGCAGGTAATAAACTGTCCGTCGATGGCAATGGCCGGCACACTCGGGCGATCATCGGACATAAAGATCTCGACTACATCACTCGGCGAGGTCAAAAAAGCGCGAGCCTGAATGGTATGCGGGGCGATGGGCACACAGACCATACCCGTGTAATCGGGGCTGACAATGGGACCGCCGGCGGAAAGCGCGTAGCCGGTGGAGCCGGTCGCCGTCGATACGACCACACCATCGCCGCGCAGGCGATCAATATGATGGCCGGACACCGTGATGTCAAACTCAACCATATCGGACAGGGGGCCGCGCGTAAGTGCCATATCGTTGAGGGCAAACGTGCGCACGACATCCTTCGTGCCGTCTTCGCGCACGGACACGATATCCGCGGCGATGGTGGCGCGGCGGCTCACGTGGAGCTCGCCGGACAGAGCATCGCTCACGACCTGCAGAATGTCGCGCTCCTCGGGGCTCGCAGCAGTTAAAAAGCCCAGGTGACCATAGGAAAGACCAAGGATAGGAATCTCGCGATGGTTGAGGATGCGGGCAGCGCGCAGCAACGTACCGTCGCCGCCGAGTGTAATGACCAGATCTGAGCCGTCAATATCAGGCGTGCTTTGAATCTTCGATCGCTGATCGGCCGCCCATGCGACCTCGTAGCCTTGGCGCGAAAGCCAAAGCTCGAGCATCAGGCCGCTCTCGACCGCCTCTTGCTTGTAGTAATTGGGAACCAGAAAGACCTTCATAGCGTTGCAGCTTTCTCGCTCAAAGCCGATACCTGGGATTGCAGCTCATCGTCGGCGCGCTTCCCGGGGACAAACCTTGTGCCGTACAAGAAAAACTCAACGTTGCCCTTAGCGCCATGGATGGGCGACACGCACACGTCAAGCGGGAACAGGCCCTTGGCGGCAAAAAGCTCAATCGCCGCCACGAGCGTATCGCGGCGGACGGCGGGGTCGGTCACGATACCGCCCTCGCCCACCAGCGCAGCCGGCGCCTCAAACTGGGGCTTTACGAGCGTGCAGAACGAACCCGAAGGCTTCAGGCACGCCAGCACGGCGTCGATGATATTCGCGATGCTGGTAAACGAGACATCACACACAGTCAGGTCGATGGCGCCGGCATAGCCAAGCTCAGGCAGCTGCGTCACGTTTGTGCGCTCATGCAGCGTCACGCGATCGTCCTGACGCAGCGACCAATCAAACTGGGCACGGCCCACGTCCACCGAGACAACGGTCGCAGCTCCGCGCTTGAGCAGGCAATCGGTAAAGCCGCCGGTAGAGCAGCCCACATCCAGACAGGCAAGGCCCCTCGGATTGATGCCAAACGCATCGAGCGCGCCTTCGAGCTTAAGCCCGCCGCGGCCAACATAGGGAATGTGCCCCTTCACGTGCAGCGGCAGGCCCGGGGTCACCTTAAGGCCCGGCGAAGTCAAGCGCTCGCCGCCACTCGAGACCAAGCCGGCCATAAGAGTGCGAAGGGCATCCGCGCGATCGGCGCAGATGCCCTGTGAAATCAGTTCGTCATCAAGACGCACGCGTTTCATGAATGCCATCAACCATTCGTATCCGGAGATGCGGCCTAGCTATCCTGGGATTCGTTTGCCGCATCCTCATCGTATTCCTGCTCGAGCTTATCGGCCTCACGAGGCGTCAGCTCAAACTTGTCGACCATATCGACCGCGCGGGAGCCCAGCTCAATCGCCTCGTCAAACAGATCGAGTGAACGCTCCAAGGACGTATCCTTGGAGCGAACGGTAGAGATGATCTGGTCCAGACGGTCCGAAATCTCATCAAAGTTGCGGACGAAACCCTCTGGCATGGCTACTCCTCGACGGAGTCGACATCAGTCTCGGCGGCGTCCGCGCCCTCGGCCAGCACACCAGCCTCAGCCTGGGCAACCGCAACTTTAGCGGCAGCCTCGGCAGTCTGGGCCTCCTCGCGAGCGCGATCCTCGGCGAGCAGCTCTTGGTACAAGTCCTCGCCCGGCAGCTCCTCGCTGCGAGCGATCTTGCCCAGCACGCCGTTGACGAACGACGCGGACTGGTCGGTGCCATAGGCCTTGGCAAGTTCGACGGCCTCGTTGATCACGATAGCGTCCGAGACCTCTTCGTCGGTAAGGAAGCGCATCTCGTAGACGGCGATACGCAACAGATTGCGGTCGGCGCCGGGC
>CATWKM010000074.1:0-7203 GCA_958351385.1 uncultured Collinsella sp. | reverse complement strand
ATCGGCAACAATATGTATCGCGACGGAGGGTACTCCTACAATTACACCCAGGTTATGAAAGAATTGACCTACTGTTCCGGCAGCAATGCGGATGATCTCAAGAAGAATACAATTAATCAAATTCAGCCTGCCGGCGCCACGCGCGCCGACTATGGCCTAGAGCTGGCCGAGGGAATCACTATCACTTCTGGCCGCAAAGACGCCAAGAAGATTATTGTGTTCTTTACCGACGGTACGCCAACAAAGCAAAATAAATTCGATGCGGGTGTCGCCAACGCTGCCGTGACAGCTGCTAAGAACATGAAGGACAGCAAGGCCACCGTTTATACTATCGGCATCTTTGATGGCGCGGACCCCAGCGCTGGTATCCAGGATTCGGGAAAAAGCCAAAAAGAGAACAAGTTCATGCACGCCGTTTCGAGCAACTACCCCAATGCCACGGCATGGGATACTCATGGTGCACGCGCGGAAAACTCCGACTACTACAAGTCGGCGACCAATGCCGAAGAGCTCAAGAAGGTCTTCGACGACATCTCGCAGGCCATCACATCGGAGGCGCCTTATCCGACCGAAATCCATAAGGGATATGACAAGACCAAGTCTGGCTACATCACGTTTACCGACGAGCTGGGCGACTTTATGCAGGTCGATGGATTTACCGAAGTCGTCATCAACGGCACGCCGTTTACCGAGGCGAGCAAGACGTTCAATGAAGAAACCAATACCGACACATATGAGTTCACCGGCAAGGCAAAAGACCTGCTCATTACCGTGCAGCGTGCCGGCGATGACAATCCCCAGAAGGGCGATATCGTAACGGTTAACATTCCTGCATCGTTGATTCCGCTGAGCCACTTTAAGACCGTAGACGGCAAGCTTTCGGTCGACAGCGTTAAGCCCATCCAGGTGAAGTATGCTTCGAGCGTGAAGAGTGTTGCGCTCGACAACCTATTTACGCCCGAGAAGGTCACGGGGCTCAAGACTTACATCGAAAAGAATACGACCGTTGCCGACGATGACAGCAAGACCGTGAGCTTCTACGCAAACAAGTGGAAGACCGGTGCGTTGGGTGATACGGTTGCGACCTTTGAGCCGGCCGATACCAACCGCTACTACTACTTCCAGAAGCAGACTCCCATTTACACCGATAAGGAATGCACGCAGCCTGCAAAGATTTCACTGGCAGAAAAAGGCACCTATTACTACAAGGATGAGTTTGAGGAGCAGGGCGAGAACAACGAGGCCAAGTCCGCCACTGCCGTCATCGAGTTTATCGGCGGCGACGCTGCGAAGTTTGACGGCGCCATAGTTCGCGACAAGGACGATAACCTTTCGTTTAGCGTGGGAACCGCGCGCCTGGCCTTTATCGACGAGCTCCACACCACCAAGGAGGGTGTGGGCGGCAACTTGACCGAGACCGCGCTCGACGTGCTCAACCCCAGGTGGAACAACGTGTCCGCCAAGGCGGGTGCTACGCATGTCAATTCCTACTTGGGCAACAACGGCAAGATCAGCTATAAGTACGACATGACGCCGGCAAAGGTTGACACCAAGGCTAGCTTTGGCCTGACCAAGGTGCTCGAGGGACGCGAGTGGACGAAAGAGGACAAGTTTGAGTTTGGTCTGACGTCCGAGAACGGTGCCCCGATGCCGAAGTCCACGACCGCGGTCGCGACCCAGGGCAACAAAGCCATCGATTTCGGCGAGATTACCTACACCGAGCCCGGCACGTACGTTTATAAGGTCAGCGAGAAGAACGCCGGCCAAACTATCGATGGCATCACTTACAGTGGGAATGTCGCGGAGATTACCGTGACGGTAACGCCCAACAAGAAGGGTGAGCTCAGCGCTGACGTACAGGTGACTTCGGGCGAGACTGAGTTCAAGAACACCTACGCTGCAAATTCCGTCGATTCAAGCGTCACCGACAAGATCAAGGTGACCAAGGTCCTGACCGGACGCGACCTCAAGGCCGGCGAGTTCAGCTTTGAGCTGCGCGAGGGTCTCGGCGAAGACGCGAAGGTTATCGAGACCGTCAAGAATGACGCCAACGGCAACGTTACGTTCAAGGCTATCAAGTACACCGAGATCGGTCAGCACATCTACACGCTGCACGAGGTCAAGGGCAATGCCGGCGGCATCACCTACGATGGCACGACCTACACCATCGTGACGACCATCAGCGATAACAACAAGGGCCAGCTGGTGGCTACGCACGAGCTGCAGGGCGCCGCCGAGGACGTTAAGAGCATTAAGTTCGAGAACTCCTACACCGCCACGCCCGTCGCGGCATCGCTCGTGGGTAAGAAGAACCTGCAGGTTCCTGATGGCTTGACCCCGGCCGATATTGCCGGCAAGTTCACCTTTACCGTGACCGGTGAAGAGGGCGCACCCATGCCCGCGAACGCGAGCGTGACCAATGATGCCAAGGGCAAGGTCGACTTTGGCAAGATCACCTTTACGCTCGACGACCTTAACAAGGCCCTGGGCGAGAAGCCCGAGAAGCGCGAGCACACCTTTACCTACACCGTGACCGAGTCTGGCGAGGTCGCTGGCGTGACCAACGACGCTAACGCCACGCGCAAGGTTTCCTACACCGTGACCGATGACGGCAAGGGTAATCTGAGCGTATCCCACAAGCCGGACGGCGATGCGGCATTTGCGTTCACCAATACCTATAACGTGAAGCCTGTCGAGACGAGCGTCACCGAACAGATTACCGCGACCAAGTTCCTGACCGGCCGCGACATGGCTGAGGGCGAGTTCTCCTTCGAGCTCGTCGAGGGCGGGGACAAGGACGCCAAGGTCGTCGCCACCGGCAAGAACGCCGCCGATGGCAAGATCACGATGAGCGCCGTGAAGTACGACAAGGCCGGAACGCACGCTTACACGCTGCGCGAGGTCAAGGGCGGAACCACCAGCAAGGGCATTACCTACAGTGACGCCAAGTTCGCCATCGAGACGACCATCACCGATAACGGCGACGGCACGCTCAGCGCCCAGCATGTTCTGAAGAATGCTGAGGCTGCGATCTTCAAGAACACCTACAGCGTGACCCCGCTCGAGACCGAGCTCGACTTTGGCCTGAGCAAGGCTATTGACGGTCGCGACTGGACGGATGGGGACGAGTTCAGCTTTACCATCACCGCCCCCGAAGGCACCCCGCTGCCCGATCCCGCAACCGTAACCGTGAGCAAGAGGGACGCGAAGGACGGCATCGCCGCCATCAAGTTCGGTAAGATCCACTACGCCGCTGCCGGAACCTATAAGTACGAGATTCGCGAGAACGCGGGCAGCACGGTCGGCATGACGTATGACGCGCATGTCGCAACCGCCGAAGTGACCGTGACCGAGGACAGCGATGGCACCCTGACCGCCAACGTCACTAAGAAGGAAAACGGACGCTTTACCAACACGTACCGCACTGAGCTCGATTACGCCGCGGCCGGCGGCCTCAAGCTCAGCAAGACCCTCTACGGACGCCCCATGACCGAGGGCCAGTTCACCTTTACCGTGACGCCCGCCGACGATGGTTCGGCTAGCGCACTTGGCCTGCTGCCCGGGGCCAACAACTATGAGTCCCCCGCAACGATAGAGGGAACAGTCGGCCAGATTGACATTCTGGCGGGCCATGAGGTCAAATTTACGCAGGCTGATGCCGGCAAGACCTTTACATACACCGTTGCCGAGAAGAATGACGGCCAGCCGGGTTACACCTACGACGACGCTGTCCGCACCGTGACGATCGCCATCGCCGATGACACCGCCGGCACGCTCACCGCCACGACGACCGTCTCCGGCGGTTCCGAGGGCACGCTGGTGACCGAGTACAAGACCGGCGCGGCCGCGGTCGAGAGCGCCGTGGTCCCGTTCGTCAACAGCTATAGCGCTACGACCAACACGCCTGGTGGCACCGCTGCTCAGGTCGTTGCCGCCAAGACCCTGACCGGTCGCCCGATGGTTGACGGCGAGTTCTGGTTCGGTATCGCCTATCAGGGTGAGCTTGTGGGTTATGAAAATCTCAAGCCCAATATCGGTGGGCACGTGAGCTTTGATGCGCTGCACTACGACACCAAGATGCTTGCCGATCTTGAGTCTGCCGGGCTTGCCCATCGTACCGACAAGGACGGTAAGCTTGCTTGGACCATTAACTACACGGCCTACGAAGCTATACACGGGCTGCCGAACGGCGTTTCTGCTACAACGTGGTACTTTGGCTTTAAGGTTATCGTCGTCGATAACGGTGACGGTACCCTGACGGCAACGGTCGACTACGGTGGCATCGAGCCCTTGTTCGAGAACGTCTACGGCGCCGATGCCGTTGACGCCGCGCTTGCCGGCACCAAGAAGCTCCAGGCTGCCGAGGGCCTGACCCCGGCCGACATCACGGGTAAGTTTACCTTTACCGTGGCCGCCGATGAGGCGGGTGCCCCGATGCCCGAGCGCACGACCGCAACCAACGACGCGGCCGGCAACGTGGACTTTGGCAAGATCCACTTTACGCTCGAGGACCTCAACCGCGCCCTGGGCGTGACGGACGATGCGACCGATAAGGCCGAGGCAGACGAGGCCGACGAGGCAGAGGCTGAAGAGGCCAACGCCGACGCTGATGCCAACGCCGACGAGCCCAGCGACGAGTCCGAGCCCGCAGATCCCGCTGCCCCGCGCTCGCACACCTTTACCTACACGGTGACCGAGTCCGGCACCGCCCCTGGCGTGACTAACGACGCCAATACCGCGCGCAAGGTTTCCTACACCGTGACTGACGACGGCGCTGGGCACCTGAGCGTCAAGCGCGACGGCGGCGACGGTGCGGACTTTACGTTCACCAACACGTACAGCGTGACGCCTACCGATTCTTCCGTGACCGATCAGGTCACGACCGTCAAGCGTCTGACCGGACGTGATCTTGCAGCTGGCGAGTTCACGTTTGAGCTGCTCGAGGACGGCGTGACTGTCGCTAGTGGCACCAACGACGCCAGCGGCAACGTTACGCTGAGCCCGATCCGCTACGAGGCGCCCGGCACGCACACGTACACGCTGCGCGAGGCTTGCCCCAACGCGCTCGGCCTGTACAAGGGCGTCACCTATGACGGCACGACCTACACCGTCGTGACCACCGTCTCCGACAATGGCGACGGCACGCTGACCGCGACGCACAAGCTCGAGGGAACCACCGAGTCGGCTGGCTTTACCAACAAGTATCACGCCATGCCCACGCAGGTCTCCATCGGCGCCATCAAGGTGCTCGAGGGACGCGAGCTCAAGAAGGACGAGTTTAGCTTTAAGCTCGTTGGCGAGGACATCGAGTCCACCGTCACCAACGATGCCGATGGCAAGATCAACTTCGACAAGTTCGAGTACAGCGAGCCCGGTACGTACGTCTACACCATCAGCGAGGTCAAGGGCGACGAGGCCGGTATGACCTACGACAAGTCCGTCTTTACCGCGACCGTCAACGTGGTCGACGACGGCGAGGGCAACCTCAAGGCGAACGTCGCCTTTACCAAGGGCGACAAGAGCGTCGAGGGTATCGTGTTCAACAACACGTACAAGAAGCCCGAGACCCCTACGCCGACGCCCGATCCCGGCACGCCCAAGACCGTGACGAACATCGTCAAGACGGTCAAGGGTTTCCTGCCCACCACGGGTGACCAGCAGGCCGCTGCACTGCTCATGGCATTTGTTATTGCCATGGCCGGCGTCGGAGCCCTGGTCTGGGGTATCCGTAAGCGCTAGGCACGCTGGCAGCGCCCGGGGCCAAAAGGCCCCGGGCGGTCGGCGGGGAGCCAGAACATAGCCCCACCCCCCCCACCCCCAGCCGCCACGGAGACGTCTCCCTTCTCCGTGGCGGCACTTTTGTGCGCAGGGGAGGAAGGGCCGCCACGAAATCGGCCCATCTACTACGTTTATCCCCTTACCCCCAACCATGCCAAAAAACGCGAAAACAAAACCGCAGGTAGAACGCCTGCGATTTTCTGGAAAACGGGGGTGTGGTTGGGGGTATCGAGTCAAACGTAGTAGATGGGCCGATTTCGTGGTTGGCGCCGCCAAATGATCCCCCGGGGACGGAGGAAAACGGATCATTTTTGGCCCCACACGGCTGGTGGGTGCGTTCGCGCAGGACCGTTCAAACAGAACCATGCCGTTTTCGGGGCTAAACTCAGGACTCCCATCCATACCTGCGTTTTCTGCAAAATGACGGCTCGTCTACCTGCGGTTTTATTTTCACGAATATCGGCATGGTTGGGGACTCGTGACTTAGCCCCGGAAACCGGCATAGTTTTGAAATGGCATTAAATCGGTGGCAGCCATTTTGCTATGCCGGAGCGGTTGATCGTCGGGCAACTACCCTCGCAGGTAGGCGATGGCGATCTGCGTGCGGTTGCGCAGGCCCATCTTTGCCAGGATCGAGCTGATGTGGTTGCGTACGGTGCCTTCGCCCATATAGGCGGTGGCGGCAATCTCCTTGTTGTCGAGGCCGCGGGCGATGAGCTCGGCGACTTCGAACTCGCGGTCGGTTAGGCTGGCGAAGGCCGCGGGCCGGCGGGTCGTGCCGGCATCGACGCCCGTCCCATCAAAGTTGATATCTTCGATCGCCTTACCCTCGAGCACGCGTTTGCCGTCCATGACTTGCGCCAACGCCGGAGGAATGACGGCGACATCGGTTTTAATCAGGTAGCCGCGGGCGCCCAGTTTGAGCGCCGACACAATGTACTCGTCATCCGAGAATGTCGTCAGAAACACCACGCGCGCCGAAGGGTCGCGCTCAAGGATTTCGCCCGCCGCCGAAAGGCCGTCGCGCCCCGGCATCTGAATGTCGAGCAGCGCGATATCGGGCGCGTGCTCGGCGTAGAGTGCCACCGCGTCGTTGCCGTCGGCTCCGGTGCCCACCACTTCGATCTGCGGCTGGGCGCCCAGGATAATCTTGAGCGAATCGACTACCAAGCGGTCGTCGTCGACAACTATGAGCCTCATCGGGCGTCATCTCCTTGCTGTTTGGGGACGGTGGCAAACACGCGCCAGCCGGGGGCGCCGGCGCGCAGGCCGGCGGTGAAGGTTCCGCCAAGCGCCTCGACGCGCTCGCGCATGGAGACGAGCCCCATGCCTTCTGCGACGTTGCTGCTGCTCGCCGGGGTCGCGTCTGCGCCATCATCGGTAACGATGAGCTGGTAAAACGACGGATGCTCCATGCACCGCACG
>CATWKM010000073.1:0-7245 GCA_958351385.1 uncultured Collinsella sp. | reverse complement strand
ATCTCGCAGGAGCCCGTGTCGCTTGAGACCCCCATCGGCGAGGAAGAGGATTCCCAGCTGGGCGACTTCATCGAGGACTCCCAGGCTATCGTTCCGCCCGATGCCGCCAGCTTCTCCATGCTGCAGGAGCAGCTCACCCAGGTGCTCGACTCGCTTGCCGATCGTGAGCGCAAGGTTATCGAGCTGCGCTTTGGCCTTGTCGACGGGCATCCCCGCACGCTCGAGGAAGTCGGCCGCGAGTTTGGCGTCACGCGCGAGCGTATCCGCCAGATCGAGTCCAAGACCTTGGCCAAGCTCCGCCACCCGAGCCGCAGCAGCAAGCTCAAGGACTATATCGAAAGCTAGGAGTTACGCGGTTTTACCAAACCGCGTAACGGATCGACGCTGCGCGCCGCCCAGAGCGACAATTTGTCATGGTTGATTTTCAATCTCAACGCAACAGCCTGAACGGACCCCGCGTTTCCGCAGCTAGCGCAACGCGGAAATAGCCCCCGGCGCCTGGCCGTCGCCCCGTTTCCGCAGGTGGAGAGGCTGTGGAGGCCGGTGCCCCCATGCCGCCGCGGCATGCTCCGCCAGCCCGCCGCGCAGCCGTTCCGGACTCAGCGCAACGGGCCCTCCGGCCCATGTCCCGGCCCGCCGCCTACCCCGCCAGCGGCCCCTCGCCCCTCGCGGCCCTGGCCCTGTCGATGCAGCCGGGCGTGAGGTCGAGCCCGCCGGGCGCCAGCTCCTCTATCCCGAACGCGTCCATGAGGGCGGAGGCGTCCTCGCCGAGGGCCATCCGCAGCACGCGCGCCGGCGTCAGGAACCCGAGCGCCCCCTCGGCTCGGAGTTCACCTGCGACATGAGCAGCGCGCAGTCCGCCGCCGTCAGCCGGTCGAACCTGACGCCGGCGCCCTTGGGCAGCAGCTTCCTGATCTCGACGTGGTTCTTCTCGCACGCGCCCTTCTGCTGGCTCTGCCGGGGGTCGCAGTAGAAGAGCCTGGTCTCGCCGTCCCGCTCGCCGAGCAGCTCCGCGATGGTGCCCTCGTCGGCGAACTCGCTCCCGTTGTCGGTGAGCACGGCGCAGAAGGCGCGCCTCGCGCCGTCCTCGCCGAGGACCCCGCGCAGGGAGGAGAGCGCCGCCAGGACCGAGGCGCACGTGCCGTCCGGCAGCGGCAGCGCCAGCTGGAAGCGGCTCGGGCGGTGCAGGAGCGTGAGGAGCCTGGCGGAGTCGCCCCTGGCGCCCTCGACGGTGTCCATCTCCCAGGCCGCGGCGCAGGCGTCCTCGCCGAGCGCGAGGAACGACGCGTGCGACCTGCGCGCCGAGTGCGACGTCGCCCTCCCCGGTGCCCGGCGCGACCTCGGCCTGTAGCCGACCTTGCGCCTGAGCTCCATGTTCGTCATGCCGTCGTAGCCGGCGTCCACCCACCTGTAGACGGTGGAGGCGCTGAGCCCGGGGGTCGCCGCCGCTATCTGCTGCGGGGAGAGCCCGCGCGCGAGGCCGTCCCGGATGGCCGCGAGCTTGGCGGCGGCGCCCTCCTCGGTCTCGTCGATCCCGGACCTGCTGCCCGAGAGCTCGGCGTCGGCCGCCTCCTGCGCCCTCCTGGCGCTGTAGAACACCCTGGGCCTCCTCGAGCAGCCGTAGCCCCTCCTGTGCGAGCAGCCGTTGCAGCACCTCGGCCACGCGGTGAGCCTGGGGCAGGCCCCCGACAGGTCCGCGGGAGCGGGCTCGCCGTAGCGCGAGCGCGGCGCTGTGACGTAGCGGTGCGCCGCCACCTCCCTGGTCACGGTCGATGGCGACCTGCCGAGCTCCGCGGCGATCTCGCGGGCGCTGCGGTTGAGGTCGAGCATCCTCTCGACCGTGTTCCTCTCATGCCTCGTGAGCCTCCCGTACGACCTCCCGGACGGCTTCGGTCTGGACATTTCGGCCTCCCTCCATCGCGGGCCGGGGGATTCCGGCCCCTCTGGGGTTGCCTACCCGGATTCGCGGCTCAGGACTCAGCGCAACGCGTTGCGCTGAGTCCTGAGCCTGTTGCAATGAAAATGAGAATCAAGGGGCAGCTAATTTGGGTACAGGCGGAGAAAAATTCTCAAAAAAGTTCTTGCCCTAAGCTGATTCGTCCGTATAATAAACTTCGTTGCTTGAGAGCACGCACCTATTCCTCGGTAGCTCAATGGTAGAGCACGCGGCTGTTAACCGCGCTGTTGTAGGTTCGAGTCCTACCCGGGGAGCCAGAATTTCTCAGCCCATTCCGCAGGGGCTTTTAAATTCCTCGGTAGCTCAATGGTAGAGCACGCGGCTGTTAACCGCGCTGTTGTAGGTTCGAGTCCTACCCGGGGAGCCAGGTTGTAAAACCCGTCGCTTATGCGGCGGGTTTTTTCATGCCGCGACCACTTGACTCGAACGTTGCCATATCAACATTTCGTGTCGAGGATGTAATCCCGCGACCCACCACCTCAACATGGAGCGGTCGTTGTAGAATATTGCAATGATTGCTCCCACGACATGGTGCCGCGAGCACCAGATAAGGAGATTCTTGTGTCTGAGACCATTAACGGCAGCCTGAGCGTCTCGAACGACGTTATTGCCGATATTGCCGGTTATGCCGCGATGACGTGCTATGGCGTCGTCGGTATGGCTGAGCAGCTCCAGGGCGCCGAGAGCGTGCGCCTGCTTGCCGGTCAGCGCCTCCGCAAGGGCGTGCTTGTCTCCGCCGACGAGAACGGCCTTACGGTCGATCTTCACGTCGTGCTCGAGAACGGCGTCAACATGAAGTCCGTCTGCCACAATCTTTCGAGCTCCGTTGCCTTCACCCTGCAGGAGATCGCCCAGATCGATCCCGCCAGCCTTAAGATCGGCATCCATATCGACGCGCTCAAGAGCCGTCTGAACTAGCATCCGAAAACGGAGATTCAAATACCCATGATTGCAAAGACCATTCGCACCTGTTTTCCGATCGCTGCGGCTGCCGTTTCCGACAAGGCCGAGGAGATCAACAAGCTCAACGTCTTTCCCGTGCCCGACGGCGACACCGGCACCAACATGTCGCTCACGCTCGCCTCGGTGACCAAGGAGCTTTCTGCCCTTCCCGCCGATGCCGACATGGAGGCCATTGCCGGCGCCATCACCCACGGCTCCCTGATGGGCGCCCGCGGCAACTCCGGCGTCATCACTTCGCAGATCCTGCGCGGCGTGGCCGAGGGTCTTGTCTCTGCCGACGAGCCCATTACGTCCGCCAACATTGCCTATGCGTTCCGCCGAGCCGTCAAGGTCGCCTTCCAGGCCGTCCGTAAGCCCATCGAGGGCACGATCCTCACGGTGCTGCGCGATGTCTCGACCAAGGCCGACGAGTGCGAAAAGAAGAAGTTCTCGGCCGAGGATGCGCTCGACGCTATCGTCGTCGAGGCCTACCAGTCCGTCGCCCGCACGCCCGACCTGCTGCCCGTTCTGAAGGAGAACGGCGTGGTCGACTCCGGCGCCTTCGGCTTTGCTATTTTCCTTGAGAACTTTGTTGCCGCTGCGCTTGGCCGCAGCACCGTTGTCGAGGATTTCTCCGCCACGTTTGATTCCGCTGGCTCTGCCCGCGACGCGGCCCTTGGTCGTGTTGAGATCGAGGCCAACGACGACTGGGAGGGCTCGGAGTTCCGCTACTGCAACGAGTTCCTCTTTAAGGCCGACGCTCCTTTTGACGAGGACGAGTGCCTCAAGTTCCTGGGCTCCATGGGTGACTGTGAGTTGCTCGTGGGCGCCTACCCCGACTACAAGATCCACGTGCACTCCAACACCCCCAACCTGGTGCTCGAGCACATGCTGCAGCTTGGTCAGATCTATGAGGTCTTTATCCATAACATGGAGATGGAGGCCCACGACCGTACCGCCAAGATCCACGAGGATCAGGAGAAGGCCGCCGAGCCCGCGAAGGCCCTGGGCTTTGTCGCCGTTGCCGCCGGTTCGGGCGAGGCCGATATCCTCAAGTCCCTCGGCGTCGACGTGATCGTGTCGGGTGGTCAGACCATGAACCCCTCGACCGCCGACCTGCTGGGCGCGGTAGACCAGGTCAACGCGACCTCGGTCATCATTCTGCCCAACAACGGTAACATCCGCATGGCCGCCGAGGCCGCTGCCTCAGCCTGCACCGACAAGAAGGTCGCCGTCGTTCCCACCAAGACCGTTCCGCAGGCCTTCTCCGCGCTGTTCGCGGTCCTACCCGATTCCGAGCTTGAGGATGCCGTCGCCGCTATGGTCGACGCCATCAGCGAGGTCCGCGATGGCGAGGTCACCCGCGCCGTGCGCGATTCCAGCGCCTCTGACGGCTCTCCGATTCACTCCGGTGACGTCATGGGTATCATCGCCGGCTCCATCGACGTGGTCGGCTCCGACGTGAAGCAGGTCACGCTCGATTGCATCAACCGTATGCAGGAGGAAGAGGAGGGCGACGCGCTGACGATTCTGGCCGGCGAGGAACTGTCCGATGAGGCCTTCCAGGAGATCGTCGACGCTATCGAGGAGGCTCAGCCCGATCTGGAGATCGACGCCCATCGTGGCGAGCAGCCGCTCTATCCCGTGATCTTCTCGATCGAGTAGGCAACTGCCTATGTCCGAACTGTGCTCCGTGCCGCGCGTCTCGGAGCGCTTTGCCCAGAGCAATGCGCTCGACGAGGATATCGCGCGACTTAAATATGTTTCGGGTAAACGTGAGGAGGCCCTTCGCCGTCTGGGAATTCGGACGGTGGGGGACCTCCTTCTCCATATCCCTTATCGATACCTGGACTTTACGCGCTCCTGGTCCATCGAGATGGCGCCCATCGGTACCGTGTGCACCATCATCGCCACGGTCGATCGTATCGTCCAAAAGCAGCCGCGTCCGCGCATGCAGGTGACCGAGGTCTCACTCGTTGACGAGACGGGCGTGCTGCAGGTCGCCTTTTTCCGCCAGCCCTGGATTGCCCAGCAGCTTAAGCAGGGCGACCGCCTGGCCGTAATGGGTAAGGTCGAGTTTGCCTACGGCTTTAAGCAGATGGCCTCGCCGCACTTTGAAAAGCTTGAGGAAGGGCGCGCCGCGGGCACTATCCTGCCGGTCCATTACGTGAGTGACGGCGTGAGTCAGGCATGGATGCGCCGTATCGTAAGTGGCGCGCTCGAGGTCGTCGGCAATCCCTTTGATCCCATTCCGGCACGCTTACGCGTTAAACGTCGCCTGATGAGCCATGCCCGTGCCCTTCGATCGATCCACTTTCCCTCGAGCATGGCTGAGCGCGATATCGCGCGCGCACGGCTTGCCTACGAGGAGTGCCTCTACCTGCAGCTGGCGCTGCGCCTGCGCAACGACGGCGGCTTGGTCGAAGTCGCTCCCTACGCCCACGCCGCGGGCGAGCACCTGGCCGCGCTCAAGCAGGCCCTGCCGTTTTCGCTGAGCGACGAGCAGGAGGCCGCGTTCCAAGACATCCTGCGCGATATGTGCGATGGCGGGCGCGTGATGAACCGCCTGCTGCTGGGCGATGTCGGTACCGGTAAGACCGCCGTTGCCGCCTGCGCGCTGGCTGTGGCTGCCGATAGCGGCACACAGGCCTGCGTTATGGCGCCCACGGGCGTGCTGGCGCGTCAATATGCCGATAAGACCGGCCCTCTGCTCTCGCAGGCCGGCATGTCTTGGGCGCTTCTGACGGGTGCCACGCCGGCCGCAGAGCGCGAGCGCATCCATGCACAGCTGGAATCGGGAGAGCTCGACGTCCTCTTTGGAACCCACGCGGTCCTTTCGGATAACGTGGCGTTTAAGTATCTGTCGCTCGTAGTCATCGATGAGCAGCACCGGTTTGGCGTCGGCCAACGCAATGCCTTGCGCGCGAAGGGCCCCGGTGCCGATCTGCTCGTTATGACGGCAACGCCCATCCCGCGTACCCTGGCGCTTTCGGTCTACGGCGATCTGGACACGAGTATCATCCGCCATCGGCCCGTCCCTGGCGCTGGCGTGACGACACGCGTGCTTACCGAGTCGAGCCGCGACCTTGCCTATGGCGTCATCCGCGAGGCGCATGAAAAGGGTCAGCAGGCCTACGTGATTTGCCCGCTCGTGGAGCCGAGTGACTCGGTCGATGATCTGGAGGACGTGCCCGGTATCGCCCGCGACGACGAGGGCCGCGTGACGGTCCCCGTGCCGCTGCACGATACGGCGACCGAGCTCGATCGCCTGCGTCTGGCATTGCCGGGTCTTGCCATCGAGCGCCTTCACGGCCGTATGCCAGCGGGGGAGAAGGACCAGGTTATCGATGCCTTCAAGCGTGGTGAGATTGACGTGCTCGTCTCGACTACGGTGGTCGAGGTGGGCGTCGACGTGCCTAACGCCACCATCATGGTCATCGAGAACGGTGAGCGCTTTGGCTTGGCGGCCCTGCACCAGCTGCGCGGCCGCGTGGGCCGCGGCAGCGTGTCGGGCACGTGCCTGGTCATGACGCACTCCAAGGGCAACGGCGGCGCTTCGGCAGCACAAGATCGCCTGCAATCGCTCGAAAAGACCTCGGACGGCTTTACGCTCGCCCAGATGGACCTTCGTCTGCGCCACGAGGGTGAAATCCTGGGGTACCGCCAGCATGGCGGTGTGACTCTGCGCTTTGTCGACCTGGATGCCGACGAGGAGCTGATCGAGTGGGCCCATTTGGACGCGGTCGAGCTCTTGCGGTATGCTTGCACCCTTGACTCCGTGGCGACGCGCCCCCTGCGCGATGCGGTCGCCATGCGATATCGACACATTTTTAAGGAGGTCAGCGGAGGATGAGAATCATCGGCGGCGAATGGCGCGGTCGTAAGATCGAGGAGCCCCGTGGTCGCGATGTCACCCGCCCCACGACCGATCGCGTGCGCGAGGCATGCGCATCTATGGTCATGTCGGCATTTGACTTCGATCTGGACGAGGTCCGCGTGCTGGACGCCTTTGGCGGCTCCGGTGCCTTAGGGTTAGAGATGCTCTCACGTGGTGCCCGCTCACTCACGACGTTCGAGATCGATCGGAATGCCGCGCGGCTCATTACCAAGAATATCGAGTCGCTCTGCCGTGACCGTGCGCGTTGGCGCGTGGTAACGGGCGACATGCTGGCGAGCGCCTCGCGCGGTCGTGTGCCGGGCGGCCCCTTTGATCTGGTCCTGCTCGACCCGCCCTATGCTTTTGGTGCCGAGCCGGTCGAGGAACTGCTGCAGAACCTGGCTCAGCAGGGTCTGCTTGCACCTGGCGCTTATGCCCTGTTTGAGCATGCCGCCGCCGATGCGGGCGC
>CATWKM010000072.1:0-7313 GCA_958351385.1 uncultured Collinsella sp. | reverse complement strand
CGATCGATAAGCTCAAGGAAATCCCTGCGCGCAGCCGGATCGAGCCCCGCCATGGGTTCATCGAGCACCAGGACTTCGGGCTCCATGGCGAGCACACCGGCGAATGCCACGCGCCGTTGCTGACCGCCCGAAAGCTCAAAGGGACTCTTGTCGCCGACCGTGGAAAGGTCGAGGCCCACGCGCGAGAGCGACGACTCGACGCGACGGTCGACTTCATCTTGCGGCAAGCCAAGGTTGTGCGGGCCAAACGCCACGTCCTGCGTCACGGTTTCGGCAAACAGCTGACGCTCGGGATATTGAAACACCACGCCGACCTTGGCCTTAACCGCGGCGGCGTCTTTCTTGTTTGACAGATCGAGCCCCAGCGCGCGAACGAATCCCTCCTGGGGGCGAATCAAACCGTTGAGATGCTGGACCAGCGTCGACTTACCCGAACCGGTATGACCTGCCAAGCCCAGGAACTCGCCGCGACACACCGTCAGCGATACATCGCGCAGCGCCCACGGGCTGCTGGGGTCGTTTCCCCAGAGAGCCTGTTTGCTCGATTTGCCCGCAACGGCCGAGCGCTTATGCCAGCGGCGGCGCTCGCGCGGACTGAGCGAATAACTGTACGAAACATGGGATAGCTCTATGACGGGCTCCGACACGGCTGTCCCGTCGGTTGCAGAGGAGACGTTGTCGAGCACACGAGAATCGGATGCAGAAGGCCGCCCTGCGGTGTCTTCCCCACTCCGGTCGGCATATACCTGCGCAATCTCGGCGACCATATCCGCCTCGCGCACCTGCGCATGAACGGGCACGCCCTTCGCACGAAGCGCCATGCCCAAGCAGCACGACGCCGGCATATCCAGGTTGAGCTCCACGAGCCCATCTGCCCGCGTCAGAATCTCCTCGGGCGTACCGAGCATGGCAACGCGCCCCGCCCGAAACACCGCGACACGATCGGCCTCGGCGGCCTCTTCCATAAAGTGCGTAATCATCACGATGGTCATGCCGCGTTCGTGCAGCACGTGACAGGCCTTCATAAGGCCCTTGCGCCCGCGCGGATCGAGCATCGAGGACGCCTCGTCCAAAATGAGCACGCGCGGTTCCATGGCGAGCACACCGGCAAGCGCCACACGCTGCTTTTGACCGCCCGAAAGCGCATGGGTCTCGTGGCGCTCAAAGCCCACCAGGCCCACGCCCTTCAGCGCCTCGCGTACGCGCTGCGCAATTTGCGCCGATGGCACGCCAAGGTTTTCGGGACCGAACGCAACGTCATCTTCGACAAGCGTTGCCACCAGCTGGTCGTCGGGATTCTGGAACACCATGCCTGCGGTCGAACGAATGTCGTAGACCAGCTCGGGATCGGACGCATCCATACCGTTGATACGTACCGTGCCCGCATCGGGCTGCAGCAGCGCATTCAGATGCTTGGCAAACGTCGACTTGCCCGACCCATTGCCACCGAGGATGCAGAAAAACTCCCCGTCCTCGATGTTCAGATCGACACCGTCGAGTGCCGACACGGCACCGTCATAGCTAAAGGAAACGCCCCGACACTCAATCATGCGCGGCCTTTGACCTGGTCCTTTTTAGGCGTGATGAGGTTGGAGACTGCTTTATACACCGCTAGCGTCAACACCGAGTTAAGCACGGTCTTGATAAGGTTGAACGGCAGCACGGCAGGAATCATAAGCGGGGCGATCACATCGACCGAGCCATACCAGAACCATACGCCAATGGTAAGGTTTGCGACCATAGACAACGCCGTAGCGGCAATGACACCGAACACTAGGCCAATCACGGCACCCTTATAGGTATGCATCTTCTGGTACACGATAGCCGCGGGCAGAATGTAGCCCAGCGTAGCAACCAGGTTCATAAGTGCGCCGACCCAATCGCCCGTGGTAAGCGCATGGATAACAATCGCCATAGCGGCAACAGCAGTACCGGCGCCAGGACCATACGCAAAACCGCACACCATCGCCGGCACCAGCGACGGGTCATACGTCAAAAACGGCGCCGAAGGAAGGATAGGCAGCTGCACGTACATAAACAGGGCGCCCAAGGCACACATCAGCGCCATGGTAACGAGCTGTTTGGTGCTCCACCTATTCGTGTTCTCAAAATGGATATGCTGCGACTGTTCAGACATAAGATCACCTGCCTCTTTCATCCGGACTCTAACCGTTGGTACTGGGATCTCACCAGTTCAGCCGGCATGCGAACCAACGCACACACGGGTCGCGGACTCATCGGCTCGGCCGCAGGCACCTCGCCTGCGCCACGGCACCCCTTTAGCACCGCCCGATTTACCGCCAGTGGGGAATTTCACCCCGCCCTGAAACAGCAATTGCAAGTGTAGCACCAGTAGGCTTTCGCGCAAGTATGCCAAGGGTAATTTATGGCGGGGGAAACGCTCTAGAAATGCGGCCGGGACAGAGCAGCGCGACAATAACGTACCCGCCCATCCCAAAGTGCTGCGCTTTTCGCGGCAAAGCCGCGAAACAGCAAAAGGGAAAAGCCACCGCAACAACCACGTTCCCCATCCATCCCAAAGTAGCGCGCCTTTCGCGCAAAGCGCGAAACAGCGAAGGGGACACGTATCCCTATCGACCACGTCCTTCTCCGCCCGCCGACCTCAAGGCCGTAAACGCAGGGAATCCGGGGGCGTGACGGGGGCTTCCCTCCGGAACATTCCGCAGGACGCAAAGAGGCTCCGCAGCGCGAAGCGCGATGCGGAGCCTCTTTGCATGTCCGAGGACGTTCCGGAGGGAAGCCCCCGTCACGCCCCCGGATTCCCGGTGGGAGTTCTAGACCTTGTCGGCCTTAGTACATACCGCCGCCCTGCTGACCAGCGGTGGCAGCAGCGATAGCGTCCTCAAGCTGAGTGTTCTTGGGCACATCGGAGACGGTAGCCTCGGTGATGAGGATCAGGCTGGCGACAGAAGCAGCGTTCTGCAGGGTGACGCGGCTGACCTTGACGGGGTCGAGGACGCCCATCTCGATCATGTCGCCCCACTCGCCGTTGGCAGAGTTGAGACCCTGGCCGGCGGGCAGCTCGGCAACCTTGTCGACCACGACAGCGCCCTCAAAGCCAGCGTTCTTGGCGATGGTGGCGACCGGAGCGGTCAGAGCCTTCTTGACGATGTCGACGCCGATCTTCTCCTCGGGGTCGTCGATCTCGACAGCATCGAGCGCAGGAGCAGCGTCCATGAAGGCGACGCCACCGCCGGCGACGATGCCCTCCTCGACAGCAGCGCGGGTAGCCTGCAGGGCATCCTCAACGCGGTGCTTGATCTCCTTGAGCTCGGACTCGGTAGCAGCGCCGACCTTGATGACGGCAACGCCACCGGAGAGCTTAGCCAGGCGCTCCTGGAGCTTCTCACGGTCGAAGTCAGAGGTGGTGTTCTCCATCTCGCCCTTAATCTGAGCGATACGGGCGTCAATGGCCTCCTTGGAGCCAGCGCCGCCGACGACAACGGTGTTGTCCTTGGAAATGGTGACGGACTTAGCGGTACCGAGCATATCGGCGGTGATGTCAGCGACCTTCACGCCCAGCTCGTCCAGAGCAGCCTGACCACCGGTGAGGACGGCGATGTCCTCGAGGATGCGCTTGCGGCGATCGCCGTAGCCCGGGGCCTTGACGGCGCAGACGTTGAGAGCGCCACGGATCTTGTTGAGGACCAGGGTCGGCAGAGCCTCGCCGTCGATGTCCTCAGCGATGATGAGCAGGCCACGGCCGGCGCGCTGGACAGCCTCGAGAACAGGCATGATGTCCTGAACGCTGGAGATCTTCTGGTCGGTGATGAGGATGTACGGATCCTTCATCACGGCCTCCATGCGGTCGTTGTCCGTGACGAAGTAAGCGGAAACATAGCCCTTGTCGAACTGCATGCCCTCGACAGTGTCGATGGTGATGTCGAACGTCTGGGAATCCTCGACGGTGATGACGCCGTCCTTGCCCACGACCTCCATGGCCTCGGCGATCTTCTCGCCGACCTCGGGGTCACCAGCGGAGATGGTGCCGACAGAAGCGATCTGCTCCTTGGTCTCGACCGGCTTGGCCTGCTTCTTCATCTCGGCGACGGCGGCGTTGACGGCCTTGTCGATGCCGCGACGGATAGCCAGCGGGTTGGCGCCAGCGGCGACGTTGCGCAGACCGTCGTTGACGATAGCCTGAGCGAGCAGGGTTGCGGTGGTGGTGCCGTCACCCACGGTGTCGTTGGTCTTGGTGGCGACCTCCTTCACCAGCTGAGCGCCCATGTTCTCGATGTTGTCCTCGAGCTCAATCTCCTTAGCGACGGAAACGCCGTCGTTGGTGATGGTCGGGGCACCGAACGTGCGCTGCAGAGCGACGTAACGGCCCTTGGGGCCCATGGTGACGGTAACGGCGTCGGCCAGAGTGTTGACGCCCTTGGCGAGCTTAGCGCGGGCATCGGTGTTGAACGTAATGTTCTTTGCCATGGTAGGTAATCCTCCAAAAGAAATGTGACTCGCGTCGCCGCTTCCGAGTCCTATGCGGCGGGCGCGTTCAAAGACGAATCAGAGATTCTGACGAGACTAGGCCTCGACGACGGCATAGATGTCGTCGGCGCGCATCAGCAGATACTTCTCACCGTCGACCTTGACCTCGTTGCCACCGAACTTACCGTAGATGACAACGTCACCGACCTTGACGTCCATGGGGATGCGCTCACCCTTGTCGTTGACCTTGCCGGCGCCAACGGCAACGATGGTGCCGCGCTGCGGCTTCTCCTGAGCGTTGCTGGCGATATACAGACCAGAAGCGGTCTTCTGCTCGGCCTCGTCGGGCTTGACCAGAACACGATCTGCAAGCGGCTTCAAAGACGACATGCTTGTCTCCTCCTTTTTGGGCCGCGCGGTTATACCACGCGAATTAACCCTTTTTGTTTGCGTACGCGTTGAATGGTACCCACGAATGGCGGGTTATACAACACGGAGTCAAAAAATCTTATTTTTTGGCACTTAGATTTTCTGAATGCCGGGGGATAACTTAGCAGTGGCTCCCGTGTGGCTCCGGAGGGGCGGGGCATAAGGTTTCCTGCTCGGGCAGTCCTGCTCGCACGAAGGCCACATTAAGTGGCCTTCGGCTCGTGCGGAACTCGCGATAAACCTTATGCCCCGCCCCTCCGGAGCCACACGGGAGCCAGGTTAACTAATTCGGGCCCGGCATTCAGAAAAGTCAGTACAGCAAAATGGCGATGCGGATGGTGCGAACAAGAAAGGGGCACGTTGCTGAAACGCGCCCCTTGTGGGTGGGGTATGGGGCTAGCGCTCGTAGATTAAGTTACCTGCCAGGTAGGTGGCTTGGACTTTGGTGGCTTGGAGTTCTTGGGGGTCGATGGTGAGCAGGTTTTGGTCCAGGACTACCAGGTCGGCGTATTTGCCGGGTTCTAGGCTGCCGAGGTTTTGCTCGTCGCCCGCTGCATAGGCGCTGCCCAGGGTGTAGTTGCGCAGGGCTGTTGCTGCATCGATGCGCTCGCTCGGCAGCCAGCCGCCCTCGGGCCAGTGGCTTTTGGGGTCTTGGCGCGTGATAGCCGTGTAGAGCACGTTCATGCTGGTAACGGGCGTGATAGGGCTGTCAGTACCGAAGGCTTGGCGAATGCCGCGCTGCTTATAGGTTGCAAACGGCCACATGATGCGGCTGCGCTCCATGCCCAAATCGCGCTCGGGGCCGCCCGGGTCGAGCGTAATGTGACAGGGCTGACTCGAGGCAATCACGTTGAGCTTGCGCAGGCGGTCGATGTCCTCGGGCAGGAGGTTCTCCAGATGCTCGAGTGTGTTATGGCCGTGCTGGGGCAGGCCGTACAGGTCGGCGGCCTCCTCGAAGATATCCAGCGCGGCATGAATCGCACCGTCGCCGATAACGTGGATACGCACAGTGTGGCCGCGCTCCGCAGCCGCCAGAACCAGCTTACGCATGCGCTCGGCAGGAACTGTCAGACGGCCCTGGTCGCCCGGGAAGCGCGGATTGGTATAGGGCTCGGTGAGATATGCCGTGTGTTCGCTCGACACGCCGTCGAAGAACTGCTTAAAGCCTGGCGCCGAGAGCAGCGCGTTGTTCGCGTAGCGGGTCTGCAGCTCTTCCAAGCGCAACTGGTCATCCAGCAGCGTGGGGAACAGATGGGCTCGGATGCCCAACTTGCCGGCTGCCTGCAGTTTGTCGTAGACATCGTCGCGGATAAAATCGCAGCCCGGCATGGGCATGAGCGACATGTCGCAGATCGAGGTGATGCCCTGCTCGGCCATGCGTTTCATTTGGTCGGCATACGCGCTCGCGATGCGATCCTCGCCCAGCCACTCAAGACAGCGCGGCAGCAGCTGCATGGCCGCAGCCTCGTGAGCAATGCCCGTGAGCTCGCCGTTTGCATCCTTGTCGTAGCTGCCACCCGCCGGCGGCTCGCTGTCGCGCGTCACGCCGAGTGCCTCGAGCGCGCGGCTGTTGAGCCACAGCGTGTGCCCGTCGCCCGAGTACATAACGCAGGGACGATCAGGAAATGCCGCATCGAGGGAGGCCTTGGTAGGGTGCTCGGGCGGATCCCAGCGGTAATCGCGCCAGCCCTGCGTCACGACCCAGGCGTCGTCGGGCAGGTCCTGGGAAAACTTGAGCGCGTCCTGCACCAGCGCCGCCTCGGACGTGCCCATATCCATGAGCATATACGGTGAGGAGCCAACCGAGGTATGGAAGAAATGCAGGTGCGCATCGTGGAAACCGGGGCAGACAAACTGCTCGCCGTAATCGACCACCGGCGTGGCGGCAGGTGCGGCGTCAATCACGTCATCGGGCGCACCGACTGCGACGATGCGATCGCCCGCAATGGCAATCGCCAGCTCGCGGGCGGTATCGATACCGTCTTGCGCGGTAAAAACGTTCTTGGAGCGGATAATCCGATCGATATGTTGCATGGGCATCCCCATCTCTGGCAGGAAATTCAACACCCCCGAGTGTACTCCCCCGCCCTTGCAACAAAACTCCAAGCGGCAAACGGCAACTTTACCAGCCCTAGCGGCAGGTGGCATACTGGAGAGAGCCTGTACGATTTTGCGATCAACCCAGCAAGGAGCAAATCGACCATGACGAAAACCAAGGCACAGCAGATTATGGCAGCAATCGAGGTTCGCGCGGCAGACGACGTCACCGCGGCCATCCAAGATATCGCCGCCGAGTTTGAGCCCTATATCATCAAGCAGCGCCGGCACTTCCATAAGCACCCGGAGCTGAGCCTTGCCGAGGAGCGCACGACCTCCGACATCGCCAACCAGCTCGATGCCATGAATATCCCCTACGAGCGTCCGCTCAAGACCGG
>CATWKM010000071.1:0-7405 GCA_958351385.1 uncultured Collinsella sp. | reverse complement strand
CCTTTACGTTTGAGCTGCTGAATCATTGTTTTGGAGCATGTTTTTATGCCGACGTCGTTGACCGAACTTTTTTCGCCCGCCTGCCATTTGTGTCCGCGCCGTTGCGGTGCGGCGCGCGACGAGGGCGCGCGTGGCGTGTGCGGCGCCGACAACACGCTTAAGGTCGCCCGCGCGGCGCTCCATATGTGGGAGGAGCCGCCCATTTCGGGCGAGGCCGGCTCGGGTACGATTTTCTTTAGCGGCTGTTCGCTCAAATGTATCTACTGCCAAAACCACGAGATCTCGACGGGCAATTTCGGTCTTGAGATTTCGCCCGAGCGTTTGGTCGAGATTATGCTGGAGCTGCAGGACCAGAGCGCCAATAACATCAACCTGGTGACGGCGACGCACTATGCGCACCTGTTGCCTGCCGCGATTGCCGCGGCACGGACGCGCGGGTTGGTCATCCCAATTGTCTACAACACGAGTGGTTACGAGCGCGCGAGTGCCGTGGCGGCGCTGGGCGACCTGGTCGACGTGTGGCTTACGGACTTTAAATATGCCGATGCCGGGCTTGCGCAGTCGCTCTCCCACATTAAGGACTACCCGCGTGTGGCCGTGTCGGGCTTAGCGCAGATGGCACGCGAGATCGAGCGCCGCGGGGGAGAGCTAGTGGACGAGAATGGGCTCATGAAGCGCGGCATGATCGTGCGCCACCTGGTGCTGCCGGGGCATGCGGATGACTCGTGCCGCGTGCTAGACCTTGTGTGGCAGACGGTGGGCGACGTGCCGATCTCGGTCATGAACCAGTACACGCCCAATGCGCTCATGCGCGAACAAGGCGGCGACCTGGCGCGCGCCGTGACGCGCGAGGAGTATGAGCAGGTGCTCGACCATGCCGACGACCTGGGCTTTACGACGATGTTCTGGCAAGAGGGCGGCGCGGTAGACGAGAGCTTCACCCCAGCCTTCGATACCACCGGCGTCCTTACCAGCACAAAGTAACGCATTCGCCGATGATTTTTCTGGGACGGGGATTAAAAAATCATTCGGTACACAATGTTTTTTAATCCCCGTCCCAGAAAAATCATCGAGAGGATCGCCTGCTCGAAAAGTTGTCAAAATAGCCGCGCCCCAAAAAGACTGATTATTGGGCGTTGACAGTTGGCGAGCCGTAGGTAAAATATCGACTTGTCCTGGGGACGTAGCTCAGTTGGGAGAGCGCTGCCGTCGCATGGCAGAGGCCGAGGGTTCGACTCCCTTCGTCTCCACCCTTGGATTTGATAAGCCGCTGACATTGTGTCGGCGGCTTTTTTTAAAAGAAAGGGCTGTACCATGGCCGAGCTTGAGTCCCAACCACTGTCTGCCGAGGAACGCGCCGAGTTGGAAGAGCTCCGCGCCGAGAAAGCTCGTCGCGAGGCCCAGGAAGAGGCACGCCGCGAGCGTGAGGAGTTGGCCGCCCTGCGTGCCGAGCGCGAGAAGGCCGAGGAGGCCGCTGCGAAGGTTGCATCCGAGCCCAAGCCCGCGCCCGCACCCAAGCCCGCTGCTGCGAAGCCTGCACCTGCCGCG
Source organism: uncultured Collinsella sp. (assembly GCA_958351385.1). Lineage (GTDB taxonomy): Bacteria > Actinomycetota > Coriobacteriia > Coriobacteriales > Coriobacteriaceae > Collinsella. The sequence goes on along the minus strand of CATWKM010000071.1, from coordinate 5,857 downwards.
CCCAAACCTCAGCCTAAAAAGGTCGCTCGTCCCAAGTCCGTCGATCCCAAGCCGAGCCGTGACGAGATGACCTTTGCCCAGCGCATGGTCACCTCCAAGGAGCCCACGGGCGAGAACGAGATCCCCGGTATGGCGCCGGCTCAAAAAATCATCATTGTCCTTGCCCTCATCGCGTTTGTCATCTTTATGGGCTACACGATCCTGACCAGCATGGGTCTGCACTAGCCTGTTCGCGCTGGGCTCCATGCCCGCACGCCCGCCTCGCCAACCCTCAACCTCTGCACAACGCATCCGAAAGGTCGCCCCATGGCTTTGACCGATATCTCTCATCCCACCGACATTGCAATGCTCACCGATCTGTACGAGCTCACTATGGCCCAGGGCCTGTGGGAGAGCGGCAAGGCCAATGAGCAGGGTTGTTTTACCGCGTTTTACCGCGACCATCCCTTTGGCAGCGCCTATGCCGTCATGTGCGGCACCGCCGAGCTGCCCGAGCTGGTCGAGAACCTGCGCTTTACGCCCGAGGATATCGACTACCTCGCCTCACTCCAGGCCCCGGCCGGCGGCGCGATGTTCAAGCCTGCATTCCTCGACTACCTGCGCGATTTTCGTGCACATGTAAACATCGACGCCGTCCCCGAGGGCGAGCTCGTCTTTCCGCGCGAACCCATGGTTCGCGTCACCGGTCCCGCGCTGGAGTGCCAGCTGCTCGAAACGGCGCTGCTCAACATCGTCGGCTTCCAGACGCTTGTCGCCACCAAGACGGCGCGCGTGGTGCTGGCGGCGGACGGCCGTCCCGTTGCCGAGTTTGGCCTGCGCCGCGCCCAGGGTCCCGATGGCGGGCTGGCCGTCGCGCGCGCGAGCTACGTTGCCGGCTGCTCCTCTACGTCCAATGTGCTCGCCGGCCGCCGCTACGGTATTCCCGTCTTTGGCACGCATGCGCACAGCTGGGTCATGAGCTTCGACTCCGAGCTCGAGGCATTCCGGGCTTTTGCTAAGTCGAGTCCCAAGAACTGCACGCTGCTCATCGACACCTACGACGTACGCGAGGGTTGCGAGCATGCCATTACGGTTGCCAAGGAGATGGAAGCGGTGGGCGAGCGCCTGTCGGCCATTCGCATCGACTCCGGCGACCTCGCCAAGCTCTCCAAGTATGTGCGCGGCCGTTTTGATGCCGAGGGCCTGCCCTATGTGGGGATCTCGGTTTCTAACGATTTGGATGAGTACACGATTCAGTCGCTGCTCGACCAGGGCGCGCCCATCGACAGCTTTGGCGTGGGTACCAAGCTTGCGACCTGCTACGATCAGCCTGCGCTGGGCGGCGTGTACAAGCTTTCGGCCCGTCGTGCGAGCGACGCGGAGCCGTGGACGCCGGTGGTGAAGCTTTCCGAGCAGCCCTACAAGCGCACGATCCCCGGCGTGCAGCGCGTACGACGCTATTACGACGGCTTTGGCGGCCCGGTCTGCGACATGATCTACGACGAGGACCATCTGGCGGGGGAGGGCGCCGCGCGCGGCAATACCCTCGTAGCCGTGAACGATGCCGCCCTGGTGACCGACGTGTCCGAACTTGAGTATCGCGAGCTGTTGGTGCCGATCGTGCGCGATGGCAGTGCGGTGGCTCCGCGTGAGAGCATCCAGGACGCGCGCGAGCGCTGTGCTTGGGCGCTCGATCATCTGGACGCAGCTTTCAAGCGCTTCCTGTACCCGCAGACCTATGTGGTGGGCATGGAGCAGGGCCTGGCTCAGGTGCGCGACGAGCTCGTGCGTAAGAACATGGCCGCGGCTTCTGCCTTTCCCTGGGCTCACTAATTCCTTGGGCGGTAGGGGCGAGTCACGCTCCCTTGGCCGCCAGCTCGGCCGTTCGCTGAACAGTTGATTGGTTTGACGTATGACGACTTCTTATAAAACGATGGTGGTAAAGATCGGTTCGTCCACGGTGGTGGGCGCCGACGGCAAGGTCAACCGCGCCTTTATCGGCGGACTTGCCGACCAGGCCGCAGCGCTGCGCGAGCTTGGCTGGCGCCTGGTCGTGGTGAGCTCGGGCGCTATCGCCTGTGGCTATCCCGTGTTGGGCTTCGACCGCAAGCCGGTCGGCGACCTGCCGAGCCTGCAGGCCTGCGCCTCGGCTGGTCAGTGCATCATCTCGTCGGCCTACGACGAGGAGTTCCATGCGCGCGACCTGCTCACCTCGCTCGTGCTGCTCACGCGTCACGACACGGCGCGCCGCACGTCCTACCTGCACGCGCGCGACGCCCTGCTTCGCCTTGTGGAGCTGGGTGTGGTGCCGGTCGTCAACGAGAACGATACCGTCACCGTCGATGAGATCAAGTTTGGCGACAACGACACGCTGGCGGCGCTTGTGAGCTGCCTGGTTTCTGCCGATCTGTGCGTGACGCTCTCGGACATCGATGGCCTCTACACCGCCAATCCGCATGAGGATCCGACGGCCGAGTTTATCCCGGTCGTGCATAAGATCGATGCCAAGATTATCGCCTCGGCGGGCGATTCTTCCACATCGGTGGGTACGGGCGGCATGATCACCAAGATTCGCGCGAGCCGCATTCTCATGACGGCGGGCATTCAAAGCGTGATTTGCTCGGGCGAGGAGCCCGATGCGCTCGTGCGTCTGGCCCGCGGCGAGAGCGTGGGTACGCTGTTCGATCCGCCGGCGGAGCGCCTGGACATTGCGCCGCGCAAGTTGTGGATTGCACTGGGCGACAAGGCGCACGGCTCGGTGACGGTCGATGACGGCGCCGCGAAGGCGCTGGTCAGCCGCGGATCGTCGCTGCTCGCGGTGGGTATTCGCGAGGTCGATGGCCAGTTTGCCGAGGGCGATGTGCTCGACGTGTGCGACCCGAGCGGCATGGTTGTCGCCCGTGGTATCGCCGAGGCCGATTCGGACGTGCTGGAGCTTGCCGCCGGCCGCCGCCAGGACCAGATTGCCGGCAACCGTCTACTGGCAGACCTAGCCGAGAAGCCCGCAATCCATAGGGACAACTTGATAGTGTTCGCCTAACCAATTGACGCTGCAAACGCCCCTAAGCGGCAATCTGACGTTCAATCGTCGGGCATGACCAGAAGGTCAATGCCCTCCTCTTTCACGTCACCTTGCTCGCTTAGGGGCGTTTTCGCTTTCTGTCCTCTACCAGCGGCATTGTCGTTGCCGGCACTTGGGGACGTTCCTTTTGTGCCGGCAGACGGGGACGCTCCTTTGCTAGAAGATCTGGCGTAGGTCTCCGCGGTTGAGCGCTTCGTCGAAGAGGTGCTTGAACACCACGCTGCCGTGCAGACCGTCGTGCTCGAACTCGTTGGTTACCCAGGCGTGCGAGTTGCCCACGCGGCTGAGCGTGTCGAGCTGCAGACTCGAATCGACGTACATGTCATCGAAGTACACCGCGGCCTGGAGCGGCACCTCGTTGCAGGCCAGGCGCTGCGGGTCATAGATCTTGTCCCAGCTGGTGTCTTCCATCAGCAGGTCCATGGCGGGCTTGAAGGGCTTGAGCTCGGGCATCTGCTCGAACATCCACGGGAACATGGCCTCGCCGGTAAACATGAGCGGGCGCGCGAGGGTGTCGAACTCGGCGCGGTGTGCCTTCTCTTCAGCTGCGGCCCAGCCAATGGGCATAGTGTCACCGTCGGCGTATATGAACTCCTGCAGCGTCCAGTACAGCGGATTCGTGCGCGTGTTGGTGCGCTCGAAGGCGCGCATCAAAAAGCTGTCGGATACCGAGGAGCCGCAGCTCAGCGTACCGTCGCCTGTAACAAACGCGTGATCGATAATCCAATGCATGCGCTCAAAGCTCGGCTTCATGCCAAAGTCGCTGCCCATGAGCTGTAGGCGCTCGACCGTCATTGGCGAGCCGTCGGGCAACACGGGCTTTTGCTCCTCGAGGGCATCTGCCAGGGTCGCCACGCGCTCGACGTCGGCGGGGTAGCGGTCGTAATACTGCTGCGTCTTGGCTGCCATGCGTGGGAAGGTGTGCGCGTAGACCTCGCTGGCGCTCGCCGGCACGTGCGGAATGCCGCCGCAGGTAAAGCTTGCCGCCACGCCCTCGGGGAAGAGCGACAGATAGCTCAACGTCAAAAAGCCGCCGTAGCTCTGCCCGAGTGTGACCCAGGGCTTGCCGCCAAAGCCCACCAGGCGCAGGTACTCAAAATCGCGCACGATGGAGCTGGCGAGGTGACGCTTGAGGAAGTCCGCCTGCGAGCGGGCCGCATCGGAGCCTGCCGCCTCGGCGCGCTCGCCCAGTGCGGCAATCGTGCGCCCGTCTACACAGCTGCTGCGCCCGGTACCGCGCTGGTCGGGCAGCACGACGCGGAAATGCTTGACGGCCTCTTCGATCCAGCCATCGCTTGTGGGCGACAGCGGACGCGGGCTCTCGCCACCGGGGCCACCCTGCAAAAAGAGAAGGAGCGGCAGGTCGTCGTTGATGCGGTCGGGTGCGCAAACCACACGGTAGAAGAGCTTGATGCTCTCGGGCGCGCCGGCGATGGGTGTCGGTATAGCGCCGCGGCGCATGGTGCTGCCGACGGCCAGGAGCATCGGCTCCAGGCCGCGCCAGTCGAGGGGGACGTCGATGCTGTGGTCCTCGACATACAGGCCGGGGACGTGGTACGAAGTGATGAGGGCCATGTGAGTCTTCCGTTCGTTGCGGTGTTTCGGGTTGACCAATTCTACCGCCGCGGGCGAGGCCATGCGCAAATCGGCTACCATGGTTGCAAACTTCTAGGAGAAAGGGCCGCCCATGTCGGTCGATATGGCCACGTATGTCCACGATCTTGCCGTTGCCGCTAAGGCAGCGTCGGCCTCGCTTGCCACGGCGAGCGACGAGCAGCGCCAGGAGGCCGTGCGCGCCATGGCCGCAGCACTGCGCAACGGTGTCGACTCCATCGTCGCCGCCAACGAGCTCGATATGTCCGCCGCGCGCGATGCGGGGACCTCGGCGGGGCTCCTCGACCGTCTGCTGCTGACGCCCGAGCGCGTCGAGGGTATGGCCGCCGGCCTGGAGAAGCTCGCCGAGCTGCCCGATCCTGTCGGCCGCGTGCTCGACCACCGCGTGCTCGCAAGCGGCGTGGACCTCACCCGCGTGAGCGTGCCGTTGGGCCTGGTCGCCATGGTGTACGAGGCGCGCCCCAACGTGACGGCCGACGCCGCGGGCATCTGCATCCGCACCGGCAACGCCTGCATTCTGCGCGGCGGCTCGCTGGCCTATCACTCGTGTGCCATGATTTCTGAGCTGCTGGCCGATGCGCTCGAGGCCAAGGGCTTCCCGCGCGAGGCCGTGTCGATGATCGAGTCTACCGACCGCGAGGCCACCGGCGAGCTCATGAAGCTCCGCGGCGTCGTCGATGTGCTCATTCCGCGTGGCGGTGCGGGCCTGATCCAGCGCTGCGTGCGCGAGTCGCTCGTTCCGGTGATCGAGACGGGCACGGGTAACTGCCACATCTACGTGCATGAATCCGCCGACTTCGATAAAGCGCTCAATATTATCGTTAATGCCAAGACCCAGCGTGTAGGCGTGTGCAATGCCGCCGAGTCGCTGCTGGTCGACCATGCTGTGGCCAATGTGTTTTTGCCTGCGGTCGTTGCCGTGCTGCACGACCACGGCGTGCTCATTCACGGCGACGAGGCCACGTGCGCCGCGTGCGCCGATGCCGGCTTTGTGGAGGGCGATGACTACGTCGCCGCGACTGAGGAGGACTGGGGTCGCGAGTACCTGGCGCTCGAGATGAGCGTGAAGGTCGTGGCAAACGAGGACGAGGCCATCGCACACATCAATCGCTACGGCACGATGCACTCCGAGGCCATCGTTGCCGAGGATACGGATGCTTGCGAGCGCTTCCTGGACGCGGT
>CATWKM010000070.1:0-7752 GCA_958351385.1 uncultured Collinsella sp. | reverse complement strand
GCGCGACGGCCGACGATGCCGTGATGATCGGCGATCGCTTTAACGATGTGGAGGGCGCGCACGCAATGGGCGTGCCGTGCATCGGCATCTATTCGGGCGCGGCGGCGCCGGGCGAGCACGAGGCGGCGGGCGCCGATGCGGTGGTGCACTCGGTGGCCGAGCTTGCTAAACTTTTCGCTATCTAATGACTCAAGGTGAGGGGCGGCATGCTCGCCGCTCATTGATAAGGAGGTCGTCCATGAATCAGGTGGAGCAGAGCGTTGCCGAGTACGTCGACGAGGTCTGGGAGGACGTTGTCGCCGATATCGAGCAGCTGGTGAGCTACCCGTCTGTTGCCATTGCCACCGATGCGGAACCTGGTGCGCCGTTTGGCCGCCCAGTTCGTGATGCACTCGATTGCGCGCTCGGCATTGCGCAAAAGCTCGGCTACCAGACAAGCGATGACGAAGGCTACGTGGGCATCGCCGACATTCCCGGCCGCGGCGACAAGCAGCTCGCGACCATTTGCCATGTGGACGTGGTGCCCGCCGGTCCCGGCTGGAACACCGATCCGTTTGCGATGGAGCGCCGCGAGGGCTGGCTGCTCGGCCGCGGCGTGATCGACGACAAGGGTCCGGCCGTGCTGTCGCTCTACGCCGGCGCCTACCTGCTCAAGCATGGCATTGTGCCGCGCTACACCTTCCGCGCGCTGCTGGGCTGCGATGAGGAAGTGGGCATGTCCGACGTTCACCATTATCTGGAGAATTACGCGAACCCCGACTTTCTGTTTACGCCCGATGCCGAGTTCCCGGTCTGCAATGCCGAGAAGGGTCAGTTTGGGGCGACGCTTGTGAGCCCCAAGATCGACGGCGGGCGCATTGTGTCCTGGAGCGGTGCCGAGGCGAGCAACGCCATTCCGTCGCAGTCTATCTGCGAACTTGCGATTGCCGCCGAGGAGCTGCCGGCGCCCGTTGAAAACGCCGATCGCCTTGAGATCACGACGCTCGACAACGGTCATGCGCAGATTTTTGCCCACGGTATCGGTGGCCATGCCTCGATGCCCGAGGGAACGATTAATGCCGTCGGCCTGATCGTGGGGTATCTGCGCGAGGTGGAGGATACGTTTGGCGCACGCAATGAGCGCCTGTTGACGCCTGCCGAGCACGAGTTTGTCAAGTTTTTGGCCTTTGTGCATGCGGACGCCTATGGTCGTGGCCTGGGTATCGACGCGACGAGCCCGGCGTTTGGCCCGCTCACCTGCAACCCCGGCGTCATTCGTGTGGCAGATGGCCACATTGAGCAGGTCATCGACGTGCGCTTCCCCGATAGCACGAGCGCCGATACCATCCGTGAGCAGCTCGAGCCGCTCGTGGGCCGCTTTGGCGCGACGTGCCGCGTGGGTCGTACAAAGGTGCCGTTCTCGGTCTCTGCCGACGACCCGGCCGTGAAGGCGCTCATCGACACCTACAACGAGTTTACGGGCAAGGATGCCGAGCCCTTTGCCATGGGCGGCGGCACGTACGCGCGCAATTTTGCCCGCGCCGTCTCGTTTGGTCCCGAGGAGACTGGTCTGGAACTGCCCGCATGGGGCGGTCAGATGCACGGCCCCAACGAGTGCGCCAGCGAAGAACAGCTCAAGCAGGCGCTCAAGATCTATATCGTGGCGATCCTTCGCCTCAACGAACTCGAGCTCTAGGGCTTCCCCAGGCACCCGACCTTGCCCCTCAAACCGTCGCTTGCGTACCAAAGTACGCGGCGCTCCTCTTTCGGGGCAATCTCGGGCACCTGGGAAACCCCTATATCTTGCTTGGGGTTACGCGGTATTACCAGCCCGCGTAGCAACTCATCTCGGAATGAGAGTGGATAGTCTGCCGTTTTTGGCCTGTGTACAGGCTCAAAGTGGGAGATTATCCACTCTCGTTATTTGAGTGTCCAATAATCCTCGCTCGCTGGGGTGGTCGTTTAAGAACGTCCCCAATGACTACCTTGTAAAAGGCGGGTCATGCTTGGCGGCGGGTTTGTTATTCGTTTGTAAAGCCGAGCCGCGCTTGCGGTAAGGGCCTATCAAGTGCCCGTAAGAAACCGCAGTTGGCGCAGCCGCTGCCCGGTCGGGGCCGTATCGTTCCTTTCAGCAAAGCGGGCAGGGTGCCCGCGAGTCGCATGTATGAAAGGAAGATCATGCTCGATCAGGCTTATTCTCGTCGTCAGTTCCTCGGCCTCGCTGGTGGTCTTGCCAGCATCGTCGGTCTCGGTCTCGTTGGTTGTGGCGGCTCCGGCGCATCCGACGCCGCCGCCAAGGGTAGCGCCGCCGCCGAGTCCGTCTCCGGCGAGGTGACCTACGACGGCGCCTCTTCGTTCCAGGCTCTCGTCGAGGCCGCTGCCGAGAAGTTCATGGACGCCAACCCCGACGTCTCCGTCTCCGGTTCGGGCAACGGTTCGGGCAAGGGCCTGACCGCTGTCGCCGCCGGCACCGTCACCATCGGCAACTCCGATGTCTTCGCCGAGACCAAGCTCGAGGCCGACCAGGTCAAGAACCTCGTCGACCATGAGGTCGCCGTCGTGGGCATGGGCCCCGTCGTCTCCAAGAACATCAAGGTCGACGACCTGTCCCTCGAGCAGCTCAAGGGCATCTTCTCCGGCCAGATCACCAACTGGAAGGAGGTCGGCGGCGACGACGCCAAGATCGTCGTTCTCAACCGCAAGGCCGGCTCCGGCACCCGCGCCACCTTCGAGGCCGCCGTCTTTGGCGACGAGGCCGTCGACTTTAAGGGCGACGCCGAGCTCGACAAGTCCGGCGATGTCCAGACTCAGATGGGCAGCACCGACAACGCCATCTCCTACCTTGACTTCTCGCACTTCGATGACTCCAAGTTCAACGCCATCATGGTCGAGGGCGTCGAGCCCAAGAGCACAAACGTCACCGACGACTCCTTCAAGATCTGGGCGACCGAGCACATGTACTGTGCTAAGGACGCCGACGAGGCCACCAAGGCCTTCCTGGAGTTCATGCTCTCCGACGACGTCCAGGGCAAGCTCGTCGAGGAGCAGGGCTTCATCCCCGTCTCTGCCATGAAGGTCGTCAAGGACGCCAGCGGCAAGGTCTCTGCTAAATAAGCAATCGCCCCCGGAAAGGTTTGCAATGGCAAAACAGCTGCCAAAGCGCGACCTTGAGAACGTGGGCCTGGGCGTCACGGGCGCGTGCGTAGCGCTCGTGACGCTTGTCGTTGCCGCGCTCATCGTTATGGTCGCCCAAAAGGGCCTCTCGGCTTTTCTCAAGGACGGCGTCTCGGTCGTCGAGTTCTTCACCGGCACCAAGTGGGACCTGGCCAACACAGCCGAAAACGGCCTGCCCTACACCGGCGCCCTGCCCCTGATCGTCACCTCGTTTGCGGTCATGGTGCTCTCCACGCTCATCGCGCTGCCCATCGCCATCGGCTCTGCCATCTTTGCGGTCGAGATCCAGCCTAAGTTTGGCTCCAAGGTCTTTCAGCCGCTTATTGAGCTTTTGACCGGCATTCCCTCGGTCGTCTTTGGCCTGATCGGTTTTCACGTGGTCGTCGGCCTTATGAAGAGCGTTTTCCACGTGAGCACGGGTCTGGGTATCTTGCCCGGCGCTATCGTGCTGGCAGTCATGATTCTGCCGACGATGACCACGCTTTCGGTCGATGGCCTGCGCGCCGTGCCCGATAGCTACCGCCAGGGTTCGCTCGCGCTGGGCTACACCCGCTGGCAGACCATCTGGCACGTGGTGCTCAAGTCCGCCATGCCCTCGCTCATGACCGCAGTCATCCTTGGCATGACCCGCGCCTTTGGCGAGACGCTCGCCGTGCGCATGGTCATTGGCGGCATCGAGGCCATGCCGACGTCGCTGCTGTCGCCGGCGTCTACCATCACCACCACGCTCACCACGTCCATGGCGGTCTATGCCGAGGGCTCGGCCCAGGACGACATCCTGTGGGCGCTCGGCCTGCTGCTGATGGGCATGAGCCTCATCTTTATCCTGATCATCCATCTCATTGGCCGCAAGGGGGCGAAGGCTCGTGGCTAGCACGCGCATCCATATCGACGAGGCGAGACTCGGGCGTGTCCAAAGGCAAGACCGTATCGCCACGGGCGTGCTGACGGCGATTGTCGCCATCGTCATGCTTATCGTCGTCTCCATGGTGGCCTACATCCTGTTCGAGGGTATCTCGACGCTGTTCCAGCCGGGCTTTCTCACGCAGCCCGCACGCGCCAACGGAACGCAGGGCGGCGTGCTCTACCAGCTGTTCGACTCGTTCTATCTGCTGCTGATTACCCTGATCATCTCGGTGCCCATCAGCCTGGGCGGCGCGGTCTTCCTAGTTGAATACGCGCCCGACGGTCCCATTCGCGACATCGCCTCGACCGCCATCGAGACGTTGTCTTCGCTGCCCTCCATCGTCGTCGGCATGTTCGGCTTTCTGGTGTTCTCGGTGCAGCTGGGCTGGAAGTACTCCATCATCTCCGGCGCCGTCGCGCTCACCATGTTCAACATCCCCATCCTGGTGCGCGTGATTCAGCAGGCGCTCGAGGACGTGCCGCAGGCCCAGCGCGATGCGTGCCTGGCCATGGGCCTCACTCGCTGGGAGGCCACACTGCACATCCTGATTCCCGAGGCCATGCCCGCCATCGTGACCGGCATCGTGCTTTCGGCCGGCCGCGTGTTTGGCGAGGCCGCGGCGCTGCTCTTTACCTCGGGCATGAGCTCGCCGGTCCGCCTCAACTTCTTGAGCTTTAACCTGTCGAGCCCCACCTGCGCCTGGAACGTGTTCCGTCCCGGCGAGTCACTTGCCGTGCACATCTACAAGATCTATGGCGAGGGCAGCCCCGAGGCCCAGCAGATCGTCTGGGGCACCGCGGCACTGCTGATGATTTGCGTGCTGCTGTTTAACGTAGTCGCCCGTATCGTGGGCAAGCAACTGGCAAGGAAGATGACGGCCGAATGAGCGATATGAATGCAACGCCCGCAACCGAGGCGGCCACGTCCGACACCCCCCAGGACTTTCTGTCGAGCGTGGGGGAGAGCGAGAGGCGCGTGCGCGTGAGCGGCAAGGCCGTGAGCGACGAGGTCGTGCTCTCCGCCAAGGACGTCAACGTGTACTATGGCGACCACCATGCGCTGCACAATACGTCGCTCGACTTCCACAAGGGTGAGATCACGGCGCTCATCGGGCCTTCGGGCTGCGGCAAGTCGACCTTCTTGCGTAGCCTCAACCTGATGAATCGCGAGATTCGCCGCTGTCGCGTGGAGGGCGAGATCAACTACCGCGGGCGCAACGTGAACACCAAGACCGAGAACACGTACGAGCTGCGTCGCTCCATCGGCATGGTGTTCCAGCAGCCAAACCCCTTCCGCAAGTCCATTCGCGACAACATCACCTTTGCGCCCAAGCGCCACGGCATCACCGACCGTGACGAGCTCGACCGCATGGTCGAGGAAAGTCTGCGCGGTGCCGCGCTGTGGGACGAGGTCAAAGACAAGCTCGACAAGAGCGCCTACGCGCTTTCGGGCGGTCAGCAGCAGCGTCTGTGCATTGCGCGCACGCTGGCGCTCAACCCCGACGTAATCCTGTTTGACGAGCCCTGCTCGGCGCTCGACCCCATCTCGACGCTGGCGATCGAGGACCTCATGTTGTCGATCGTGGCCGACCGCGCCATCGTCATCGTGACGCACAACATGGAGCAGGCGTCGCGCGTGTCCAACCGCACGGCGTTTTTCTACATGGGCGATATGGTCGAGTACGACGAGACCGACGAGATTTTCCAACGGCCCAAGGATAAGCGGCTGAATGATTACCTCACCGGCATGTTCTCCTAGTCCGGGACATGCTTGAGGCCCGCGGCGGCCACGGTTGCCGCGGGACTGATTGGAGAGGCGGGTCATCTCTTGCGGGAGATGGCCCGCCTTTTTGTGTCGTGTGCTGGTGCGCTTGCCCAAAACCACCACGAAGGCGCCCGTCCCCTTTGTGGTGGTTTTCGCTATCATGGAGAACGTTGAATTTCTACGAAGGAGCAGGGCATATGGCGATTCTTTTGGGATGCGATTCCGTCAGCCTAGAGTTTCCCACCAAGCATATTTTCGATAGCGTGACGCTCGGCGTGGGCGAGGGCGACCGCATTGGTATTGTCGGTAAAAACGGCGACGGCAAGTCGACGCTGCTGAGCGTGCTCGCCGGCACGCTGGAGCCCGATGACGGACGCGTGACGCACCGCCGCGGCATCACGATCGGTCTACTCGGCCAAAAGGACCAGCTTGTCGATACCGATACCGTGCATCATGCCGTTGTGGGTGACGCCCCCGAGTACGAGTGGGCGTCGAGCCCCCGTACGCGCCAGATTCTGGCCGGTCTTATTAGCGATGTGCCCTGGGAGGGCATGGTAGGCGAGCTCTCGGGCGGTCAGCGCCGCCGCGTGGACCTCGCGCGCCTGCTGATCGGCGACTATGACGTGCTCATGCTCGATGAGCCCACCAACCATCTGGACATGCGCACCATCAACTGGCTTGCGCGTCACTTAAAGGCCCGCTGGCAGCGCGGTCAGGGCGCGATGCTCGTGGTCACGCACGATCGCTGGTTCTTGGACGAGGTCTGCACCAGCATGTGGGAGGTTCACGACGGCCAGGTCGATCCCTTCGAGGGCGGCTATTCGGCATATATCCTGCAGCGCGTGGAACGCGACCGCATGGCCGCGGTTACCGAGGAGCGCCGTCGCAACATGGCACGTAAGGAGCTCGCGTGGCTGAGCCGCGGTGCCCAGGCGCGCTCCACCAAGCCCAAGTTTCGCGTGGATGCCGCTCGCGAGCTGATCGCCGACGTGCCGCCCGTGCGTGACGAGCTGGAGCTCAAGCGCCTGGCCGTGAGCCGCCTGGGCAAGCAAGTTATCGATGTGGTCGACGTGGACGCCGGCTATGCGGATACCGATGGCGCGCCCAAGCAGGTGCTCAACGACGTGACCTGGCTCATTGGTGCGGGCGACCGCTATGGTCTTTTGGGCGAGAACGGCGCCGGCAAGTCGACTTTGCTCGACGTGATCCAGGGCAAGATCGCGCCCCTGCGCGGCCGCGTGAAGATCGGCCAGACGGTGCGCTTTGGCGTGCTGTCGCAGCAGCTCGAGGAGCTCGAACCCTACATGGGCGACACGATCCGCGAGGTGCTCAGCCACTATAAGAAGTACTACGTCATTGACGGCAAGGAGACTTCACCCGAGAAGCTCTGCGAGCGTCTGGGCTTTACGACGCAGCAGCTCTGGAGCCGCATCGGCGATCTTTCGGGCGGCCAGCGCCGTCGCCTGTCGCTGCTGCTGACGATCCTGGACGAGCCCAACGTGCTCATCCTGGACGAGCCCGGCAACGACCTGGATACCGACATGCTGGCGATTGTCGAGGACTTGCTGGACGGCTGGCCCGGCACGCTGATTCTGGTGACGCACGACCGCTTTTTGATGGAGCGCGTGACCGACCAGCAGTGGGCGCTGCTCGACGGCCACCTGACGCATATGCCCGGCGGCGTCGGCCAGTACCTGCGCCTGTGCAACGCCACCGCCGAGGGCGAGCCCGTGGGTGCACCGAGCGCCAAGACCGGTACGTTCGACACCGGTGCCGCGGCGGCTGCGGCCGAAAAGCCCAAGTCGAGCGGTCAGCCCAACGGCCTTTCCAATGCCGAGCGCCAAAAGCTCCGTCGTGAGGTGAGCTCGCTCGAGCGCAAGATGGAAACGCAGCGCGCTCGCGTGGAGGAGGCCGAGGCCGCCATGGCC